>JBGVTF010000292.1:0-59535 GCA_041862415.1 Anaerolineae bacterium | reverse complement strand
TGGAGGTGAATATGTTTGGATTGCAAGGAATAGGTCTACCCGAATTGTTGATTGTCCTGGTCATCGTCCTCATCATCTTTGGCGCCAGCCGGCTGCGTGATATCGGCGGGGCTTTGGGGGGAGCTATCAGCGAGTTCCGCGAAGCTGTGTCTGGACAAGACGAAGAGGATCAGGAGCCAGCAGAGGGTAATAAAGAGGCTTGAGTCCAAGAGCAGCAAGGTGCCCGTCGCTGACCTGTGCCGCCCGCACCGCAACCGTGGTGCAATAGTGGCCGATAGCGTGTAAATCAACCCAGACCGAATCTGGGAGCGAAGGGGTGGATTACGCCTTGAATCCCTGCATTGGCTGCCCATGTAAGCCCTTTTTGGTTGTTGCTGACAAGCCATTCGACTACGCTCATGACAAGCCATTCGACCACGCTCATGACAAGCTATCCTGTTCCGTGGCCCTAGATGCCAGAGTAAAAAGATCGCCGTTCGTATGATTCTGACTATCATGGATGAGCCTGCCCTTCAAAGGATAGGCTCGTTCTTTTTTCCCAATATCGCCAATTTGTTGTATAATGGACCTGCGTAGCAGGTCGGGGGGCGTGGGGGGTGTCCCTCCATATTCTCTTTTCGCTCAGTCGGGTGGGAGACCAGGCCACTGGATCGAGCCCTGACGGGGAAAGATGTGGGCGAGGGGATACCCCTCGTACTCTTCGAGCTTTTGCCAAGCCCATAATGGACAGGCAATCAACGAGCCAGGAGGTCAAAGGTGACAGAAAAGATGATTCGGGTACTCGTTGCCAAACCAGGCCTCGATGGTCACGACCGGGGGGCTAAGGTCATCGCCCGCGCCCTGCGCGACGCGGGCATGGAGGTCATCTATACCGGCCTGCGCCAGACCCCTGAGATGATCGTCGAGGCGGCCATTCAGGAGGACGTGGACGTCATCGGTATGAGCATCCTTTCGGGGGCGCACATGGCTCTCTTTCCACGCGTGATGAAGCTTCTGGTGGAGAACGACCTGGACGATGTTCTGGTGGTAGCAGGCGGCATCATCCCGGACGACGACGTGCCAGCCCTGAAAGACATTGGCATCGCTGGCATCTTTGGACCAGGCACGTCCACTGAAGAGACTATCAGCTTCATCAAGGAGAATGTGAGAAGGAAGTGAGTTCAGACCTTGCAAAACGGGTGCTGGCTGGAGATCGGCGAGCTGTGGCGCGTCTCATTACCATGATCGAGAACGATGGAGATGAGGCGCGGAGGGCCCTGGCCGATCTTTACCCTCATACCGGTCAGGCTCACGTCGTAGGAGTGACCGGCGCACCGGGCACAGGCAAGAGCACCCTCGTCAACGAGCTGGCCAAGGTTTATCGTGGAGGTGGTGGGCAGCCTGCTCACTCTTCCAAAACAGTGGGCATCATTGCCGTGGACCCCACCAGCCCTTTCTCGGGGGGGGCCATCCTGGGCGACCGCATCCGCATGAGAGAGCTCTCAGGCGATCCTGGCATCTTTATCCGAAGCATGGCCACCCGAGGCAGTCTGGGGGGCCTGGCCCGCGCTACCGCCGATGCCATCAAAGTGCTGGATGCGGCGGGCTATGAGGTGATCTTCGTAGAAACGGTGGGGGCCGGTCAGGCAGAGGTGGACATTGCCAAGATGGCTCATACGACCATCGTGGTGCAGGCTCCAGGCCTGGGCGATGACATCCAGGCCATCAAGGCTGGCATCCTAGAGATTGCCGACATTTTCACCGTCAACAAGGCTGACCGAGAGGGAGCTGAGAACGCCGTCATCGCTCTCCAGATGTTGCTGGACCTCGACCACGCCTCACGGCCCGCCCTCCATCACGGCGTCATGATGGGAGGGGAGGCATCCTGTAATGATTCAAATTCAGGTCTGGTGCCCAGCGAGGCGCAGGGCTGGCGTCCTCCCATCTTGAAAACCGTAGCCCTGCACGGCCAGGGCATTGAGGCCGTGGTTGAAGCTATCGAGGCTCATCTTGTCTATTTGAAAGAGAGCCAGACGTTCTGTCGGCGCGAGCGGGCGCGCATCGAGAGCGAGCTCAACGACATCCTCCAGCAAGAGCTGATGAGAAGGCTCCTGAGCCGGGTAAGGGTAGGGGAGCTGGACGAGCTCATCGAGCGCATTGGCCGGCGGGAACTGGAGCCTTATTCGGCGGCCAGGAAGCTCATCGAGAAGGGGAAGCGTTTCTTTTAGAGGGTGCCTGAGCGGGTGCTCCATGCTACAGTTAAAGACGACTCTAAACAAGTATAAGATATTAAAAGTTCTGATTGCGAGTGTACTGCTTCTGACCCTCTGGGTTCATCCAACCCGCAATCTGATACTGGGTTTACTAATAGTTTGCCGATCTCCCTCGTTGGCGTTAGAGTAGCTGAAACAGCAGCTTCGGTCCTTTTGGCCCAGTTCGGCGTAGAAACGGGTGCCACGATCGCGTTGATCGTGCGATTGCCGGGCGGGCTGATCTACATACTACGTACCCGCAGTTCGCCTGTTGCGCAATCTGTTGGGAAAGCAAGACCGCTGCTAAGATCAGAGTAGATAGTGGAATGAATCAGCAAGAGAAGTTGATCAAGTACAGCGTGGTGATCCCCGTTTACAACAGCGCCTCTACCGTTGGGGAGACCATAGATCGCACCGTGGCCTTTTTTGAGGGACACAGTTGGAATCATGAACTGATTCTAGTCAATGATGGCAGTCGTGATCAGAGTTGGGATGTGCTACGTGAAAAGGCCCTCGCAAATCCGCACATTGTAGCCATCAATCTCCTCAGAAACTATGGCCAACACACTGCACTCCTTTGTGGATTTCAAGAAAGCACGGGGGATTATGTTATTACGATGGATGACGATCTGCAGAACCCGCCCGAAGAGATCGTCCACCTTATCAATAAGGCAGGCGAAGGTCACGATGTTGTTTTCGGTCGTTTCCGTAAGAAGAAGCACCCCTGGTATCGCCGGCTGGGTAGCTTGTTGATTCGTGCAACCAACAGGCAAATTTTCCATCAGCCAAAAGGTCTGGTGCTCACCAACTTTCGAATTATAAGGCGGGATGTCGTTGATAGAATGTGTTCATATCGGACCCATTATCCCTATATTCAAGGTCTGGCTCTGATGTTCTCTATCAATCCCAGCAATGTCTGGGTAGAGCACCAAAGCCGACGAGTGGGGAAGAGCAACTACAACCTGCTCAAGATTGCCGAACTGGTCATGCGGATCCTTTTCAACTATTCATCCTATCCTTTGCGTTTAGTTAGCATGGTGGGGATCGTGATTTCAACACTGAGTCTCTTGCTGGGCCTATACTATCTGTGGAAGGCAATATTCATCGGAGTACGTGTACCAGGATGGACAACCGTTGTCGTTCTCATTTCGTTTTTCAACGGTATTGTTATCCTTATTCTGAGTATGCTTGGCGAATACACTGTTCGGCTTCTGAATCAAACCAGTTCCACCGAGAGCTATCATGTGAAGGAGATCATCGGTCCCCATGTTTGAGCACTTTTTTATTGTGGGAGCCCAGCGATCAGGGACAAGTTATCTTTATTGTCTCTTAGCAGAGCATCCTGAGATCGAGATGGCAAGACCAGTCAGGCCTGAGCCAAAGTTTTTTCATACTGATGCCCTGTTTGCGCGTGGGTTGGAATATTACCAGAATCATTTCTTCGAGGGCAAAGCGGGTGCTTGGCTTCGGGGTGAAAAAAGCGCTAGTTACATAGAGTCAGAGAAGGCTGCTAAGCGCATCGCGCGTCATTTCCCTAAGGCAAAGCTTCTTTTCATATTGCGTGATCCAATTGAAAGGGCCATTTCCAATTATTGGTTTAGTGTCAGCAATGGCCTGGAAACTATGCCCATGTCAGAGGCATTTCTTCATGAGGAAGAGCGGTGGCTTGATTATGACCATGAGCGGGTCTCTGTCTCACCCTATGCCTATTTGAGGCGGGGGCGTTATATAGAGTATATCTCTATGTATGAGCGCTATTTCCCGGCCGAAAGCATCAAAATCATGTTGTTCGAGCAATTTGTTGGATCGGTGGACCTTGTACGTGATCTTTATGCTTTTTTGGGTGCTGCCTCTGATTTCATACCCTCTACACTCCATCAGGTAATCAACAAGGGTGATAAGCCCGATACCACCCTCTCGCCTGATCTAGAGCGCTATCTTGTGGATTACTTTGCTGAATGCAATGCGCGCCTGGCCGAGTGCCTTGGACTGGATCTTATCGAGTGGCAGCGGTTATGAGCCAATCAAGGCATGTATCCTTTACTGTCTATGCTATGTCCAGACGCAGCAAGGCCGGTTGCCCACCAGGTATGGGATAGAGCAACCGATATCCCTGTCTCTTTCATCCAAAGCCAAGCCTTGGGCATTAAAGAGTAGAATAGGTAGTAATTATGAAGGCCTTTGTCATTGGGGGAAATGGTTTCATCGGATCACACCTGGTGGACGCGCTTTTGACATCTGGATGGAGTGTGACAGTCCTTGATGTCAACCGGAGACAATTCGATCCGATCCCTAGCGGTGTTCGTTTCATACGAGGGGATATATCTCAGTACTTCCTGGCACGGGAATATGCCATTGGAGCAGATATTGTCTTTCATCTTGCCTGGCCTGGCACTCCTGAAACCTCGATTCGGAATCCAATAGCTGATATCGAGAGCGGTCTAATTCCTTCGGTGCGCCTACTAGAATCTTGCCGGATTGAAGGGATCAAACGAATGGTGTTTTTGTCCTCCGGTGGAACCGTCTACGGGATAAGTGAAAAACTGCCCATTGCTGTTGATCATCCGAAAAACCCTGTCACGTCATATGGCATCACCAAACTGGCTGTTGAGGGGTACCTCGGGATGTATTCTCACCTCCATGGTCTCGACTATGCAGTTCTACGCCCCTCTGTTCCCTTTGGCCCACGTCAGAACCCCCTAGGTTACCAGGGTGCTCCTACGGTGTTTCTATATCGGGTGGCTTATGGTTTGCCAATCACTATTTGGGGTGACGGTGAAATTACACGCGACTACTTCTACGTTGAGGATCTGGTTCGTGCCATGATAGCTGCCGCCACATATCCCCTTGGTGCCCAGCGAGTGTTCAATGTCGGTGGTAAAGAGGCAATTTCTCTAAATCGTCTGTTGCAAGAAGTCGAATCGGTTGTGGGCAGGAGCGCCAAAGTGCACTATACTGAACCACGGCCTTTTGACGCGCCTCACATAAAACTCGATACTCGCCTCACAGAGAAGTACCTGCGATGGAAACCACAATACTCTTTGACTGAAGGCCTGGTCAAAACCTGGGAATGGATAAAAGAAGTTGTTCCCAAACCAGACACAAATTCTACGCGCTCTTAAAATGGCTGGCAGCCAAGCTGTGGTTGAAGGGATAGGTTTTGGCGTCGGCCAGATACTCAACCTTATAGATTCTGGCAGTAGGAAGATGTCACTCTCAAAGATCGCTGATTCTAAGAAGCACATCTTGGAATACTTGGTCTTGGCCCTGATTTTGGTAGTGGCCATGGTGCTCAGTTGTTACAGAATCGCGGAGCCAGCGTGGGATGATACTCATGGTAGGGCTCCGCTGGATGGCTTTCACGGCACTGAAGTGGTCCTAGGTGGCACCATAGCTCAAAACTATCTCAAGTTTGGCTATCTCAGAACCAAGCTTGGGCGAATGATAAGTCATGGGTGGGTCGAGTCTCCAGAGTCTTTTGAGTATCAATTTGACCATCCTCCTCTAAATTCCTTGTTGATCTCCACAAGCTTCAGGCTTTTCGGTATCCACGAATGGAGTGCTCGCCTGGTTCCTGTGCTCTCGTCAGCGGCTATGCTGCTACTTGTATTCCTTTTGGCGCGCAGATTGGCCCGAGGCAGGACAGCCCTGCTCGCATCCTTCCTCCTCGGTCTGACTCCCTTGTACGTTTATTACAGCAAATTGCCGGCTACGCAAATTCTAGCCACATCCTTCTCTCTACTGACTTTTCTCTTCTACTATTGTTGGACGGAAACAGGAAAGGGCGGCCACTACTTTGGAATGTACATCAGCTTTGTGCTTGGCGCACTGTCCAATTGGGTAGCGTATTTTGTGGTTCCGCCAATCCTCTTGCACTACATCACCTATGAGTACAGAAAGACCAGAAACCTCAAATTCGTATTCTCGTTTGCTATCCTACCATTCATACTTTTTGGAGCCCACCTTGGGTGGGCCTATCTGTTGGGAGGGAAAGAGGTTCTTCAGGATCTGCTTGACCTGTTCTTGTTCAGATCCATTTCTGCTGGCGCACGCCAAGGCCAGTTCGTGTTCACTTGGTGGGACTTTTATGCTATCGGATACACACGCTCCAAACTGTTCCTGAGTCCAACGGTTTGGCTCCTTTCAATCGTGGGAAGTATAGTCCTTGTGGCTGGACTATTTAAAAAAGAGTCCTCCAGACAGGATGCTTTCGTCCTTGCCCTCCTCCTTTTCGGGCTCAGCCACAATCTGTTATTTCGCAGCAGTGTCTTCATTCACGACTTCACCATGCTCTTTCACTTGCTTCCTTTCTTTGTCATCGCTGCTGCTCTCGGAGTGGAGTTCATTATTGAGAAGGTTTTGCTGAATAGAATAACTTGGGCTGTTCCCTTTGTGCTGGTTGTGTGCTGCTGTTTGGCTCTTCAGTCGTTTTCTACCCTAAGACTACTCCACCAGGTAAGTGTGTTGCCTGATCTCTATCTCATTGGGACCCGGATAAGTGCGCTGACAGATGAAACAGCCAAAGTAATGGCTCCTTTTGCATTAGACTATCGTATGGGTTTCTATGCCGACAGGCCCTGGACTGTGACGACAGACCTGGACACCCTGGTAAGGCTCTCGCACGCAGATTCGCGCTACAGCTTGTACGTCTCCGACTCTGAATCCACGGAGCGGATAGATGGAAATCTGAAAGAGCACCTAGTCAGAAACTACCCCGTGGAGACTTTCTATGGCTATTCCTTCTTCAACCTGCGCGAGGCAGGTTCCAATACCATCCTCCAAACCCCCATGATCGAACATCCAGCCGAGGTCAGCTTTGACGATAAGTTGATGTTTCTGGGTTACAATGTGGAGGAGACAGTCCAGAAGAAGAAGGAGCCATCGTGGCTGGAGAAGTATCTCAACGCCCACGCTGAACTGATGCCAGAGCATCGAACGACCTTTCACATCACCTACTTCTGGCGATGCTTGGAGGAGATGGAAAAGGACTACACTCTGCTCACCCAGTTTGAAGGGCATCATGGCCAGACCTATCGCATAGACCAGAGCCACCAGGGCGTCAATGGTATCTATCCAACTTCTCTCTGGTCAAAGGGTGAAGTCATCCGAGAAGAGTACCAGGTGGAAGTGCCGGCCGAGTATCCCCCCATCCGATACGCTCTCTGGGTCAGAGTCCGAAATGGCGAGGAAGAACTGAGTGTGTCCAGCGAGGTCGAAACCGACGAGTCCAACCGGGTCAAGGTGGGAGAGATAGAAGTTGCTCCTGCCGAGAGAGCGGTGGGTCTGGTTAAAGCACCAGCGGTGGCAACCAAACTCGAAGTTCCAGTCGAAGACGAGATCCTCTTCCTCGGTTATGCCCTGAACAAAGCCGACCTGACGCCAGGCGATAAACTTCGGATCGTCACATCTTGGCAGAGCTTGAAGCAGACAGGTAGGGACTATGCTATCTCGTTGGAAGTGCGAAATGGCAAATACAAAGTAAGCCAGGTCTTGGACATCGCCCCAACCAGGGTGTGGGAGGGAGGCAGGTACTACCGGGCCGAAACCGTAATCCCTCTCAACTCTCATCTCCTTGGTGGGACTTACTCCCTGAATCTATGCCTGGATAGCGACCAGTCGGATACCAGGATCGAACTGACCACTCTGGACATCCACTCCCGGCAGCGACGTCACATCATCTGGCGTGTGGGGAAGACCGATTACAGCGGTAGCGAGATCATCAGCTCGGACGAACCGCTTTCTCTGCGGTTCGATTTGGGGGAGAGAGAAGCACTGGAGCTTGTGGCCGGTTGGACAGGCAAGGCCAGGGGGGAGGAGACCAGGGTGGAAGTCTACATTTCGAATGCTTACTGGCGTAAAAAGTACCTGGGAACCTGGGTGATAGGATCAGGCTGCTACACGACCACAAAACGCAGAATCGCCAGGTCACTGACTGCCCCTGGTCAGAACGTGATCGAGCTGAGGGTGCCTGAAGTGAGGGAGACGGTGCATAACGTAGGCTGGCGAGGATGGGTGGACTTGGTGTTCCCAGACCTCCTACAAGACCCGCGCACCGATTATGCGGGGCCGATCCAGATGGATTTTGCCCAAGTGAGTACCCGTTGGGAGGGGAACTGGGACGACTACTATGATTTGGCGAGGGTATACGATGGGAGAGAGATGGATGGCGAGATAGCGAGGCTGTACGAGGAGGCAGTGGACAAGGGAGCGGAGCTGGAGCGGGTTGACGATCTGGTACTTTTCAAGGGAGCCTACGTCGCGTTGGGGGAGAAGGGAAAAGTTGGGGAGATAGAGGAGCGGGTAGCAGAACACATAGCAGACAAGATGAGCGTGAATCTGGGAGGCAAGGTAGCGTTCCTGGGTCATAGCCCGAGAGGGGAAAAAGATGACCGTGGGATCAGTCTCTTCTTCCGGTGTCTGGAGGAGATGGGAGAGGACTACACATTGTGGGTGCACGGGGAAATTGAGGATGAGTCGCTGTTGGAAGGGCAGAGAAGGGAAGCTGGGTATGCGGTGTTTGACCATTTGTTACCAACTTCCAGGTGGCAGGTGGGGGAAGTGTATCAGGATGACGAGGTGAAGGGGTTGAGGCCGGGGCGGTATCATTTCACACTGGGGCTGTGGCGACCGGAGGATGGCAGCCGGTTGTGGCTCGCAAATTACCCTGACCAACACGCCGTGGAGCTAGGCTGGGTAGAGGTCAAGTAGGCTATGCTGATTCCGAAACCCAAACGTAGTTTCGCAAGAGTCTCAAATGAATTCCATTCCCCTTTCACAAAGATTGCCTCTTACATAGCATACTTCATCTTTGGACTCATCCTCGTGGCCAGCATAGTGATCGGCTCCTATAGATCAGATGAGCCTGGCTGGGAAGAGCCCCCTCACAGCTTCATCCTGACCGGAAATAGCCTTCTCGCTCAAAACTACTTAAAGTTTGGGTATCTCACGACCAAGATCTTCCCAGTCAGCAATTATGGATGGGACAAACCAAAAGGCGGCTTCACCTACTATGTGAACCATCCCCCTCTACTTCCCCTCCTTCTTTCACTCAGCTTTCAGCTTTTCGGTGTCCATGCCTGGAGTGCCAGATTGATTCCTGTGACTTGCTCCGCCGGCATCCTTGTACTGGTGTTCTTGCTGGGGAAAAAACTGGCGACTCAGAGGATAGCTTTGCTTGCGTCCCTCTTTCTTATTATGACCCCCATGTATGCCTACTACTCCAGGATACCTGATTGTTTCATCCTGGCTACATTTTTCTCATTGCTCACCTTTGCCTTCTACCTATGGTGGGTAGAGTATGGAACAAGGGGATACTACCTAGGGATGTACCTGAGCTTCGTATTAGGTAGCTTCTCGGATTGGGTTGCTTACTTTGTAGTTCCTGTCATTCTTTTGCACTACCTATTGTTCGAATATAGAAGGCTCAGGAACTTGCGGTTTGTGATCCTGTTTAGCTTGGTGCCGATAGCCGTCTTTGCTACTTGCTTTGGTTGGGCCTATTGGGTAGGCGGCACAGGAATCCTCAAAGGACTGTTTGACCAGTTCCTCTTCAGAACAGTATCCGCCGGCCCACTGGTGGACTTTCCTAGATTCACTGTGTCAGATTTCTTCATTCAGGGGCTCGTGCGTTCCAGGCTGATGTTGACTCCAGTGATCTATTTTCTTTCGGTCTTAGGAATTGCTCGTCTCGTTGTCTCACTTCTTCAAAAGAATTCCTCAAAGCAGAGTGGTTTCATCCTCCTCGCTTTGGGCTTCTTTGGATTTGCTCACAATCTGAGCTTCAGTAATTGGGTCTACGTTCATGACTACACTATGCTCTTTCACATAACTCCTTTCTTTGTCATTGCTGCAGCTCTTGGAGTGCAATACATTACTGAGAGAATTTTACATGGCAAGTGGTTCTGGACTGTCCTGTTCGGCCTGGCTATCTGCTACTTTTGTAGCTTGCAGTCCATCTCAACTCTGAAACACCTTCATAACAGGGTCATAGTGCCCGACCTCTATTTCTTGGGGACCAAGATAGACCAAATCACGGATCAAAAGGCGAAAGTGGTAGCTTCATTCCAGCCAGAGCTACGTCTGGCTCGCTATGCCGATAGACCATGGTCAGTTACAACCAGCCTCAACGATCTCAGTAGACGGTTGCAAACGGATTCATCATACAGTCACTACGTGATGGACACCACTTGGCCAGTGGACAAAGACTTGAGAGAGCATCTGATCAGGAACCATCCCATGCAGACCTTTGGCAAATACTGTCTGTTTGATCTGTGGGAGACGGGGTCTAACGTGGTCGTACGGAGGCCTCAGATCGAACATCCGGCCAGCATCAACTTTGGTGACAAGTTGATGTTTCTGGGCTACAACGTGGAGGAAGTGGTTCAGAAGAAAAGGGAGCCTTCCTGGCTGGAGAAGTATCTCAACGCCCACGCCGAGCTTTTGCCGGAACATCGCACCACTTTTCGAATCACTTACTTCTGGCAGTGCCTGGAGGAACTGGAAAAGGATTACACCCTCATAGCGCAGCTTGAAGGGCGGTATGGTAGAATCTATCGCATAGAGCAGAGCCACCAAGGTGTCAACGGTGCCTATCCCACTTCGTTCTGGCGGGTGGGAGAGATAATCAGGGAAGAATACGAGGTGGAGGTACCGGCGGACTATCCACCGATAAGATATGCTTTATGGGTGGGGGTGCGGGATGGAGAAGAGGGGCTGGACGTGGTGAGCGATGTTGAGGCAGATGAGGAGGACAGGGTCAGGCTAGGGGAAATAGAGGTTCTACCTGTGGAGAGGCCGTCGCCTTTGGTGGGTGAACCACGGCCGCAGAACAAAGTCGAGGTGGACATCAATGATGAACTACTGTTTCTGGGCTATGACCTGAACAAGAGCGACCCTACAGCGGGCGAGGAACTCAAGATAACCACCTACTGGCAAAGTTTAAGGCAAATGGGCAGGGACTACACCATTATGGCTGAGATAGGAGATGGTGGGTATAAGGTGGATCAGCTTGTGGACTTGGCCCCTACCAGGCTATGGCAAGAGGGTGAATACTATCGGGCCGATACCATCATTCCTGTGAATCCATACGCTCTCGAAGGTACATACTCCCTGAAGTTGGACTTGGACAGTGGTCAGTCAACAACTGAGATTGGATTGGCCACTCTGGGTGTCTACCCTAGGCAGCGGCGGCACATCATTAAGCGCGTGGGGAAAGCAAACTACGGTGGCGGTGAGATCCTCAGTCCAGAAAAGCCATTGTCTCTGTGTTTCAATCTCAAAGAGAGAGAGGCTATAGAACTCCTGGCTGGCTGGACGGGCAGGGCAGGAGGGGAGGAAACAAGAGTGGAGGCCTACATTTCGAATGCCTATTGGCGTGACAGATACCTGGGAACTTGGGTGGTGGAATCAGGGGATTATCGGGTGACGAAGCGGAAGATTGGCAAGGTATTCACGGCCCCTGGAGAGAACGTGATCGAGCTGAGGGTGCCTGAACTGAGGGAGAGGGTGCACAACGTAGGATGGCGAGGATGGGTGGACCTGGTCTTGCCGGACCTTCTACAGGACTCGCGCACCGACTATGACGGTCCTATCCAGATGGACTTTGCCCAAGTGAGCACCCGTTGGGAGAGGAATTGGGATGACTACTATGACCTGGCGAAGGTTTACGCCGAGAGAGGGATGCAAGGCGAAGTGGTAAGACTGTACGAGGAAGCGGTGGAGGAGGGGCTTGAACCGGAGCGAGTTGACGACTTTTCGTTGTTCAAAGGAGCCTATGAGGCGTCGGGGGAAGAGGAGAGGATTAGGGAGATAGAGGAGCGGATAGCCGGCCGGATACCGCACAAGATGAGTGTGAACCTGGGAGGGAAGGTGGAGTTCCTGGGCTATGGTCTCACCAGGCTGGACGATGGTTGCACTCAAATGGGCCTCTTCTTCCGCTGTGTGGAGGAGATGGAGGAAGACTACACTCTCTGGGTGCATGGGGAGGTGGAGGACGAGTCGCTGTTGGAGGGACAGAGAAGAGAGGCCGGGTATGCAGTGTTTGACCATTTGTTGCCAACTTCCAGATGGCTGGTGGGGGAAGTGTATCAGGATGATGAGGCGAGGGGGTTGAGGCCAGGACAGTATCATTTCACCCTGGGGTTATGGCGACCGGAGGATGGGAGCCGGCTGTGGAGGGAGGATGATCCCGAGGGACACATCATAGACTTGGGTTGGGTGGAGGTGAAGTAGGGCGGAATCTCCACTCATCATCGGATAGGAGGACAGGAGTGCTGGCATTCTGGAAGCGTCTTTGCCAGAAGGGGAAGGCAGAGTATCTGGTTCTCGTTCCAATTCTGATACTCGCTGCAGTGCTTCGCTGCTACAGAATAGCTGAACCTGGATGGGATAGCACTCATTACGGCATTTCGTTGCGCGGCGTCCCGCTAGATGGCTGGCATGGTTTCACTCTGTGCGAATGGGGTGGCGTGGCCCGAAACTACCTGAAGTTCGGCTATCTTGAAACCAAACTCGGGCTGGTCCAACATCATGGATGGGCCAAGCCATTCCATTACCGCGTTGACCATCCTCCTCTGCTACCGCTGTTAATATCGCTGAGCTACCGTCTCTTCGGCATCCATGAATGGAGCATCAGGCTGGTCCCCCTACTTACCTCATTGGGGCTTCTACCGCTTGTTTTTTGGCTAGGCCGCAAGTTAGGTGGCAAGGGAATAGCTTTGATCGCCTCTCTCTTTTTTGCTCTGCTCCCGGTGCAAGCCTATTACAGTGCGCTTCCTGTTCCACATATCTTGGGTTCGTTCTTCTCATGGCTGACCATTGCTTCTTATCTACGGTGGGTGGAAACGAGGAGCACGAAATGGTATGCTGCCATATACCCTAGTTTTATCCTGGCTGCATTATCAGACTGGCCTTCCTACTTTGTGGTTCCGCCGCTTCTTTTGCACTATCTGGTCTGCGAGTACAGGGGGACCAAAAACCTAAAATTCGTGCTATCTTTTGGCCTCTTGCCAGTAATGCTCCTGGCTGCTCACTTGGGCTGGAGTTACTTATTAGTGGGGAAAGGAGGCGTTGGACAATTATTTGACAAGTTTCTGCAGAGGACAATCTCCGGCGGCGTTACGGAAGGCATATACGTATTTACTAGATGGGATTTCTATGCCATTGCATATGCCCGCTTCAAGTTTTTCCTCACCCCTACTATCTGCACTTTATCGGTTGTGTGGCTCATAGATTTCATCTCCATGCCTCTTCACAAGAAACTGACGAGCCAAGATATGTCCATTGCAGCTCTTTTTCTCTTCGGTCTCAGCCAGAACCTGGCATTGAGCAACATGGTTTACATCCATGATTTCGATATGGTATTTGATTTTAGCCCACTTTTTGCCATCCTTGCTGCCCTGGGAGCAAGATTTGTTGCTGAAAAAGTCCTTTTCAACAAACAGGTGTTGACCGTACCATTCTTTTTAATCGTCTGTTATCTTCTTGCTACGCAAGCAACTGTTGCCTTGAGACGTCTTCATAGTGTGTATGTAGACGCCGATCGTTTCCTGATAGGTAGCAAGATCAATGAGGTTACGGATAGAAACGCAATTGTGATGGGAGATTTTGAGGATTACTATATGATTTTCTATGCTGACAGATCCTGGCCGGTGGTGAGGAGCCTTCAGGGTCTGACAAGCCGGATACAAACAGATCCATCCTACAGTCACTACATTCTTCGTGATGCGGGATCGGTCGACGAGAAATTGAGAGAATACCTGGTCAGGAACCACCCTACGGAGACCGTCTACGGCTATTCCTTCTTCGATCTGCGCGAGGCGGGTTCCAACACCATCCTCCAAAATCCCCGGATCGAACACCCAGCTAAGGTTAACTTTGACGATAAGTTGATGTTTCTGGGTTGCAATGTGGAGGAGGTGGTCCAGAAGAAGCAGGGGCCTTCGTGGCTGGAGAAGTATCTCAACGCCCACGCCGAGTTGATGCCGGCGCATCGAACGACCTTTCGCATCACCTACTTCTGGCAATGCCTGGAGGAGATGGAAGAGGACTACACCCTGGTCACCCAGTTTGACGGGTATCATGGCGAGACCTATCGCATAGACCAGAGCCATCAGGGGGTGAACGGGGCCTATCCGACCTCGATGTGGCGGATGGGGGAGGTAATCAGGGAGGAATACCAAGTCGAGGTGCCGGTGGACTATCCACCGGTCAGACACGCTTTATGGGTGGGGGTGCGAGATGAGGAAGAGGAGCTGGAGGTGGTGAGCGATGTTGAGGTGGATGAAGAGAACAGGGTCAGGCTGGGAGAGATAGAGGTTGTGCCCGCCGAGAGGCCGAGCCCTTTGGCGGCTGAGCCCCGGCCGCAGAACAGAGTTGCGGTGGACATCAACGATGGGTTGGTGTTCGTGGGCTACGACTTGAATGATAGGAACCCGAAGCCAGGCGATCAGCTCCAGGTCACTACCTACTGGCGGAAACTGCGGGAGGCAGAGAAGGACTATGCTATGCAGGTGGAACTGAGGAACGGTGGCTACAAGGTGCAAGAGACGTTGCAGATAGGGCCGACCAGGTTGTGGGAGGAGGGGGAGTATTACCGGGGCAGCGCCGTGATAGCCATCAATCCTTACCTTCTTGGGGGGATGTACTCACTCAATCTGAGGTTGGAGGGGGATGACGGGACGAGGACACAAGTTAGCCTGGCATCTTTGGGCATTCCTTGTCGGCGGAGGCACATTATCAGGCGTTTTGGTAAAGCCAGCTATGGAGGCAGCGAGATCATCAGCCCGACTGAACCGCTCACTCTGCGGTTCAATCTGAGGGAGAGGGAGAGTTTGGAGTTGGTAGCTGGTTGGACGGGGAAGGCCAGGGGAGAGGAGACCAGGGTGGAGGTCTACCTCTCGAACTCTTACTGGCGTAAGAAGTACCTGGGAACCTGGGTGATAGGATCAGGCCGCTACACGACCACAAAACGCAGAATCGCCAGGTCGCTGACTGCCCCTGGTCAGAACGTGATCGAGCTGAGGGTGCCTGAACTGAGGGAGACGGTGCATAACGTAGGCTGGCGCGGGGTGGTGGACCTGGTGTTTCCGGACCTGCTGCAAGACCCGCGCACCGATTATGACGGTCCTATCCAGATGGACTTTGCCCAGGTGAGCAGTCCGTGGGACGGGAATTGGAATGACTACTATGATCTGGCGAAGGTTTATGCTGATAGAGAGATGCGGAGTGAAGTAGCGAGACTCTACGAGGAGGCAGTGGAGGAGGGAGTCGAGCCGGGGCGGGTAGATGAGTTTGGGTTATTCAAGGGGGCTTACAAAGGGTTGGGTGAAGAGGAGAAGGTTGGGGAGATAGAGGAGCGGATAGCAGAGCAGATAATGCACAAGATCAGTGTGAGCTTGGGGGGCAAGGTAGAGTTTCTGGGGTACAGTCTCACCAGGCAGGAAAACGGCTGTGCTCAAATGAGTCTCTTTTTCCGGTGTCTTGAGGAGATGGATGAGGACTATACTTTGTGGATGCACGGGGAAGTGGAGGACGAGTCGCTGTTGGAGGGGCAGAGGAAGGAGGCCGGGTATGCGGTGTTTGACCATTTGTTATCAACTTCCGGATGGTGGGTGGGGGAAGTGTATCAGGATGATGAGGTGAGGGGATTGAAGCCGGGGCGGTATCATTTCACATTGGGGCTGTGGCGGCCGGAGGACGGGAGCCGGTTGTGGTGGGAGGATGATCCCAACGCTCACGCCATAGACCTGGGATGGGTAGAGGTAAAATAGGAGAAGTAAGGTTTCTCCACTTAATATCACGAGGGTAATGATGATAAAGCTGAAACGATTTGTATCAAAGACAAGTTCGTATGCCCTGTTGGCTGTGTTGGTCTCGCTGCTTCTGGCACGGGAGGCGCATGCGTATTTGGATCCGGGAGCCGGCAGCTACATCCTTCAGATACTCATCGCCAGTCTGTTCGGGGCATTGTTTGTGCTCAAGGTGTTCTGGGGAAGGATCGTAGGATTCTTTGGCAAGGGTTCTTCGGAATCGAAAGCAACTGCACAAGAACCCGGCCAGGATATGAGCACGCCGGTCCCGACAAACGGGAATGTGGGCCCCACTGTTCAAGATGCACAATCGGAAAGGGATGATGACTGAAGGCAACATTCCCGGTTCGTTTCGGGACCCCAATGGGTTCCTCTTTGTCCGGGATGGCTCGATTTACCGCCAAGTAAACGTGTAATAAAGCGTTTTGAACAGATTCGGAACTCCAAAAGGATACTGTACCTGATGGAAAGGAGATAAAATCTACATCAGGCAGAAAGGCTTGTTATATGCTTCAGCACACTCTGAGGGAGTGGAGAGATAGACGTTTATGGGTGTTACTGTTTCTGTCGCTGGTAGTACTATTCTGTATCTACCGAATCACTTTACCTTCACCCATCTTTATCAACCTGAGGACGGAGGGCGATGAGCGCTATCTCCGCAATTTCAATTCTAGAGAGCGGGGTGAATTCTACCCTTTTCGATGGACTAAGGACTCGGCCTACATAAAGATACCAAGTCTGGGCTCTTTGCCCCTGGAAATTATCCTGGGGGCCGATGCGGCCCGACCGGAAGGGCAACCCTTGCCCAGGGTTTCCCTGATAGCCAACGGAACGGTACTGGCAGATTTCATCATGCAGAATGGGATCTGGGCCCATCAGTTTCTCTACCATCCACCTCTCTTTCCTACACCAAGAGATCTCCTCTTAAAGATAAAATCCGACACTTTTGTCCCACCGGGTGATGGTAGAGCCCTGGGAATAGTCTTGAACAGTGTAGAGGTAAAACCTGTCTCCTCACCTTTCCACCTGTTTCAACTTTGCTTAGTAAGCTCTCTGATGGGAGCTGTTTCTGCGGTCTTTAGCTACTTTAGTTTCCGGTAAATCAGCTTGCCACTCGGTGAAACTGTGGCAAAGTAGGGATATATCTACCTCGCCTGGAGTTGAGCCGAATGTCACTACTAGCCATAGCGATATCGCAAACGATGGAAGCCCTGTGCGCGGTCGCGCAGGGGTTACCCATCGGAACGAATCTGGCACTTTTACATTTCCTATGGATGCAGATCAGTGGAGCCCTATTGCCCAGTCGGGGAGCGCTTTTCCCTGCGCTGCAAGCGATCGATCTACTGCCTGCGACGATACGTCGCGCGTGGGCCGCCTTCCGGTATGGTGCCTGGGACATCATGGACCTGCTCTCTGCTTGGGAAGGCTATGTGGTGGGACAAGGACAGTGGCAGGAGCATCGCTACGCCGGTTATCGTGCAAAGGCAGTTGACCTCACACCCTACTGGCGTCCAACGTTGCGTGGGCTGAAGACCAAGCACTATTACCCGCCTGCGGGCAAGGCACTTCCGGCTGTGGTACTCGGTATCGTGGCTCGTGTGGGCACTGTCAACGGACAAAAGGTGGCCCTTATCACCGAACTGGTGCGTGCCGAACCCGATGACCCTTCCGAAGCGGCTTTGCAGGCTGGCCTCGTGCATCAGATGCCTCTAAGGCCTCTGCCACCCTCAGGGGCAAGCTCAGCCGCTACATGTTCATCGCTGTCGGCACCCTTATCGCTGGCGTGAGGGTGATTCGGACGGCTTGGGTCACGATCTTCTGATGAGCCCGCTGGTTCAAAGTCAAAGGATGGGAAAATGACAGACATCGCTGAACTCAAAAATGAATGGGAACAAAGTACCTTACATAAGACCCTGGACCGCTTCCCTGAACGCCGCCAGAGCTTTGAGACCACCTCCGGCATCCCGATTGAGCGGGTCTACACACCCGATGATGTGAGAGCGGATTACATCTGCGACCTGGCTTTCCCCGGCCAGTATCCCTTCACCCGGGGTGTGCAGCCCACCATGTACCGGGGCCGGCTGTGGACCATGCGCCAATACGCGGGTTACGCCACGGCCGAGGAGTCCAATCAGCGCTACAAATATCTGCTGGAGCAGGGCCAGACGGGTCTTTCGGTGGCCTTCGATCTGCCCACCCAAATCGGCTATGACTCTGACCACGATTTGGCCGAGGGCGAGGTGGGCAAGGTTGGGGTTGCCATATCCTCTTTGGAAGACATGGAGACCCTTTTCAATGGCATTCCCCTGGATAAGGTCTCCACCTCCATGACCATCAACGCCCCGGCAGCGGTCCTACTGGCTATGTACATTGCCGTGGCTAAGAAGCAAGGCGTGGAGGTGTCCAGGCTCAGAGGCACTATCCAGAACGACATCCTCAAGGAATATGTAGCCCGCGGGACCTACATCTTCCCCCCCGAACCCTCCATGCGTTTGATCACCGATACTTTCCGCTACTGCAAGGACAACCTGCCCCTCTGGAACACCATCAGCATCTCCGGTTATCACATCCGCGAGGCCGGCTCCACCGCTGTCCAGGAAGTGGCCTTCACTCTGGCCAACGCCATCGCCTACGTGCAGGCCGCCGTTGATGTGGGATTGGATGTGGACGATTTCGCCCCTCGTCTCTCCTTCTTCTTCGGTGCCCACAATGATCTCTTTGAAGAGGCGGCCAAGTTCAGGGCAGCGCGGCGGCTGTGGGCGCGCATCATGAAGGATCGCTTTAGGGCGCAAAACCCTCGCTCATGGATGATGCGCTTCCACACCCAGACGGCGGGTTGCACCCTGACTGCTCAGCAGCCGGACAACAACGTGGTGCGGGTGACGTTACAGGCGCTCGCTGCCGTGCTGGGCGGCACCCAGTCGCTGCACACCAACTCTCGTGACGAAGCCCTCTCGTTGCCCACTGAGGACTCGGTGCGCATCGCCCTGCGCACCCAGCAGATCATCGCCCACGAGAGCGGTGTGGCCGATACCATTGACCCGCTGGCCGGGAGCTATTTCGTCGAGTACCTGACGGGCGAAATCGAAAAGCGGGCCCAGGAATACATCGAGAAGACTGACGCCATGGGCGGGGCCCTGGCTGCCATAGAAAGCGGTTACATCCAGAGGGAGATCCAGGAGAGCGCCTATCGCTACCAGCGGGCTGTGGACCAGAAAGAGCAGATCGTGGTAGGGGTCAACGAGTTCACCGTCTCGGAGACCACCTCCCTGCGGCTCTTGAAAGTTGACCCGGCTGTGCGGGAGAGGCAGATGGCCCGGCTGGCTGCCCTCAAGCAGCGACGTGATAACGGGAGGGTGAAAAATCTTCTCCTAAAATTGGAGCAGACGGCCCTTCGACAGGCCTGTCCTGAGCGGAGCCGAAGGGCTAAGGAGACCGCCGCCGGGGCTTGCCCTGAGCCAGGTCGAAGGGATGAAAACCTGTTGCCCGTCATTCTGGAATGTGTGGAATCCTATGCTACACTGGGAGAGATCTGTGGAGTGCTGCGCCGTGTCTTTGGCGAATACAAACCTGCCGTGGCCCTTTGAGTATCAGTGGATGCCATCCCTGCTCGCGGTGGATTTGCATGCGGCGCGGCTGCTGGATTTGTAATCCAGCAGGAGCTATGATCCACTGAGTATCAAGTCCATATCAAGGAGATAGGCATGATCACAAGAATTGACCACATTGGCGTCGTCGTCAACGACATTGAGGAAGCACTGAAAGTCTACCAGCAAGCCCTGGGGCTCAGCCTGGCTAGAATCCAGGAGAGGCCCGATCAGGCAGTGACGATCGCCTTTCTGCCCACCGGGGAGAGCGAGATCGAACTGGTGCAGCCCGTCACCAGTGATAGCGGCGTGGCCAAGTTCTTGCAGAAGCGAGGAGAGGGCATCCATCACCTTTGCCTGGAAGTTGACGACATTGAAGAAGCGTTAGCCAAGCTGCGGGAAAAGGGCCTGCAACTGATTGATGAGATGCCGCGCACGGGCCCTGAAGGGGAGAGGTTCGCCTTCATTCATCCCAAGAGCACCCACGGCGTGTTGATAGAATTGTACGAGTATCCTAAATCAACGACAGCACACGAATAGCCAATAATACCTATTGACGGGGCGTGATTTGTATGCTACACTGGGTATAGTTGGGGGGTTCCCCGACGTTGAAAAAGGAGCATGGATAGATGCCTCTCGAGAAAGGTCTGATCCAGGTTTACACCGGTCCGGGCAAGGGCAAGACCACGGCTGCCTTGGGTTTAGCCCTGCGAGCGGCCGGCCAGGACATGAAGGTCTACATTATCCAGTTCATGAAAGGCTGGCTCCACTATGGCGAACTGACCAGCCTAGAGAAGCTGCCCAATATCACCCTGCGCCAATTCGGGCGCCCGGATTTCGTGGATAAGGATAATCCCGACCTTGAGGACGTGGAACAAGCTCACCAGGCCCTGGACCACGCCCGCCGGACTCTGGCCAGCGGCGATTACGATGTGGTTATCCTGGATGAGGTCAACGTCGCCTTGGACTACAATCTGATTGGATTGGGTGAAGTCCTTGCTCTCATGGAGAACAAGCCAGAGAAGGTTGAGTTGATCCTCACCGGCCGAGACGCCCATCCTGAAATCGTCAAGATAGCAGACTTGGTAACTGAGATGTTGGACATCAAACATCCCTTTAACGAGGGTGTCGGGGCGCGGAGAGGGATTGAATATTGAGAGGGAAAGACAAATGGTTGTTACTGCTAGTCCAGAGGTGCTGTTGACGATACTGGTTCTGCTCATCATCGGCATCTTTGTGATCTTGGTGTGGCTGGTAAATTACATAGCGGGCCCCAGCGTCAAGAAAGAGAGCAAAGGGAAGCGGCCCAGCGTCCAGTTTGCGGTGGAACCCTCAGAGGAACTCTCGGAGCCCTGGCCAACCGCTGGAGACGTCACGGAAAGGAGGTCTTTGCCTATGGGGGGGAGAGAGATCATGCGCGTCCTGCGCGACGAGGATACAGGGACTATCATCGTTGAGGTAGAAGGAAACCGATACAGGCGGTTGACGGAGATACGGGATGGCAGGATAGGCAACCAGGTTCTGGAAACCATAGCCGACCTGATCAAGTTCACAGGCGGCATTGTCAGGGGGCAATGGGCCACCAAGTCTGTTCTCACTTCGGCTTCCACTGGGGAAAGGCCCTCTCAGCCACGGGTTGTAGAGCCTGCAAGCCCTCCCCAGGCTGTGGAACCCCCTGGCAGCGATGAAGAGGCCTTCCTACGCCGTTTGCGAGAAGGAGACCTTCAGTTTGGCAAAACCCCAGCAAGGGAAGCACGGCCGGGCCCAATGGGTTTCTTTCGAAGACGGAAACCACCGGTGGCTGCAGAGGGAACAGGAACCGGGGGCACTTTCATTGACGAAATTGAGGAGATTTTGCAGCGGATGATCAGCACCGCTCCGATACCTCTGGGCAAGGAGGTGCACGTCAGAACCGGTCCTGACGGAGGCTTGCAGATCCAAGTTGGTGGGCAGTACTTTTCCAGATCAGACGAGGTGTCCGACCCTGCCGTACGCGATCTCATCAAGGCTGCGGTCAAAGAATGGGAGGGAAGCTAGAGCGAATTGCATCCAAAAGTGAAGGGGGCCTTCAGCGCCCCCTTCACTTTTTATGTCGGCTCCACCTTGAACTTCCCATTCCCCTTCCGCTGATAGCCTATTGGCACCTGCGACTCGTTGTCAAATGGGCACCAGCTCGAAGGGGCCGCCACCGTCGGATCAGGTGATGCCCTCACTGACGATATACAGGTTCACGCCACCGAAAATGCACTCTGACTTCCCTTCAGACCCTCTACACGGGTCCCAGCCATCTCACACCTACCCTCTCTCCGCGTTCCTCACCAACTTCTCCCACTCCCGATCCACGCGCTCCTGAATGGCCTGAATGTTTTCGGCCGATAGATGGCGGAAGCGGCCCTGGAGCTTCAGATACTCACCTACTGGCACAGACTTCTTGGGCCAGACGGTGATGGTATATCTCTCCCCATTCTCAACCTCGTAGAGGGGAAAGATTTTGGACTGCACGGCCAGGCGGGTGAGCCTGATGGAATTGCTGGCCTCGGCCTTCCAGCCCGGCGGACAGGGTGATAGCACGTGGATGAACTTGGCCCCGCGGATGCTCTTGGCCTTCTTGAACTTGGCAATAAAGTCCTCGGGGTAGGCCAGGGTGGCCGTGGCCGTGTAGGGGATCCTGTGGGCGGCCATGATGGCCACCATATCCTTTTTGGGTTCGTCCTTGGGATGTTCCACAGGGGTGGTGGTCGTCCAGGCCATCCAGGGCGTGGCCGAACTGCGTTGGATGCCTGTGTTCATGTAGGCCTCGTTGTCGTAGCAAGTGTAGATGAAATCGTCGTTGCGCTCCACTGCGCCAGAAAGGGCCTGGAAGCCGATGTCAAAGGTCCCTCCATCGCCCGCCCAGGCCAGCACCGTGATCTCGGTATCGCCCTGCACGTCCAGAGCGGCCCGTATCCCCGAAGAGAGGGAAGCGGCCGTCTCGAAGGCGGTGTGGTAGATGGGCACTTTCAACGACGAGTAAGGGAAAGGTCCGGCGATGATGGACCAGCAACAGGCGGGGATGACTACGATGGTCCTGTCGCCCACAGCCTTCAGGGCGTAGCGCATGGCCAGAGCCGCCCCACAGCCCGGGCAGGATACACTGCCGGAATACGTCACTTCCTCCTCGGGGATCACAAAGTTTTTCGTGCTCGGAATCGTCGCTACCTGGTTCATTTCTTCACTCCTATCCATAAAATCTCCTGCGGCGGGGCATCGTTGGCCAAGGTGGTGTTGATGATCTCTTTGATGGGCTCAGGGGTGACGTCGCGGCCGCCCAGGCCAGCGATGAAGCCAAAGATCGGTGGCCGGTGCGTTCCGTCTACGTTGTAGAGGGCCGACTTTACCTCCTGCGCAAAGATGCCGCCGTGGCCGAAGGAGATGTTGCGGTCTATGACGGCTACTTTGGGAATACCAGCCAGGGCCTGGCGCACAGCCACGGCCGGGAAGGGGCGGAAGAGGCGCACTTTGAGCAGTCCCACCTTCACCCCTTGCTCCCGTAGCTCATCTATGACCTCGCGCGAGGTGCTGGTGATCGTGCCCGAGGTGACCAGGGCCACCTCAGCGCCCTCCAGACGGTAGGGCTCCACCAGGCCGTAGCGTCGCCCAAAGACCTCTCCGAACTCCTTATCCACCTCCTGTGCTACGGACACTGCCTCTTCCATGGCTTTCTGCATCTTGTAGCGCATCTCCATGTAATGCTCAGGGGTTACGATTGGTCCAAAGGCGTGAGGGTCATTGATGTCCAGCTTCAACTCAGGGCGGTAGGGCGGCAGGAAACTATCTACCTGGTCCTGGTCAGGAATGTCCACCGCCTCGGAGGTATGGGAAAGCACAAAGGCGTCGAGGATGACCATGACCGGTAGGAGGACGCGCTCGGCTACCTTGTAGGCCTGGATGACGGTATCCAGCGTTTCCTGGTTGGCCTCGCAATAGTATTGCAGCCAGCCGGTGTCCCGCTGGGAGAGGGTATCGTTCTGCTCGGTCCAGACGCTCCAACCAGGGCCCACGGCGCGGTTCACGGTGCCCATGACGATGGGCAGTCGTGCCCCGGCCGCCCAGTGGATCAGTTCGTGCATCAGCAAGAGCCCCTGGCCTGAAGTGGCGGTGAAGGCCCGTGCCCCCGTGGCCGAGGCCCCGATGCAGGCGGCCATGGCCGAGTGCTCCGATTCCACTTTGATGAAACGGGCATCCAACTCACCATCGGCGCAAAAGTTAGCCAGCAACTCGATGATAGAAGTCTGGGGAGTGATGGGATAAGCAGCGATGACTTGTACTCGCGACAGCCTGGCTCCCCAGGAGACAGCGTAATTGCCTGTCACTACTTTTTCCATTTTACTTCCTCCTCGAAGCAAATAGCTCGCCGCGGACATTCGGTGAAGCAGATGCCACATCCCTTGCAGTAGTCATAGTCAAAGACGTAGGGCCTCTCGCCATCGCGCAGCACGGCCATGTCGGGGCAAAAGATGAGGCAGTTGTCACACTGGTTGCAGGTGCCGCAACTGAAGCAGCGGGCAGCCTCGGCCACGGCCATCTCCTCGTCAAAGCCCCGGTTGACTTCGGTAAAGTCCTTTGCCCGCCTTTTAGCAGGAGCCTGTGCCTGCCTGGGGCGGGGTTCCTCCTCGAAGTAGGCCAGGTTCAGGTCTTCAAAGCCCACCACGGCATGATCCACGTCCCTGGGCACGGCGTGCACGTTGCGGTCCAGAGGTGGGAAGCCCTGCAGCGTCTCGCCTCGGAGCAGGCGGTCAATGGCCAGGGCAGCCCGCTTGCCGGAGCCCACGGCGTGGGTCACTGTGCCGTAGCCTGTAGCCACATCGCCCCCGGCGAAGATGGGCGGGCAGGTGGTGGCCCCGCTGTCATCAATGACGATGCGCTCCCTCTCAGCCTTGATGTCCTTCCCCAGGAAGGCGAGGTCAGCTACCTGGCCCAAGGCGGGGATGACGGTGTCCACCTCGATGGTGTGCTCAGAGCCCGGAACGGGTATCGGCCGCCGCCGTCCGCTTTCGTCGGGCTTGCCTAATTCCATTCTGGTACACTTCAGGCCACTGACTTTGCCCTTCTCTATCAGCACCTCCACTGGCGCTACCAGGTATTCAATCTGAACGCCTTCCTCCAGAGCCTCCTCAATTTCCTCATCTAGGGCCGGCATCTCGTGGCGCGAACGGCGATAAAGGATGGAGGTCTTGGCTCCCAGGCGACAGGCCGAGCGGGCGGCGTCTAGGGCTGTGTTGCCGCCTCCGATGACGGCCACTCTGGAACCCAGCGATGGTTTCTCACCTTGAGCCAGCCGGCGCAGGAATTCGATGCCGTGGAGGACGCCTGCGGCATCCTCGGCGTGCACACCTAATTTCCGGCTCACGCTCTGGCCCACAGCCAGGAAGATGGCCTGGTAATCCTTGAGGTCGTCCAGCGAAAGGTCCCTGCCCAACTGAACGCCTGTCCTGATCTCCACGCCCAGGGACTCGATGGCTGCGATCTCGCGGTCGAGGATCTGACCGGGCAGACGGTATTCGGGAATGAGGCGCATCATGCCGCCCGGTTTGTCCCTGGCCTCGAAGACGGTGACGGGGTAGCCCTTGCGAGCAAACTGGTAGGCACAGGAGAGCCCCGCTGGGCCAGAGCCAATGACCGCTACAGAGGGGGCTGAGGGGTCTGGAGAAACTGAAGGGATGCCCTTCAGTTCCTTCTCATAAGCCCAATCCGCCAAGAAGCGCTCCTGGATGTGGATGGCGATGGCTCCCCCCAACTCGGTGCGGTTGCACTGGCTTTCGCAGGGGTGGGGACATACCCGCCCGCAGACTCCAGGGAAGGGGTTCTCCTGCATGATGAGCTCCCAGCCTTCTCGGTAGCGTCCCTGGCGGATCAAATCCAGGTAGCCGACGATGTCCTCCCCGGCTGGGCAGGCGTCATTGCAGGGTGGCGTCTTGTCCACATACAGGGGGCGCATATAGCGCCAGGAACCCGTCTTGTTGTAAAGGGTACTGGCCAGCGAAGCAGCCATGGTTGGCATCTCGGCTTCGCTCTTGAAAATGATGATTCTTGCTTCTTCTTCCATAACTTGTTGGGTCCCTCCATTGGGATTGTAAGCTCGCTGAGATATGAGCTCAGTCTGTTACCAGTTCGTAAGCCTCTTTGACGGCGGCTACATTGCCGTCGGGGTTAACGGGCACCGATGCCCGCACGGCCTCTATCACCGATTCCAACTGCGCAATGCCCGTGATGCGGGAGAAAGCTCCCAGAATGGCCGTGTTAACGATGGGCGCGTTACGGGGTCCCAGACGGTACTTGATGGCGATGGTGTTGGCATCAACAGCGGCTACCCTATACTTGCCCGGGAAATCGAAGGCCTCTGGCGGGTCCACGCTGTTGATGAGGATCCAGCCATCCTCTTTCAGGCCGGCCGTGACGTCAACCACCTCCAGCAGGGTAGGGTCGAGGACCATGATGTGGTTGGGTTCGTAGATTTGGGTGCGGCTGCGGATGGGCCTCTCGTCAATGCGGGTGAAGGCCATCACGGGCGCCCCCCGTCGTTCTACCCCAAAGGCTGGGAAGGACTGAACGTACTTGCCTTCGTAGAAAACGGCCTTGGCCAGCATCTCTGAGGCCACGACTGCTCCTTGACCACCCCGACCGTGAATGCGGATTTCTATCATTTGTTTCTCCTCTTCATTGAGTCAAGTGCTTATCCCAAAACCTCGGCAACGGAGGTTCCTATGCTCCCGGAAGGCCCTATTTGGAGTTACCTGGAGCTCTGTGAACACTGCTTCCAGTTGTTCTTTTTCCGACTGACGTAAAAAGGCCGCACGGACGCCGGTCAGAATCATCTGCTTAATCTCCGGCACGGTGACGCCGACGTCGCGCACGGCAACTACATATTCATCAGTCAGAGTGGTATTGCTGACGCTGGGATCATCGGTATTGATGGTGACCGGCAGACCTATCTGATGGAAAGCGCGCAGTGGGTGCCTGGTGATGGCCTTGACTGCTGCTGTCTGGATGTTGCTAGTGGGACACATCTCCAAAGTGATCCCTCTTTCCCGCACCAGGTCCATAACTGCCAGGTCCTCATTGGCTCTTACGCCGTGGCCGATACGATCTGCTCTCAAAAGTTCTATCGCTGTGCGCACGCTCTCGGCCCCTGCGGCCTCGCCAGCGTGGACGGTGATGCCCAATCCCGCCTCTTTGGCTTTGTTGAAGAGTTCGGCGAAAGGCTGGGCTGAGTAGTGGACCTCGTCGCCAGCGAGATCGAGCCCGACGATGCTCTGATCAGCGTAGTGGATGGCTATGTCAACCATACGGCTGGAGGTGTCTTGGTCGTAGTCCCGGCGGATGGTAGTCAGCAGCTTTACCGTGACGTCGAAATCTTGTTCGGCCTTTTTCACAGCGCTGATAACCTGTTCCACCACTTCCTCTAGATAGAAGCCCTGGCTCAAAGCCAAGGTGACCGGATTGAAACGGAGCTCCAGGTACTTGACATTATCCTGGGCAGCGTCGGCCACAGCCTCGTAAGAGATGCGGTCAATGCACTCCAACTTGGAGTAGAAACGAGCCAGGAAGCTGAACTTTTCCAGGAAAGTATGAAAACCTGGCGGCTCATCGGTGGTTACCTGAACGTAAGGTCGTAACTCTTCAATCTCGTAACTGGGCAGGTCTACACCGTGTTCACAAGCGATTTCGGCCAAAGTAGACAGACGGAGAGAGCCTTCCAAATGCCGATGCAAATCCACCTTGGGCAAATTCTGTAAGGTCTCGCGTAAGCTTTTTCTTCGTTTGATCTTGAGTGAGGTTCTATACTCGTTCAAATCCGACATTTGCGGTTGCGATTGTAGAAATTACTCAAGAAGCATCTCCTCATTGGGTCAGTGAAAGCTACGATGGTCACGGCGCTTCCTTGCCTCCTTCTGCTCCTTCCTCATCTTTCAGGATGGGCAGGGTGAAAAAGAAAGTGCTGCCCTGTTCCAACCGGCTCTCAGCCCATACTTTCCCTCCGTGAACTTCAATGGCCTTCTTAACCAAAGCCAGTCCAAGACCGGAGCCACCGAAATGTCGAATAGGGCGGCCATTGACCTGGTAGAAACGTTCAAAAATCCTCTCCAACTGGTCATTGGCGATGCCGATACCCGTGTCAGAGACTGCTACGCGCAAATATTCGCCTTCCTCCCTGATGCACACGGTGATTTTACCCCCATCGGGGCTGAATTTGATGGCATTGCCCAAGAGATTATCGAAGACTTGTTCAAGGCAATTGCGATCAACCAACACGGGAGGCAAAGTCTCTGGCATCTCCGCCTTTAAGACGATGCCAGCTTTGGTAGCTGCTGCCTCCGCGCTTTCCAAAACCGTCGTTGCCACTTCGGCCAGAGACACACGAGTCGGCCGCAGAGACTCCATTTCAACTTGTTGCAAGGAGAGGATGTTGTTGATGAGACGCGTCATGGCATCTGCGCGCTGGGCCACAATCTGCAGACTATTCCGTTGCGACTCATTGAGCTCGCCCATTGCCTCCTCTAGGATCAACTCCACATAGCTTTTAATAAAAGTCAAAGGGGTGCGCAGTTCATGGGACACATTCTGCACGAACTCTTGTTGAAGTTGGCCGAGAGCCTTGAGTTCATCGTAGGCTTTGGCCAATTCTTCTGCCCTCTTTTTCGAACTCTCGTAGAGCTGAGCATTCTCTATGGCTACGGCCGCTTGTGCGGCAGCAATGGTCAAAAGCCGCCCGTCATCGGGGCTGAAGGCGTCTGGCTTGTTGTCATCGATGCAAAGGGCGCCGATGGCTTTGTCCCTGCTGATCATGGGCACTACCAGCAGGGAGCGCACAGCCGGGTCAAAAGGGATGAAGCTCGGATCCTGACGGGTATCAGGAATATAGAGGGGCTTCGCTTCCGCCGCCACCTTGCCAGCAATGCCTTCTCCCACTTTCAGCCTGGCTTCTTTTCGCCACTTGCGCTTGATTCCGGCCGCAGTCTTGATCTCCAGCATCTGGCTCTTCTTATCGAGGAGAAATAGCGAGCAGGCGCGGCAGTTGATGGACAACTTTAGCGCACTGACGATGGAATCCAGCACAGCATCCAACTCAAGGCTGCTGATCATCTGCTTGGCCAGGGCGTAAAGGGTAGAGACCTCGGACAGGCGGTGCTGTGTTTGCCTGTACAGTTGGGCGTTCTCGATGGCCACAGAGACTTGATCGGCCAAGGTCAAGAGGGTGAAGAGGTCCTCTGCGTCAAAAGCGTTGAGTTGGGTGCTTTGCACATCCAGTACACCTATGATATCTCCCTTGGCCCTGATGGGGACAGCCAACTCTGATCTCGTGTCACTCAGTTCTTCCACGAAACGATAGCGAGGGTCCTTAGCTACATCGTTGACCAGAAGGGGCTCACCTGCTTGAGCCACCCAGCTCGTGATCCCTTCCTCACTGATCTTGAGCCGGAGCCCCTCGTCTATCTGCCTGTGATGGCAAGCACTGGCTTGGAGGACAATCTCTCCCACATCAGCGTCTACCAAGAAAATACTGGCACTGTAATAAGCGAAAACGTCAACCAGGGAGTTAACCACCTGATGCAACAGCTCATCCAGGTCCAGCATCGAAGCAATCTGCCGTCCTACCTCGCCAATGGTTTTGAGCTGAGCTACCCTTTTCCGTTCGCCCTCGTACAGCCAAGCGTTCTCAACGGCAATAGCTGCCTGGTTGGCTATAGTCTGGCATAGGCGAGTCTCCCTGTGGTCGAACTGTCGCTCCCGGCGACTTTCCAATAGATCAATGAAACCGATGATTCTATCCCTTGTCATCAAGGGTACTATCAGAGACGTTTTTCCACCCAATTCCAGCAGGCGTGCCTTGTCACCTTCACCTGTATGAGGGTCACTGACGCTGATGCTCAGCGGTTGGCGGGTGCGTAGCACTCCCAGGGTAATGGGGCAATCCGATATGGAATAGGTCGCGCCGAGACGAGAGATGCGTTCCCGTTCTGTAGCCTCAGGTCCAGTATGGTGCGCCAGGAGGGTGGCTGTCTGGGTTTCTGGGTTCCCATCCCAAATACAGACACTGGTGGCATCAACGACCCGGCCCACCCGTCTGGCCAGGTTGCGCAACACCTCCTCGACTTCCAGGCTGTATGATGTGGCGACGCCAGCTTGAAAGAGGCTCGAAAGCTCTTTTACTCTCTGCTGGCTCTGGGCATAGAGACGGGCGTTCTCAATGACCAGGGCAGCTTGAGAGGCAATGGCAGCCAGGAGGCGCTCATGCCCCTCGTCGAAGGCGTGGGGCTGATAGCTTTGCACGGAGATGGCACCGATCACATAGTCCTTGACCATAAGGGGCACTCCCAGCCAGGACTTGCTGTGTTCTTCACCTATCATCATGGCTTCGGCCGGGAGATTATCCTTCTCCTCTTCAAGGTTGTGGATCAGGAGGGGTTGCCGCGAGCGAACGATCCAGCCAGTCAGGCCAGCAAGAGGCACACTAAATCTCTCCAAACGCTTTTCTCTATCAACAAACAGTTCAAAGTTCAGCTCTTCGTTCTGCTCATCGTAAAGAGCGACAAAAAAAGTGGAGATTTTCATTGTTCTCCCCACCTGCTCATAGATCAGCTCCAGCGCTTCATATAACTCCAAAGTGGAGGCCGTGGCTACACCAATATCGTGGAGGACAGCCGTTTCTTCAGCACGGCGCTCAACTTCTTGGTATAACCGAATTTTCTCAAAGGCTGTCCCTAGTTGATTGCTGACACAGGTGAGGAACGTCATATCCTCGGGGGCGAACTGGCGAGGAGAGTGGCTGGTCACGATCATCATCCCAAGCAATGTCTCTCTCAGGCTGAGGGGTACCCCGACAAGAGCCTGGTGTCCCTCACCCGCTAAATCACTGAGTCCAGGTTCCCTGGCAATGTCCTCGACTACAATTGGGCTCCCTTTCTGAGCCACTCGTCCGAATAGGCTGCCCTGGTCGCCTTGCGATTCCCTGATCCGTTGGGTAAGCTCTGGCCAAAGCCCACTATGGGCAACGAGACGCAACTCGTTCGTCTCTTCATCCCGTACGAAAATACCCCCCGCATCCGTTTCTGTCACTTCTAACGCTGTGACCAGGGTGTTATTCAGGATCTCCTCCAGGTCAGTGGAGCGATTCACTAAGGCGGCGATGGCATCAAGGGCAAAGAGTTCCTCATCGCGCGAATGTTTCCGTTCGACGATGTCGCTTAAATTACTGGACACTGGTGCCATTTGGTTCATCTCCGCTCTATCCCTTAAGCAGCCAATCCCAATAGCGAAGGGTGATAGCCAGACTGATGCTTGTACCTATGGCAAATGGCAGGTAGTAAGTGAACAAATAGAGCAAATCGCTATTCAGCAAAGCTGGCGCCTGCTCGGAGGCCAGCAGCACGCTGGTCTTCAGAAAATAGGCTATCAGTGACACTAGCAGGAATATGGCACTGACGTAAAATCCTCGGTAGTAACCTCGCATCTTGGTTACCGCTCCCAGCTTTTGACTGAGCCTGGCCATAATCAGGACGATGTAGATGGCGGACATCAAACCCGCGGAGCCCAGCACAGCAGTTACGATGTTCAAGTCCGCCCCCCTGTCATCAAGTTCAAGAGGTGATAACCAAGAATGGTCGTAGCCACCCCTCCGGCAAGGAATAAGGTATCTCCAAGTGGGTCTCCCACAAAGTTGCCGGCAGATAGAAGATCGTATCTGAGCGTACCGAGCAAGAACAGGGCCAGGGGGAGGAGGAAAAGTCGATAGCGGGAGCTCTGATGGGCTTTCCTCTCATAGAATCTGGCTATCAGGAAGAGGAAAAAAAGGAGTATGGCGATAATTACCCAAGAATAGGTCATTAGAACCAGGTTGAGGGCTGTCATGATAGATGGGTCTTTTCTCCTATTCCCTGGCGGTCCAGTTGTCGCCTCACCCCCTCACCTTCTGACGAAAGCCTCGATAAAGGACTCGGCCATGCGACGGGGGCTGCCACTCATGATACCTTCCTGGCCTTCGAACTTGGCCTGGACTTTGATGCCCTGGGACGTGATCTCATACTTTCTGATATCCTTAGCATGGTCACTGCCTCGGAGCTTGAGGACGAGGAGGGCCTTGTGTATGGCGCTTTCGATTTCCACATATCTCATAAGTATGTAGGAATCCACGATGAAGGTAACGTTTTCATCCTCACTCTCAGCTTCTCCTAGCAGGGTGGAGTTTTCCCTGGTCAAGACACTGGTCAGTCCCTCTCGCTTAAGGGCATTGATGAGGCTGTACTCGATAATACGTAGCTCAATAGGGTCGGAGCTCAATCTCTCAAAGTGAGATAGGCTATCAATCAGGATACGCCGTGCTCCCATCTCAGTCACCAGGGTCTCGATCATACCTCCCACCCTCTCCAAATCCAGTTTGGTCACTTCAGGGCTGGTCATGACGATCTTGAGCTTACCCTCTTGCTCGAGCTTTTTAAAGTCCCAGCCGAAAGTAGCTGCATCCCGATAGTATTGCTGTGGGAACTCCTCAAAGGTAATGATCAAGCCCGGTTCGTTGTACTTGGTGATGCCATTATAAATGAATTGCATGCCCAATGTGGTCTTACCTGTACCGGTGGCTCCTTCGATCAAGTTGGCCGTCTGGGGTAGAAATCCACCATGAAGCATGTCGTCCAGCCCTTCGATACCCGTCTTTACCCTTTGCTGCATGTTGGCCCCTCCTTTGGACAGGGTGTGGCGTCTCATCACACCATCATAACTATCCGAGTCCACACTGCCAGGGCGCTAAAGCATTTTCTCAGCGCATACCGCGAATGATGTGATAGACTGCCTTCACGCGGAAGTGACGATCTTCACAGGCTAAAATGAATTGCTCAATTAGTCGGCGCATCTCTTCATCTGAGACCAGAGAATAGACCGGGAGGCCTTCAAAGAGTTGCGTCTCCATCACCCCGCTTTCGACCAACTCTTCCAACTCCGATTGGACTGCGGCGGTGCTACGACCAGCATACTTGGCAATGTTTTCCACAGAGTCAGTTGTGTGTGGGTTCTCGTAGAAGAACCTGACCAGGTCCCATTTGATGAACGAATTGACCTTATTCTTTATGAAATCGAGAAGCCGAGAATCCATATCATCCATAAGCTTAGCTGTAAAATCATCGCTTTGTATGGCCACGGTCCTCGCCTCCTTTCAGAGTCAGGAAGGTTTCTCTCTGCTTCATCCCTTGCGGCGCTTCTTTTTGCGCCTCTTCTGTTGTCTGGTCTTGGTTGTGCCCACCGGTTGAGGGGTCATTTTCTGAGCTGCGGCCCGGCTGGCGCGTCCATGGCAATGCTTGTATTTTTTACCGCTACCGCAAGGGCAGGGATCGTTGCGGCCAACTTTGTCACCCGCCTTGACTGGGCGCCGCGTTTCCCCTCCCCTCAGATTGGTGCGCATCTCACGCACGGGGCGCGGTCGCTGAATTCTGATCTCAACCGGCCGGAAGATGCGATGGACGATGTCATGCTGGATGGTTGCCAGAAGTTCTTGATACATCTCGTGGGCCTCTTTTTTGTAGGCCACCAGGGGGTCTTGCTGCCCATAAGCCCTAAGACCGATGCCCTCCCGCAGGTTGTCCAGGTCGGTAAGGTGGCGGACCCAAAGGTTGTCAATCACCTGCAGCATGACCTGGCGGTCGTGGTGCAGGGCCAGAGCCTGGCCGAAAGCCTCCTGCACCCTCTGGCTGGTATCTGTGTCTAACACGGATAGGGGTTTTGCTTTGATCTCTTCCCACGCCTGACTGTCAAGGTGATGCTCCAGGTTTTGATAAAGGAGCCTGTACAGTCCCCCAGTGTCAGCTTCCGCCAACTCAGCCAAGTGGAGCCCTGTCCGTTGGGCCTGGCGGAAGGTCTCGCGTCCCAGAGAGGCTTCCAAGCCATCGTAAGCTTGCTCCGCCTGCTCCAACAACTGCGCTTCTAGCTCCTCTGGTCGCTTTTGTTCCCAATCGGCTGTCGTCGCGGACTGGGAGGCCGGTAAAGGCAGCATCGCCTTCACAGCCGTGTACAGTCCAGCCAAGTCCCATTCGTCGTGGTAGTTGCCAGAGGTGTATAGGGAGACGAGTCCGCTGAACTCCTCACCCACCATGCGCATGAGGATAGGTTTCAGGGTTGGCTCACTTAGAATCTGCCGCCGCTGTTCGTAAATAATCTCCCGCTGCTTGTTGACCACATCGTCGTATTCCAGCACGTGCTTGCGGATATCAAAGTTGTGACCTTCGACTTTGATCTGGGCGTTCTCGATGCTTTTGGAGACCAGGTTGTGTTCAATAGGAATGTCCTCTTCCACTCCCAGACGTTCCATCAGACTGGCCACGGCGTGGCCACCGAAGCGACGCATCAGGTCGTCTTCCAGGGATAGATAGAAACGGGAGGAGCCCGGGTCGCCCTGACGGCCAGAGCGACCACGCAACTGGTTGTCAATACGGCGGGCCTCGTGCCGCTCGGTGGCCAGAATGTGCAGCCCTCCCTGAGCCAGGACTTTCTCCTTGTCCCGCTGGCAGGGTTCCGTCGCCCTGGTCAGAGCCTGGCCCCACTCTTCGGCTGAGACGATGGTCAAGTCCACTCCCTTGCGACGCAGTTCGTCGCGGGCTAGGCCCTCCGGGTTGCCTCCTAAAAGAATGTCCACCCCACGCCCGGCCATATTAGTGGCAATCGTCACTGCAGCCGGTCGGCCAGCCTGGGCGATGATAGTGGCCTCTTTCTCATGATGCTTGGCGTTGAGCACCTGATGGGGTACACCCCGGCGGCGCAACATCTCCGAGAGCATCTCAGAACGCTCTATGGAGATGGTGCCCACCAACACAGGCCGGCCCTGTTTGCACAATTCCTCTATCTCCTGTACCACGGCTCTGAACTTGGCTGTCTCGCTCTTGTAGACCACGTCAGGGTAATCACTGCGGATCATGGGCTCGTTGGTGGGGATAACCGCTACGTCCAGGTTATAGATTTTGTGGAACTCCTCAGCTTCAGTGGCGGCTGTGCCCGTCATGCCAGCCAGCTTGCGGTACATGCGGAAATAGTTCTGGAAAGTAATCGTGGCCAAGGTCAGGCTCTCGCGCTGGACGCGCACGCCCTCTTTGGCCTCGATAGCCTGGTGCAGCCCCTCGGAATAGCGCCGTCCGTGCATCAGGCGGCCGGTGAATTCATCCACGATGATGACTTGGTGATTCTGGACGATGTAATCTCGATCGCGCTTGAAGAGGACGTAGGCGCGGAGGGCGTTGTCCAGATAGGGAGTCAGTCCAAAATTCTCCGGCGAGTACAGGTTATCAATCCCCTGCCAATTTTCTATGTTGGCGATGCCCTCTTCGGTCAGGGTCACTACCTGTGCCTTTTCGTCCACAACGTAGTCACCGCTGCCATCCTCCTGGCTACCACGGCGCAGGCGAGGCACCAGGCGGGCGAAGGTTTCATAATACTCAGCCGATTCCTCGGCCTGGCCGGAGATGATGAGGGGGGTGCGGGCCTCGTCAATGAGGATGTTGTCTACCTCGTCAACGATGGCGTAATGGAGTTCTCGCTGGACACACTGGGAAAGGTCCAGCACCATGTTGTCCCGCAGGTAGTCGAACCCGAACTCGTTGTTGGTACCATAGGTTACATCGGCGGCATAGGCTTCACGACGCCTGACCGGCCTCAGGTATTGGAAGCGGTCGTCAGTAGCTGGATATTCAGGGTCGAAGAGGAAAGAGCCCAGGTCGGGGTTGGCTGCCGCCGACTGGATGACCCCTACCGAGAGGCCCAGCAGGTGATAGATGGGGCCCATCCATTGGGTGTCGCGTTTGGCCAGGTAATCGTTGACCGTCACCAGGTGGGCACCCCGGCCGGTGAGAGCGTTGAGGTAGATGGGTAAAGTAGCTGCCAGAGTTTTGCCTTCCCCAGTTTTCATCTCTGCGACCTTGCCCTGGTGAAGGACAATGCCGCCCAGGAGTTGCACGTCGAAGTGGCGCATGCCGGTGGTGCGTTTGGAGGCCTCCCGCACGGCAGCGAAAGCGCGGGGGAGGAATCCCTCCAGAAGCTCCTCCTCGGCTTTTCTGACCGCAGCTTCTATCTTCTCAACTTCTATTCTAATCCGCTCACGATGATAGAAATCCGTCTCTTCGGCCAGTTCACGCTCTTTCTCCTGTAGCCGGGATTTGAACTCAGCGGAGGCCTCGGCTATCTGGGCCTTGAACTGAGCAGTCAAGGCTCGCAACTCTCCGTCGGACAGCTTCTCAAACTCTGGCTCCAGAGCGTTGATCTCTTCCACGATAGGCCATAGTCTATTCAATTCTTTTTCGTTGGGGTCGCCAACGACTTTGGTCACAATGCTTTTCAACATGACGTCTTCCTCCATACATTATACCACAAATCACCCAATTTATAAAAAGAGGGGACGCTACCGGTTGGGGTTCATGCGCAAACCGCTCTCGGGGGATTATGCGCAGATGTGGTGGCGACTTCAGTCGCTTTTGCGCTCCTGGAACGGCTACAGTCGTCACTACTTGTTCCCCTTAGGTACTTACGCAGTTTGGGTAGCAAGCCCAACCGCGTTGGGCGTTGACAGATAAACGGGGGACATGACGGTCAATAGTATTAGCCTGCTACCCCGATTGTGAGACAACTGCGCAAGTCTGTCCCTGTTTTGGCATCAAGGTCGGAGCTGTGGTATAATTGGGTCCAGGAAGGGAAACAGGTTATGTACAGGTTGTCAGTTACACGAGGAGGTAGGCAGTGAAACGCAGCTCGCGTAAGTCACGAGTCAGAACCCGCCAGATCGCTTTCTGGATTCTCAGTCTGATGGTCGTCCTGAGTATGGTCATCTTCATCATCCCCATGCCGGCGCCACCTCCTCCTACCCCCACACCAATCGTTCTCTCACCCACGCCAACAACCAGCCCGACGCCTACAGCATCGCCCACGCCAACTCCCACCGCCAGCCCTGAATCCACCTTCTCACCCTGAGTGAGCCAACCTCAAAAATCAAAATAGAGCCTCTTTGAGTTCCAGGCTCTACTCCTAGGAAAGAAAAGAGGGAAACAAGGGAACAATTCCCTTCTTTCCTCTTCTCTGTTCGTCAGCGTGGCAACCGGTATATTCTGCCATGGTGATGGGCTTACAGTTCGATAGTCAGCCCCTCATAGGCAAGGATAGTGTGGGGGAAGGCTTTCTGGGCTTTCCGTTCTATGTCGGCCAGAGTGTCATCATCGTGCATAGGATCGTGATGATAGAGAACGAGCTTTTTCACTCCGGCCGCCTGGGCAATGGCTATGGCCATCTCTGGTGTGCTATGTCCCCACCCCTGCTTGGAGACGGGTCCTGTGATGTATTCTTCTTCAGTGTATTGAGCATCATGAATCAATAGATCGGTTCCGCTGGCGAACTCGATCAGACGTGTATCTCCTCCAACATAGCTTTCTGTGTCACTGGCATAGACCATGCTTTTACCATCCCAACTTATCTTGTAAATGCTTACCCCTCCCTTGGGGTGAGCATAACTCCTCATCACACTTATCTCAACAGCGTCAGGCGAGTCCTCCCTCTCATCACGGTAGACATTGAGTATCTGTGGGATACTGCCCTGGTCGAGGATCACTACCTCAGACTCCTCGATATTGCTTATGACCTTCAGTGACTTGAGTTCCTCCAGAGCCACCGAGTGGACAGGCGCCAGCATAGCCCTCGACAGTGCTTCCTCAATGTCCTCGTAGAAGGTCTTGGGGCCAAACAAGTAGAGCACACTGGTGCCCTCGTGAGCGGGGTCAAAGTAAGGGAATCCCTGGGTGTGATCGTGATGGGTATGGCTGAAGAGCATCGTAGCCACGATGGGCTCTTTTCCCCCGCTGGCTCGATATTTGTTTATGCGTTCTTTGCCCAGACCGATGATGCCTGTCCCGGCATCAATGATGATGAGGTGCCCACCAGCCCATACCTCAACGCAAGCGGTATTGCCGCCGACGCGAGAGGTCGCCTCACCAGGCACCGGATAGCTGCCTCGCACTCCTCTGAACCTGACGATGAATTTCTTGTCCATCCTCTTGCCCTTTCGCGTCCCGAAGGTACCGCCATCTCTCTCCAATTTGGAGGAGGGCAGTGAATGCTACCCGCTGACTCTCCAAAGGGGCGTTATTCAACCAACCCCAATCGCTGGGCAGCAGCCACCAGACCGAAGGCCCCCGAAAGCATCATATCTCCATGGGGGACGGCCATGTAATAGCCCAGGCCCTCGGCCATACGACGGTTGGGTCCAGTGACCGCCACGAACTCGAAGAAGCTGTCAGGTGGATAGTCAGCATGGATCATCGCGCCATGACCATGCTCGTCATAGACTGCATCGTTGCTCAACGTCCCTCGCCGCAGAGTTCCCACATAAGCAGACAGCTTTTCACTCGTCAGGAGAACGGTGTGGTGCTCAAAAAGGCCCCACACTCTCTCACCCTTCAGAAGGACCCCTACCGTGTGCTGATTACCGACGTTGACAATGACCAGACCCTCTTCCTGATGAGCAGCCACGGCTGGGTCACACAGGGCTCCCCAGATGGCAGCAGAGCCAGTGTCCATGAGCAGCGCCCCAGGTACGTCAGCCTGCACGGCTTTCATCCGTGTGAAGTAGGCTGGTATCTCTTGATAGGCCAGGGATGCCATGTGTCCTCCGGCTTCTACAAAACGTTCCCAATGCTGAAAGCGAAAGCGACGTTGACTGCCCTCCAGCGTTTCGCCGTGATCCTGCACGGCAATGGCATAACATTCCGGGAGTTCTATATCGAAGAGGGCCAGAGCCTGCCGCAAGGAATCCAGGTCGACGTCTCTGGTCTCGACAACCACAGTTCCGGTCGGGGCTTCCTCCACGATGCGGACTCCCATCTCCTCTACTTCGGAGGGGTTGTCACGGATGGTCTTGGCTGCCAAAGGCGTGGCGTAGATGGAAAAACCTGCCTTAATATGCCTTTTCACGGCGCTGACGCAAGGACCACCGCCCATCAAGTTACCTGTCAGGAAGACGTCGTGTCCTTCAGTCGTGGCCCGTTTGATCCTTCCGGCCACCAGGCTCGTCTGTGAGGGCAGGATCATCTTTACGCAGTTCTCTATAGGCTTGTCACTCTCGTACAGCAGTACATCTTGAGTACCAGCGCCAACGTCAATAGCCAGGATGCGACTCCCACCAGCCACCCCTTCACCTTCACAAAAATTCTATCGTTTTTGGAACGAAATCTTTGAAGATAGTTTACATAACCCCCAACTTGGCCGAAAGCCCAGGGATGGAGTGATCATTGGCTTCCTTCCCTGGGCTTTCGTCAGGTATACCAGCAACTACACTGGCATCAAAACCAGTTGATTTCCAGAACAGCTAGCCAGACACTGGCGCACCCACCTTTTCTGCGTAGCCCATCACCTCGTCCCAGGTCACGCCTGGCTTGGCGAAGCGCTGTGGGTCATATTCTGTCAATCCTAGAGCCTGGCGCTTTTCGTCAATGCGGGCCAGCGTCAGTTCGACCATCTTGTCCAAATCGGGCTCGAACACCAACTGAGCGCCGAACTTTTCATCCCATCCCTCGGTGATAAGGCGAGTGACCTCTTCGGAACCAGCCACAGGCGACTTTACCCCAAAGATGGTGTAGACACCAGAAGCTACGAAGTAGGTGCCGATGGCGAGGGCCTTCTCGCTCATCCACTCCGGGGCCAGACCGGCAACGGGCAGGTCGGAGATGTCATCACCCAGGCCGCCCTCTGCTACCACCTCTGTCAGGAGAGTGAGGATTCGCGTGTTGTCCACGCAGCTCCCCATGTGCAATACCGGCGGAATACCGACCGCTTCGCAGGTCTCCCGCAGGCCATGGCCAGCGTACCTGATGGCGTCCGGCGACAGCAGGCCGTACTTGGCGTTAGCGATAGCGCCACAGCCAGTCATGACTACCAGCACATCATTCTCAATGAGTTTACGCACAATGTAGCTGTGGGCTTCATCCTGGCAGACGCGGGCGTTGTTGCAACCGACCACGCCGGCCGCGCCACGCACCCGTCCGGCTATAACGGCATCGTTGAGGGGACGGAAGGAGCCGCGATAGATGCCACCTTGCATGTAGCGAATGTATTCATGGGAGAAACCGGCGACCAACCCGTCCACAGCTTTGGGGATGTTGACCTCGCCACGCTCGGCGAAGGCGTCAATACCCAGGCGTACGATTTCCTTGGCAACCTCTAAAGCCCGTTCCTCCACGAAGGGCATGTGAATAGCGCCCTGGATCTTGACCTTGTCCGAAGTGGTGATGACCTTGGTCTGGAACTGCTGGGACAGGGGGACCAGGGCCTCCATGATGCACTGGATGTCAACGACCATGGCGTCCGTAGCACCGGTGAGGATAGCCAACTCCTGGTTGAGGAAATTGCCAGCCAGGGGGACACCCTGTCGCATCAAAAGCTCATTGGCTGTGCAGCAGATACCAGCCACATTGATCCCTTTGGCACCCTTCGACTTGGCGTACTCGATAAGCTCCGGATCCTGAACAGCGCCCAGGATCATCTCCGAGAGGGTCGGCTCATGGCCGTGTACGATGATGTTGACCTCGTCCCCTTTGAGCACTCCCAGGTTAGCCTGGGCCTGGCCGGGGCTGGGCGTGCCAAAGAGGATGTCCGTCAGGTCTGTGGATAACATTGAGCCACCCCAGCCGTCGGCCAGGGCGGTGCGCACGGCATGATCCAGGATGTGCTCCGGGTCCTGGTCATTGCCTATGTGGGTGCGGTGTAACATCTCCACCACCTCACGGTCAACGCCGCGAGGGGCGACATCCAGGTTGCGCCAGATTTCCTGACGCTTCTCAGGAGCCCTTTTGACGTAGGCGATCTCGCCGGTCTGCTGGCCGAACGCGGCCAGCGCTTTCTCGGCCACCTCTTTGGCCAGTTGGTTCACTTCCTTCCCCTGAGTGGAGATGTCCAGGTATCCGGCCACCCGTGTCAACTTGCCGATGTCGCGGATCTTGTAGTCGGGCGCGTGGCCCTCGGCCGCAGCCAGCAAGGTCATGGCCACACCGCGGCCGTGGTCAGAGTGGGAGGCGGAGCCGGCAGCGATAGCCCGGGCCAGGTTGCGGGCCGCAACCACCTCCAGAGTCGCGCCACAAATGCCCACCTGTCCTTCCTTGGTTAGACGACAGGGTCCCATAGCGCAGTTCTTGCAGCAGCGTCCATCCGCTCCGATGGGACAAGGCTTCATCGCCTCCGCCCGGCTGAAGGCGGTCGAGACTTCCTGGCACTCAGGCCGTTCCAGGACTTCGATCGCCGCTGGGTCAACGCTTCTTTTTTTCTCGGTCATCTTCGATGCGTATATCCTTTCTGCTAAAATTATGGGCAACTCAATTGTTTCATGCAAGCTCACATGAAAATAGGGTGCACAGCAGCACCCCTTGGCAAGGTTTCAGCGCATTCCCTGCCAGTGTGAGCACATGCATATCATATCACACTTTTCTTTCACTGTCAAAAGCTTAGGCGACCTTAGCAGGCCCTGAAGCCCTCGCTGCAAAGTTTCGCCGCAAGCGGACTCAAGGCTTGGAGCAGTGTCATTCAGTTCTTGAGTCTGTTAGCCTTGCGAAGGTTCGTGGCATTTGTCCAGAGGTGCTCTCCGACAGAGATCGCACCATAGCGGCTGCCTGTACCGCCTGTATCGGAACAATGGTGCAGCAGTGGTGGGTGACTGCCGCCAGCACGGGGTACAGCCTCAATCTTCGTCGAGCATTCCAATCACGGGAAATCTCTCCAATAGATCTGCGCCGTGGGGGGCCTCATCAAGACCGGCGGTCAAATCTACACCAGCAGTGTGCAATACTTGATGCTGCCCATCCTGCCACAGGAAACTGCTGGATACGTCATATACTTTACCCTCGTAGGCTATGAAGGCAGATGCCCCATCCTTGCCATTGTATTGGACGAGTTCCTTTTCCGTAAACCTTCGCATATCCAAAACCCGTGGAAAACCGGGGAGGCCCTGAAGGACATAGGGCCTCCCCTTTGCTGAATTCGATCCTACTCCAGGAACTTGCGCACGAAGGGAGAAGTCTCCCCCCGACGCAGGAAATGGCCGGACGGTCCCTCACCCAGGAACTCGGAGAACCACGATTCGTGCTGGATTTCCTCATTGAGGATTGCCAGAGACAAATCGTAGGTTCGATGATCCTTGCCAGCGGTCATGTTGCAGATCTGGGTATATCCCCGTACGGCACATCTCTCCGCTTCCACCAGCACCGTCAACATGGCCTTGATGTCCGTCGGATCCTTTGGCAGGCTGGCGGGCGGACAGGCCGACATGTCATGGAAGACCTTCATGTCCTCCGGCAGTTTGCCGCCGAGTTCGTAGATGCGGGGCACTAGGGCCTCAAAGTGATTGCGATCTTCGATGCGGGCCGCCTCTGCAATCTCTTTGATCCCCTCCCCCTCCAGTCCAATCAGATTGACTCGCAGAATCGTGTAGTAATAGTAGGTGGTGAGTTCGGCGGCTGCATTTTTGACCAACAGTTCCAACAGTTGGTCAACGTTCACTCCCGCCCTCTCCACCATCTCTCGTGCTACCTTAGCCATGATTTTTCTCCTTTCTTGTCTTGGAATGGCCATCTCTCTTTAAAGTTAACATGCAGCGCGTTCCTTCTGATTTCAAATACACATCGCCTCCTTTTATGACACCAAAGCACCTCATCAACAGGTCGCACGCGCAACTCAGCTTATCAGGTTCTCGAACTCGTCCTCGTGTTCGATCTCCTCCCCGAGGATGTGGACGATGAGCTCATAGGTGATTGGGTCTTTGCCCGCCGTCTTTTTGGCTAGCTTGTTGTATACTTCAATGGCACCCCGCTCGGCTTCGATCACCGTCTTGACGATGCTTTCAAAGTCCGTCGCATCCGCTGGCGGTGTGGGATAGCCTTCACTGCTCGCCTCCACCAGCTTTGACGGATCTGCCAGCGGCTCACCACCAAGTTGTGTGATGCGCTCAGCCAATTCCTCTTGGTGCTCCAATTCCTCCGCAGCGGTTTCCTGGAGCAGTCCCGCAAGGTGCTTGGCCGCAGGCCGCCCCGTGACTACTTGCGCCATGTGCGTGTACGAGTAGACAGCCAACCACTCGTCGGCGTAAGCGCGGTTCAGGTCCGGGATAAAAAGGCCGCTCAGGCCGGGTATAGCCAGGTCTGTCAGAACAATAGATCAGGTTGGAAGCCATTTTCATCATACACGCTTTTGCCGGGTCTGTCTATCCGTAAACGTACGTAATTGACTCAAAAAAGCCCCCTATTTTTCGTAGAGCTTAGCGTCACTGTCTTATAGATGGTAGCCAGGCTAGCCATGGGAAAATCCACCTTCACGCGCTCGTAGATCTGTCCCACACTGGGATGCCTCTCACTTGCAGCTAGGATCTTGAGCACGGCCATCCGCTGCGGGGTGAGGCGATGACCCCGTTCTCTCAACCTGGCAATCAATTCTTCCAATCGGGCCTCAAGATTGGCCATGGATTGTCTCCTTGCAACACACATTCGCCACAGAAATCACTTTCCGATAGGAGTTTCCAGCCTTTATTCTTAACAGCCAATGATTCTCTAATGAAAATTATACCACAATAAGTATCACTTATCAAATCACAGCCTCGAGAGTTGTAGGGCCATTCAGTGTTCCAGCTTAATGCCGATGGACTCCATCCCATAATCATCATCACATTGGCCCGAATTCCCTGACGGGATCGTTTCCCCAGTGTGTAACAGTCGCGTTGAAATTGCCAGGATAGTCAGAGGGTGGTATAATAACTCATAAACGTCCAAGGAGAGCCAGATGAAATCCATCAAATCACTCACATTGACAACCACGACTCTGGTTCTAATTCTGGCCGCTATAGCCTGTGGGCCTACTTCGGAGCCCCCGACAGCGGTCCCAACCTCTGTCGTGGAGGAATCTCCAGCGGCAGAAGTGCCTGCGCTCGAGGGGGGCACACTGATCTATGGCCTGACCCTGACTCCTTCAGGCATTGATCCTCACGTTCACGCTTCATCTGAGCTGGGCATCCCCTTGACTAGTGTCTACGATACCCTGGTCTGGCAAGACCTGGGCGGAGAGTTCGTGCCTGGCCTGGCCAAATCGTGGGAAGTCTCCGACGACGAGCTGACTTACACCTTCCACCTGCGGGATGACGTGGTCTTCCACGATGGCACCCCCTTCAACGCCCAGGCGGTCAAGTTCAACTTGAACCGGATTGCTGATCCGGCTACCAAGTCCCAGAAGGCTGTCTTCATGCTAGGGCCTTACGAGTCCACAGAAATAGTTGACGACTATACAGTCAAGGTGCACTTCAAGGAACCTTACGCCCCTTTCCTGGATTCAGCCAGCCAGGTCTACCTGGGTATGGCTTCGCCGACTGCCGTCGAGAAATGGGGCGCCGATTATCAATTGCATCAAGTGGGCACAGGTCCTTTCATCATGAAAGAATACATCCCCAAGGACCATCTGACCCTGGTGCGCAACCCCGATTACAATTGGGCACCGTCCACCTTTAATCATCAGGGGCCAGCCTACCTTGAGGAAATCGAGTTCCGCTTCTTTGTCGAGCCAGCCACCCGCGCTCTGGCGCTGGAGGGAGGCGAAGCCGACGTGATGGGCGAAATCCCGCCCCACGACGCGGAACGCCTGGCAGACAATCCCGCTTTCACCCTTTTGCCGGTGGCCATACCGGGCCAGTCGCTCCAGTTCTTCCTGAACACCGAGAAGGCTCCCGCCGATGACCTAAAAGTCCGCCAGGCTCTTAACTACGCCACTGACAAAGAGGCCATCGTCAAAGCCATCTTCAGAGAGTACTCGCCTGTAGCCCACGGCCCTCTCAACGCTTTCACCATTGGTTACGACGAGGGCGTGGTGGGGATGTACGAGTATGACCCGGCAAAGGCCGAGACGCTGTTGGAGGAAGCAGGCTGGGTGGAAAGCGACGGCGACGGGATACGCGAGAAGGACGGCCAACCGCTGAAGCTGGAAGCCTACCTCATGGGCTGGGGATACGTTCCAGAGGTGGCTCAACTCTTACAAGCGCAGTTTAAAGCTGTGGGCATTGAAATGGAGAGCCAGGTGGTCGCTTACCCGGCGGCGCTGGAGGCAGCCCGCGAGGGAAAGCACCACCTTGTTCCTTTCAGCCTGTCCAGCAGTGACCCCGACATCCTGCGTACCTTCTTCCACTCGAGTAACGCCGATAGTGGCTTCAACTGGTCCAAGATCAGGGACCCGAGGCTGGATGAGCTTCTGGAGAATGGGGCACGCACGTTGGACCTGGGCAGGCGCAGAGAACTGTACGCCGAAGCCCAGCAACTCATCATGGCCGAAGCCTTGATCCTTCCCATTCGAGATTACGTCAATTTGAACGCGACCAGCGCCAGGGTCAAGGGGTTGCGCTACGATCTGCGCGGCTGGTTTCCGTGGTTGTATGACGCGTACTTAGAACAATAATGTTACAATTTATCGGCAAACGTTTACTTGCCTCCATCCCTGTGCTGTGGGGTGTGACCACTCTGGTCTTCTTGGCCATTCACCTCCTGCCCGGCGACCCGGCCGAACTGATGTTGGCCGAATCGGGAGGGTCAGCCGAATCCATTGCCTACCTGCGAACCCAATTGGGCCTCGATGATCCCCTCCACGTCCAATACGGCCGTTTCCTGCTGAACACTCTACGCGGTGATCTGGGCCGCTCCATCTTCACCAATCGTCCCGTCTTGCAGACCATCCTGGAGCAATTACCCAGCACCATCGAGCTGGCCCTGGCGGCCATGCTGGTAGCCATTGCCCTGGGCACCGGATTGGGGATTCTGGCTGCTCTGAATCACAATTCGTGGCTGGACAACGCCTGCATGACCCTTGCCGTGACAGGGGTGTCTGTGCCCATCTTCTGGTCGGGGTTGTTGTTGATCCTGCTCTTCTCTTCGACGTTGCATTGGCTACCGGCCACAGGGCAAGGGGGCTTGAGACATCTCCTCATGCCCGCTGTTGTGCTGGGCTTTGCTTCCTCCGGGACCATCGCCCGCCTGGTCCGTTCCAGCCTGCTAGAAGTGCTGTATAAAGAGTACATCACCACAGCCAGGGCCAAGGGCCTCAGTGAGCGCCTGATACTAACCCATCACGCTCTCAAAAACGCCCTCATCCCGGTCATCACAGTGGTGGGTTTGCAATTCGGCTTCCTGCTGGGCGGTGCGGTGGTCACTGAGACGGTCTTCTCGCGGCAGGGCATCGGCCGCTTGATCGTGGACGCCATACTGTGGAAAGATTTCCCGCTAGTTCAGGGCGGTGTGCTGTTGGCAGCCGTGACCTACACCCTGGTCAATCTGCTGGTGGACATCTCCTACGCCTTCACCGACCCTCAAATCCGCCACGACGGGCTGTGAGATGACGAAGAGACGCCGTTTCCCTATCCCAACCCGCAAGAGGCCACCGTCCAGAGAAATCCCTCCCCTCGTCACCCGGCGCCAACTGCGGCGGAACGTGGGAGCTCTGCTGGGCCTGTTTATTCTGGCAATCATGGTCTGTACGACCATCCTTGCACCCTTAATTGCCCCTTATGACCCTCTTGCGGTGGCTCCCGAGGTGCAACTGAAGCCTCCCAGTGCCGCTCATTGGGCCGGAACCGACCTCTTTGGACGGGACATTTTCAGCCGTTTGCTCTTTGGAGGGCGGGTTTCACTGTTGGCGGGGGTTGTGGCCGTGCTCATTGCCTCTGTGCCAGGGACGGCCCTGGGCCTGATAGCTGGCTATTACAGGAGCTGGGTAGATGGCCTTATCATGAGGTTAATGGACCTGATGCTGTCCTTCCCCGGCATCCTCTTGGCCCTGGGCATCGTGGCCTTGCTGGGGCCTGGCCTGCTCAACGTCATGATCGCTGTGGGCATCGCTGGCATTCCCAGCTACACGCGGCTGGTGCGGAGCAGCGTCCTGGCAGTCAAGAAAAACCTGTACGTGCGGGCGGCGCGCACCATTGGTTGCCGGCACGGGCGCATCCTGCTCCGGCATATTCTGCCCAACGTCCTGGCCCCCATCGTCGTCCTGACCACGCTGGACATTGCCTGGGCCATCCTCAACGCCTCTTCGCTGAGTTTCCTCGGCCTGGGGGCCCAACCCCCTACGCCTGAATGGGGAGCCATGCTGAGTGAGGGGCGGGGCTACATGCGCCCAGCGCCCTGGATCACCATCGCTCCAGGGTTGACCATCATGCTCACCGTCCTTTCGGTCAACCTGCTGGGTGATGGGTTGCGCGATGCCCTGGACCCCCGCCTGCGGACGTGACGTACGTACAGACTGTATCAGCGGAGTAGCGGAACTTGTTCCGCTGCTCTGGAGTGTCAATCAGACTCAGTAATCACGATTTTCGGAGAGTTGGGCAAACTGACAGCCCAAAACAGGCAACGCTGTGTCATTCTGAGGAGCGACGCGACGAAGAATCTCGTTTCCTCTTGTAACGAGACCCCTTCGACAAGCTCAGGGTGACAATTGTGATCTACTGAGACTCGCAGAGGTGATAGCCGAATGACCGACTACCCACTGGTTTTTCATCCCGAAGTCGAAGCAGCGCTGGCCGAGGGGCAGGCCGTCGTCGCTCTGGAATCCACACTGATCACCCACGGCCTCGCTTACCCGACCAACCTGGAGACGGCGCGGGCCATGGAAGCGGCCGTCCGTGGGCAGGGTGCCGTGCCAGCAACCATTGCCGTTCTGGGGGGACAGATCACGGTCGGGCTGGCGGATGGCGAGCTGGAGTACCTGGGCACACGGCCACGCCAGGCAGTCCGCAAGTGCAGCCGCCGCGACCTGTCCATCGCCGTGGGGCGCAGTGAGGACGCTGCGACCACAGTGGCCGGGACGATGGTCGTGGCCCATAAAGCCGGCATCGAGGTTTTTGCTACGGGCGGCATCGGCGGCGTGCACCGTGGTCACCCTTTCGACGTATCGGCTGATCTAGTCGAACTGGGTCGCACGCCGGTCACGGTGGTCTGTAGTGGTGCCAAGGCGATTCTGGACCTGCCGCTCACCCTGGAGGTGCTGGAGACCCAGGGTGTGCCCATCGTCGGCTATGGCACCGACACATTGCCCGCCTTCTACTCCCCTTCGAGCGGGCTGGCCGTTGACGTGCGAGTGGAGGGGGCGGAAGATGTAGCGGCTATCGTGCGGGCGCGCCGGGCGTTGGACTTGACCCATGCCACGCTGGTGACGGTGCCTGTTCCGGCTGAAGCGGCACTGCCCCACGAGGAAGCGGAAGCGGCCATTGAAGAGGCCATCCGACAGGCGGACGCAGCCGACATCGCTGGCAAGGCTCTCACCCCCTTCGTCCTGGCCCGGGTCGTCGAGCTGACCGCTGGCCGCAGCCAGCGAGCCAACGTGGCCCTGCTGGTCAACAACGCCCGCGTCGCCGCCCGCATTGCCCGCGCCCTGGCCTAGTTTGAGCGTTGGGGGCAAGGGCAGCCCGCTTGTCAAAGACGCTAGAGTATGATATAATAACTGCATCCACGCAATAAAAAAAAGAGATTGACGCAGAGTTGCCTACTCTGAATGCCTGGTATCCCTAATTCTTGAGCTCTCTGGAGCGGGGTCCGTGCCAATGATGCCTACACAGCCGCCTCCTGATTAATTCGGGGGCGGCTTTTGTCATTGGTGGGGGAAGCTCTGCCCTTCTATCCAAGCTGGACTGATTAATAACTTATCCGGTGCCCGTTTCCTTTCAGCCTCTCCCCCTGTGGGAAGGCCCAAAAACGAGGAGGTAAAAAAATGAACACACGGCGCTTGTTATGGAGATTCATTCTTACCCTAGCCCTCTCCGCTTTGATGGGAGGGACGCTCTCCTGCGGGGAGGAGGTGCAAACCGGACCCCGGGCCTGGATTGATTACCCCCGGGATGGGTCTAATGTGCCCGTCGGCACCCCTGTGTCCGTGATCTCCCACGCCTACGCTCAGGAGGGCGTGGCCGAGGTGTTGCTTTCGGTGGATGGGGAAGCCTACCGGCGCGATCCCCCGGCGCAGCCGGGAGCTTCCTTCAGCGAGGTCACACAAGAGTGGCTCCCACAGGAGGAGGGCATCTACACCCTGCACGTCGTGACCTACGACACAGCCGGGGCGACCAGCAACCCGGCTACGATCAGCGTCAGGGTGGTGAGTGAGGTTGCACGGGGGCCGACCGATACCCCCGAGATCACGCCCCTTCCCGACGCGCCTGACCTCGCCATCGTCAGTGTCGAGGCGGTCGTCGCAGGTTATAAGGGCGAGGTCCCCTTCTGCAACACGCGCGTCACTTATCGCAACGCTGGCACGGCGGCGGTGCCGAGCGACTTTACCATCCAGTTTCATTTCAACGGCGTGCCGCAATTGGCGACGACTGTTGCGGGTGGGCTCCCGCCCGGGGCGAGTGATGAAGCTACCTTCGTCTATCAGTTTGACGGTTCGCCCTACATCGGCATCAACCTCGATTCCACCGATGTGATCGCCGAAAGCAATGAGGCGAATAATGCCTTTGCCGAGATCCGTCTCTGCAGCGGTGCACCGCCGATTACGCCTACCGGCACCCCGACCCCGACCGATACCCCAACTCCCACGCCCACGATCACACAGGAGCCGCCTACACCCACCTTCACGCCCACTCCCACCATTCCACTACCGCCGCCATCCGACATCCGACTCTGGGCCGACAACGAGAACATCGAAGCGGGATCATGTACCACCGTTCACTGGCATGTGTCAAACGTCCAAGCCTATTGGGTAAATGGGCAGCCCGGAGCGGGCGACGACGGCAGTTTCCAGACCTGCCCTTGCCAGGATGAGACCCATACTTTGCGCGCGGTAAGGAGCGATGGCTCGGAGCAAAATCTGTCCGTGACCATCCGTGTCTCCGGGCAGTGTGAAGCGCCACCGCCACCGCCCCAGGATACCACGCCGCCGCCAGTCCCGTCGCCGGCCGTGCCAGCCAACGGATTGGAGATTGCCTGCAAATCTTCCCAGACCCTGGTCTGGATGCCGGTCAGCGATGACAGCGGCGGTCCCGTCGTCTACTACGTTAAGCTGCAGAAACAGGTGACACCTGGCAACTGGCAGTCGGCGGGCGGGTGGGGGTCGGTGAGCGGCAAGCAGGTGGACGCAAGCGTGGATTGTGGCATCCAATACCGCTGGACAGTGCGCGCTCAGGACGGCGCCGGCAACTACAGCGATTGGGCTCCGTGGTCCCATTTCTCGATATCGCTGGAATAGGTCTTACAATGACCAGCATTTGCACAAATCAGCGAGTTTTTCCCACGGGCAGAAAAGAAACACGGACGCATTGATTTGTTTTCTTGTCTGTGTTCCCTTCCGTCTGTGAGGGGTGGTTGGTATCTCGTCGGTTTAAGGCTTCGTCGTGGGCCTTCGGCCCGAGGGCTTCGACCGAGCTCAGCCGAGGTCCTCAGGCCGAGGGCTGAGCCGAACGGCGAAGCTTCGCTAGAGAATAGGAGGTTCTGACAATGGCAAGAGCATATCCCCCAACAGGCTCTCAACCGCCCTCGGTTGAGCTGATCGTGCGCCAGGGCCCCCAGCCTGGCCAACGCTTCTCTCTGACCAAGCCCACCATCATCATCGGCCGCGAGGTGGGCAACGACGTGGCGATCAACGACCCCCAGATCTCCCGCCGCCACGCCAGCTTGACCTGGGATGGCCGACAATTCATCATCCAGGACCTGGGCAGTGCCAACGGCACTTTCGTCAACGGGGTGCGCCTCACCGCCCCCCAGGTGCTACAACCGGGCGATGTCATCGGCCTGGGCCCGACGCTACTCCTTGGCTTCCAAGCTATGTTGCCAGCCCATGTACCGCCGCGCCCCGCTGCGCCGCCAGCCTACGCTCCGCCCCCACCACGACCGCGCGCCAGGGGCAGGGTTGCCCTGCCTCTACTGGTTGTGTTGGTGGGACTGTGCGGCCTCCTGGCTGTGGCGGCTGCATTAGGCTACTACTTCCTGTGGCCAAGGCCCGAGGCAAGGCCGGTGGTGTTGATCAATTCGCCCCGCCACGGGCAGCAGGTGCCAGTGGGACAGGAAATCACCATCCAGTCCATCGCCCGCGACGAAGGAAAGGTGACCCGTGTCGAACTGTGGGTGGACGGGCAGTTGCAAGAGGCGCAGACCAGCAACATCGCGGGCGGCGCCTCGCCAATGCCTCTGGTCACACGCTGGCAGCCGCGCGACGCCGGCAGTCACACGGTGACCGTGAGAGCCTTCAATGCAGCAGGTGCACGCAGTCATGCCTCACTCCAAGTGAATGCGAGCCAACCGGCCGATCGAGACAAGGATAATGTGGCGGACAAGATGGACAGATGTCCGGATCAATCCGGGACGCCGTATACGAAAGGGTGTCCAGATCGAGACAACGATGGCGTTGCGGATGCGAACGATACGTGTCCAGACACGTCGGGTTTGGCAGACAACCAAGGCTGCCCCGCGCCGATCGCGAACGACCGTGATGGCGACGGCGTTCTCGATAGTGCCGACGGCTGCCCCGATCAACCCGGTTGGTTGGGCGCTGGTGGCTGTCCGGATGCGGATGGCGATGGCGTGGGCGATGCGACGGATGCATGCCCGCGTGAGGAGGGCTGGCGCGAACGCGACGGCTGTCCAACCCCCGGGGATCGCGACGGCGACGATATCGCCGATGCGCAAGATGCTTGCCCCGACGAACCGGGAGAGCCACAGCACGAGGGCTGCCCTGACGACGATGGCGATGAAGTTGCCGGCGAGCGCGACGCGTGTCCGAGTGAGCATGGTCTGGCTGGGCTTGCGGGCTGTCCCGATCGAGACAACGATGGTGTGCGCGACCGCGACGACCAGTGTCCTGATCAGGCAGGATCCGCGACGAATGGCGGCTGCCCGGTAACTGGCGCGGGCGACCGAGATCGCGACGGTCTCGCCGACGATGTGGATCACTGTCCCGACGAGGCAGGGCAGCCATCCCATGCGGGCTGTCCGCCGCCTGGGATGGCAGAAGACCGCAATGGCAACGGCATCTCCGATGATGAAGAGGCAACGGATGATCCTGTGGTCAGAGTCTTCCAATTGATTCCCGGCGGGCTTGTTGGGATACCCCCAGTACCATCGCCTTCGGGCGGTACGCCCCCTCCCGGGGGCGGGGTACCAAAGATTCTAACCCCCATAGAGATCGAGGCGTTAGAGTTCCGCGTGTTCCGCGAGTACGAAAGAGTCAATTGCTACGTTGTGATCGAGCATCCACCTTATCCGGACATAGTGATTCACGCTGAAAACCTCGACCCGGCGGGCGAGAGGAGCTGGGACCTCGGTACACATTTCGGCAGCGAAAATCGCCTGCCTACAATGGCAGAGACAGAGGAGCTAGTGCAGATACATATTGAGTGCGATGCCGACGACCCTGCATACCGCGATTTGGGCTCCATTACGGAAATCCATCTTTTTGAGAACGAGGATAGAAGTTCGGACTGGGATGGACATGTAATCGGGCAGAGGGCTTCGGGTGGATCAGACGGACACTCATTCTGGGTCAGTTATCGTATCTGTCTGGTTTCGTGCTCTGACGTACCTTTCCATCCACCAGAGATCGGATTGTACGAGTATGCTGGTAGCGCATATCTGGCTTGGTTCTACTACGGGGATCCCACCAGCATCCGCGGGTTTGGAATATATCGCAACGGCGCAATTGTCGCAAGGCGACTATCGGACGAACCGGCTACGGGAGGTAGTGGATGGACTCCTGCTGGCGCTACCAGATATACCTATGCTTTTCCGAGTTCGTGGCGCCCTGCCTGTGGTACATCAGACGAGTTCCATGTAACCAGCTATGGCAGCGGCGGGCGGGAATCGCCTCCCAGCAACACCGTAACGTGGGTTGGACAACCGTGTCCACGCATGGTCAGAGTCACCTTCGGGCAGATTGACACCGGCGATTTGGGTAGCGATTGGTGGAAGAGAGCGCACGGAGGTGTGGGACCTATCACGGGGAGCTTCTGGGCTTCTGGAACCTACGTGTCAACACTCGAGTTTGATGCAGCCGGGGGGCATACAACCGGCTATTTCCTGCCGGACCACAGCACGGTCTTCGTCGCAGACATATTCAGGGTGGCGAACGCGCCTGGCTTATGTGGCGGTTCCTCCTGTAATGCCACCAGTGCACCTGACGTCAACTTTGTGACAGTTGAACTGGAACAGGATGACGTTTTGACTATCGGCGGGGAAATCACAGATGTGGATCGCTACAACAACGAGACACTTCTGAACACCCAGATAACCATACAATCTGACGAGATTTCACCCGACGATGTAATGATGCGTTTTCTCCAGGGCGGTAACATGGAGGTGATGGTTTTTGTGGAGGAATTGCCCTGAGAAAACTACCGGGAGGTCTGAGTGACCCTGTGCCACGAAGGCTGCCATGTCTGCGAGCAAGAGTAACTGCTCAGCCTCCCGCAGGTTTAGCCGGCTTATGACTGGAATTACTTCCATTGTCACTCCTCCTCGTTTCTTGATAAACAGCCTCCCGCAGGTTTAGCCGGCTTATGACTGGAATAGCTGGCTTGTCTAAGCTTCCGGGCACAGAATTGTCCTCTTTGCCAACCTGCGGGAGGCTTGGCTAAGTAGTTGCGACCAAGGCGAAAATAGGAGGTTCTCACCATGGCAAGAACATATCATTCAACAGGCTCTCAACCGCCATCAGTTGAATTGACCGTGCGCCAGGGCCCCCAGCCCGGCCAGCGCTTCTCTTCGAACAAGCCCACTATCATCATCGGTCGCGAAGCGGGCAACGACGTTGTAATCAGCGACCCCCAGGTCTCCCGCCGCCACGCCAGCCTGGCCTGGGACGGGCGCCAGTTCATCATCCAGGATCTGGGCAGCGCCAACGGCACCTTTGTCAACGGGGAGCGCCTCACTGCCCCCAGGTGCTGCAAGATGGCGACGTTATCGGTCTGGGCTCGACGGTGCTCCTCGGCTTCCAGGCCGCGCCGCCTGTGGTGAGCCCCGTCGAACCGCCTGTGGTCAGCCCCGCCCGCCCTGAGCCCCGTCGAAAAGTCGAACCGCCGGCCCCCGCTCCCAGCCCTCCGGCGAAAAGGCGAAGCGGAGTCCTGAGCTTGTCGAAGGGAAGGGTCGTGGTCCCACTGATGGCTCTGCTGGGGCTGTGCGGCCTCTTGGCTGTGGCGGCCGCATTGGGCACCTATTTTCTGTGGCCAAGGCCAGAGGCGAGGCCGATGGTGTTGATCCGCTCGCCCCACCATGGGGATCAGGTGGAGGTGGGGCACGAGGTGACTGTTCATTCCATGGCCCGCGACGAGGGAAAGGTGGTCCGCGTCGAGCTGTGGGTGGAGGAGGCCATCCGACAGGCGGAGGCAGCCGGCATCGCTGGCAAGGCTCTCACCCCCTTCGTCCTGGCCCGGGTCGTCGAGCTGACCGCTGGCCGCAGCCAGCGAGCCAACGTGGCCCTGCTGGTCAACAACGCCCGCGTCGCCGCCCGCATTGCCCGTGCCCTGACCTAGTTTGAGTGTTGGGGCAGAGGGCAGCCCGCTTGCCAAAGACGCTAGAGTATGATATAATAACCATATCCACGCAATAAAAAAGAGATTGGCGCAGAGTTGCCCAGTCTGAATGCCTGGTATCCCTGATTCCTGAGCTCTCCGGAGCGGGGTCCGTGCCAATGATGCCTACAAAGCCGCCTCCTGATTAATTCGGGGGCGGCTTTTGTCATTGGTGAAGAAGGTACATCCTTCTATCCAGGAGGTTAAGAATGAACACACGGCTACTGTTATGGAAGTTAGTCCTTACCCTAACCCTCTTCGCTTTGATGGGAGGGACGCTCTCCTGCGGGGAGGTAGAGCCCCGACCCCGGGCCTGGATTGATTTCCCCCGGGAAGGGTTCACTGTGCCTGTGAGAACCCCCGTGGCCGTGATCTCCCATGCCTACGCTCGGGAGGGCGTAGCCGAGGTGTTGCTCTCGGTGAATGGCGAGGCATACCGACGCGATCCTCCGGCGCAGCCGGGGGCTTCCTTCAGCGAGGTCACACAAGAATGGCTCCCACAGGAGGAGGGCATCTACACCTTGCAGGTCGTGACCTACGACGCCGCCGGGGAGACCAGCAACCCGGCCATGGTCAGCATCAGAGTGGTGGGTGAGGTTGCGCGGGGACCGACCGACACGCCCACGCCGACTTCCACCCCTGAGACTCCGTCCCCCATCACGCCAACGTTCACCCCCACGCCAACCGGCACGCCCGAGCCACCCACGCCTACTTTCACCCCCACGCCGACCTTCACATCCGAGCCACCTACGCCCACCTTCACCCCTACTCCCACTACTCCACCGCCGCCACCGCCAGCAGACTGGCGGCTTTGGGTCGACGACGAGAGCGTCCAAGCGGGATCATGCACCACCGTCCACTGGCACGTGTCAAATGTCCAAGCCTATTGGGTGAATGGGCAGCCCGGAGCGGGCGACGACGGCAGTTTCCAGAGCTGCCCCTGCCAGGATGAGACCCATACCTTGCGCCTGATAAGAAGGGATGGCTCGGAGCAAAATCTGTCCGTGACCATCCGCGTCTCCGGGCAGTGTGCAGAGCCGCCACCGCCCCAGGATACCACGCCACCGCCAGCCCCATCGCCGGCCGTACCGGCCAATGGGTTGGAGATTGACTGCAAATCTTCACAGACCCTGGCCTGGATGCCGGTCAGTGACGACAGCGGTATCTCCGGCTACTACGTCAAGCTGGAGCGGCAGGTGACTCCGGGCAACTGGCAGTCGGTTGGCGGGTGGGGGCCGGTGAGCGGCAAGCAGGTTGATGCCAGCGTGCAGTGTGGCCTCTACTACCGCTGGATAGTGCGCGCTCAGGATGGCGCCGGCAACTACAGCAATTGGTCTTCGTGGTCCCACTTCTCGATACGGCTCCCTTAGGGGGAAAAGTTGGGAGGTTCGAATAATGGCCAGAACATATCCTTCAACAGGCTCTCAACCACCGTCGGTTGAGTTGATCGTGCGCCAGGGCCCCCAGCCTGGCCAACGCTTCTCTCTGACCAGGCCCACCATCATCATCGGTCGCGAGGTGGGCAACGACGTGGTGGTCAGCGACCCCCAGATCTCCCGCCGCCACGCCAGCCTGACCTGGGACGGGCGCCAGTTCATCATCCAGGACCTGGGCAGCGCCAACGGCACTTTCGTCAACGGGGTGCGCCTCACCGCCCCCCAGGTGCTGCAACCAGGCGACGCCATCGGTCTGGGCCCGACGGTGCTCCTCGGCTTCCAGGCCCTGCCGGTGGCCCCCGCCTACGCCCCGCCACGCCCTGAGCCTGTCGAAGGGCCGCGCCCTGCTGCACCGCCTCCCCCTGCCCTGCCTCCGCCGGCATACGCCCCTAGGCCTCCGGCGAGAAGGCGAGGGAGGTTTCTGATCCCATTGACCGCTCTGCTGGGGCTGTGCTTCGTCCTGGCTGTGGCGGCCGCCTTGGGCTACTTCTTCCTGTGGCCAAGGCCGGAGGCAAGACCGTTGGTGTTGATCCGCTCGCCCCGCCACGGGGAACAGGTGGAGGTGGGACAGGAAGTGACTGTTCACTCCATTGCCCGTGACGAAGGCAAGGTGGTCCGTGTCGAGCTGTGGGTAGATGGTCAGTTGCAAGAGACCCAGGCCAGCAATCTGCCTGGGGGCACCTCTCCCTTCCCGCTGCTGGCTCGCTGGCAGCCCCCCTCCCCCGGAACTCACACCCTGATCGCCAGGGCCTTCAACGCCCGAGGCGGCCGTGGCCACGCCTCGATCAATGTAGAGGCCATCGAACTAGCAGATCGAGATGACGATGGGGTGGCCGATGAGGCTGACGCCTGTCCAGATGAGCCGGGGTCGGCGGCTGCCGATGGCTGCCCTGATCAGGACCGTGACGGCATTTCTGACGCCGAAGACGCCTGCCCCGACGAGGCGGGCTTGCCTGAGGGTGGGGGCTGTCCGGCGCCTGGAGAAGGGAACCGGGATGGGGATGGTCTACTTGACTACGCCGACGCCTGCCCCGATGAACCCGGCTCACCGCGGGCCGCTGGTTGCCCGGACGCCGATGGAGATGGAATAGCCGATGCCGAGGACGCCTGCCCTACTGAATCGGGCTGGCCCGAGCGTGATGGCTGTCCGACATCTGGGGACTTGGACGGCGACGGCATCCCCGCTACTGAGGACGCGTGCCTTGAAGAGTGGGGCTTGCCCGAGCACGCTGGCTGCCCCGACGACGATGGCGACGGGGTTCGCGATGTGGATGATGCCTGTCTGGACGAGCCGGGCCTGCCCGAGCACGCTGGCTGTCCCGACCGGGACCGCGACGGGGTTCGCGATAGGGATGACGCCTGCCCCGACGTCCCCGGCGCCGGGCCCAGCGGCTGTCCTGACACCGGAGTTGGAGACAGGGACCGCGACGGCCTCGCCGACGACGTAGACCTCTGCCCTGATGAGTTCGGTCCTCCTGAGCACATAGGCTGTCCGGCCCCTGGGGAGGGGGAGGACGCCGATGGCGATGACATTGCCGACGACGAGGAATTGCCGGCAGGCCCTTTGCGTCTGTTCGGCTTAGCACCTCTTTGGCCGTTTTTGCCGCAGCCTGAGCCCATACCAACCATCCTCACAACCATCGAGGTCGAGGCCTTGAGCTTCGCTGTGAACAGGGACTATGACGGGGTCTACTGCTATGTGTCTCTGGGCCCTGAGCCCCAAACAAGGGTTCCTCCTGAGCCCGACTATTTCGATCCTGCCGGCGAAAGGGAGTGGCACTTTGAGTTCGAGGACGGGGAGAACCGCCGGGTCCTCGTGTGGGATACCGATTGGCCGCCCCTGACAGTGGATATGGAGTGCTGGGCTTACATCGGAGAGGATCCTCCATTCAGCCTGGGCGAATTGCACGAGGAGCACCCTGAAGAGGACTGGAATAGCGATGAGATCCACAGGCGGTCCAGTGGGCCATTCGTGGAACACTGGTTCGAGGTCACGTATCGCATCTGTCGCCCCTTATGCCTACGACCCGGGGAGGAGGCACCCTGGGACTTGGAGCTTCCGCAACCGATTATCACACATGCTGTTATAGGGGGGAGTATAGGGCTAGTATGGCAATGGGAGGGGGACCCGGCGAGTATAGAGGAATTCAGGGTGTATTCGCAGTGCGGCGGTGCCCCGGGCCCGATATTCCGCACTCCACCGGACGAGCCCTATATTTCCATCAATTCTCTTGAGCCTGACTGTAGCGGGAGATGCGAGTTCCATGTAACGGCCTATGGTTACGGCCGAGAATCGCCTCCCAGCAACACCTGGGTTTGGGAAGGCGAGGAGTGCCCGCGCACCGTGCGCGTCCACTTCCTGAGCTTGCAGACTGGCCACCTAGGTGACGACGAGTGGTGGGCTGACAACGTGGGGCCCATTTTCGGTCACTTTCGGGTCTCTGGCATGCGGTATGGACGGATTGAGTTGGGGGAGGAACGGCTCGAGTTCAATGGTGTCGATTACCCCAATTGGTGGGGGGAGCGTATAAGGGGCTATCGGCTGGACCACGGTCGGGAGTACTCGATCCAGGACATCTTTGACCGGATTGGGGATTGGATGATTGGATGTATGGGGGATTGCCCGGGCTACCACGCTCCTGCGGATAACTATATCGACGTTGAGCTGGGTCCCGATGACGATCTGACTTTCGGGGGGTCCATCTGGGACGCGGATACCAGTAACCCATCCGACACGCTTTTTGAGGCCGATTACACCCTATCGGCGGATGAGATCCCCGTCCCTGGAGGCGGGGGCGAGCGCACGATCCTGGACCGCAATATCGAGCTAAGGGTCTGGATAATGGGCCTCCATCGCTAGAAAAGCTTCTTTTTGAATACGTTCTGGACGCGAATTGGAAGCGAGTCCCGAACCGCACTCAGCCTCTCATGGCCATGAGACTGCTTGCAATGATACGGCTTGTTCTCCGCGCCCTGGTGGTCTTGGCCAGTTGGCGCATCACCAGGTGCGGTAGGCTGCAACTCGCGGGAGCTTTGAAGCTGCGATGCTCGCACAGCCCCCGCATGCTCCCTTGCTCAAAGCGCGGCGTAAGAGGAAAAGGAGATAATACTACAATGAAAAAGTCAAGATTACAAAGCGGCATCGTCATAGCCGTTGTCCTGCTTCTGCTGGCCAGCCTGTTGGCCTGCCAGCTTGGCCGGGCTCAGCCTACGCCGGAGGTCATCGTAGTTACGCCCACGCCCGTGTCTGCAGCACCCACACAGCCACCGGAGGCACCTGCACAGCCACCGGAGGCACCCAGCCAGCCAGATGCCCCCGCACCGAGCAGTCTGCCCGCGCTGGCTGCAGGCCCGGTCATTGACGACTTTGAAGGCGGCGATTTCGAGGCCCGCTGGTGGTCCGATATCGGCGAGGGAACCACATCCTTCACCTGCGCGTCGGGCCAACCCGGTCACGACAGCGCCCAGGCCATGCAGTTGAGCTTTGAGGTCGGCGCAGATGGCTACGCTGGTTGTGGCATAAGCATTGACCCCGGTCAGTGGCAGGACACCAGGGGCCTGAGCTTCTCCTGGCGGTCCGACCAGTCGGGCCTGGCGGTGAGCGTAGGCGTGGCTATGGAAGACCCCACGCAGACCAGTGCGGATGCCGGGGGTGTAACGCCCTTCAACGTTGAGCTGCCAACGCCCGGTGAGGAGTGGACGCCGGTCACGCTGGCCTGGGACGACCTGGCCAAACCCGAGTGGATAGGCGGAGGCGGCGTTGACATCCTTGATCCGGCGCACATTGTCGCGCTGAACTTTTATGTGAGCGGCGGGCAGAGTGGTTCGGTCTGGGTGGATGACCTGCAACTGATGGTCGAACCGTCGGCTGCTGTGGCCGCGGCCGCTACTCCGGCCGCCGCGCCCGCCGCCTCCCCAACC
>JBGVTF010000291.1:0-22245 GCA_041862415.1 Anaerolineae bacterium | reverse complement strand
GTTAGACGTTGCAAAGCCGCGTCTTGAAAGGGGCGTTTGAAAGGCTTGAGCTGCATAAAGCGAAAGTTTTACGTGCAGTTCTTAGGGGGCGGGGAGGCAGTAATGCCTCCCTGCTACCCGGCAACCGGCTTGAGAAAGCCGGGGGAAAAGCAGCAGAGTTCACGAGGTAACGTAGGTGCATTCCCTGCGTTATCAGTCGGAACTTTGACAACTGTGTGCCCATATAGGTGCGACCGGTTACCAACTGGTCAACTCCTACCCCCCAGGTGGAGGGGAGACAGCATTGCCCTACTGCGGGAGACTGGTTATCAAACGTGGGGGTGCAAGGGCGAAAAGGGGATAAGCTGCTAGCCAAAAGCGGCGACCGCCCCCAGCAGGTGACTATGGATAGGCGACGAAGGTATGTTTGAAGCGTCGTGAGTTAGAACCTGCCAAATGGCTGACAGGCAGGCCCAAAAGGGAAATGTCCCCATTCGGCCATGTACTCAGTGACTACGTGGTATCCACTCGATGCGAGGGACACGGCGTAGAGTACCATCCTAACGTCACGGAAAATGGACACACGGAACAGGGAAACCCGTCAGGTGCTCTCTCAGAGCTTGCCCTGAACGAAGTGAAGGGGCTCTGGAGCAGGCGACCAGGCCGTAAGCCCTGACGGAGTAGGATGCCCTAAGAAGCGAAGGCCTAGGGTAATGCCTGGGATAGGCAGACGTAGGGTCGGTACACGAGAAGGCACAGGGGCAAGAAGGAGTCTGGGTCTTATGGCAGGCGGGGTGGGCCATTGTGCACACAACGCACTGAAGACCGGACGAAAGTCCAACTCTGAGAGCGCATGTGCCAAGCTCCGAGGGTGAGTAATCGCCTTCAATGGGGTGCCTGTGACGAAGGCTCGTGTACTGAGGAGCCGGATGAGGTCGAAAGTCTCACGTCCGGTTCTGAACCAGGGGTGAAGGAAGGGATTCCTTTGCCTACTGTAACGAATTAGGCTAAAGATTCCTTCTAACTAACAACTGTAGTTAGGGGCCAGACCGGCAAATCGTCCAAAGGAGGCAAGGCAAATGGATACCGAAAAACCTCAAGCAGAGATGCACGATAGGCTCGCCCAGAGAGCTAGAGACATTCTGCTCGAATCCGGGAATTGCGCTCAGACTTCATTCGCTGTTCTACAAGAGGAATTCGATCTAGATGCAGGTGAGGTGCTTAGAGCTCTTACACCTTTCCCAGGCATAGCATTGCGGGGAGAAACGTGTGGAGCCGTAGTGGGCTGCTTGATGGCACTTGGATTAGTATATGGCCGGGACGATCTAAAGGATTGGAAAGGTTACATCGTTTCGCTTCCTTCTTCCCGGAGATTCTGCGCGCGATTCGAAGAGGAGCATGGGAGCACTTCTTGCGCAAACGTTCTTGAAGTTAAGCTTGGTCGAAAGTATGATCTCGCTGATCGTGCTCAAGCGCTCGAGTATGCGTCCTCAGGAGGGCCAGAAGCATGCGGTGACGTCGTTGCAAGTGCCGTTGAGATAGCTGCCGAGTTGATAAAGAGGAAAAGGTGAGTGTTTATCTACGAAGCCTTTTGTACTGACGCCTATGCACTCGTTAGAGCGGACCTGGGATGCGCGTGATTTTGATATCGTTCAATCCGATCCCAGGCCGCTCAGCTCGCAGCCGTTGGGGCGGTTTCCGAGATGGTCTTTCCAGTGGGGTGGAGGAGGACCGGTTAAAGGATCGTGGCTCACCTGAGCTAGGCCAAGTTGAGAAGTCAAAAATCCCGATCCAGGAGGTCGGTATGTCTGCAATAAAGCAACCAGGAAAGATAAGTGAGAATACCACATTGCACGCTCACTATGACCACGCACAAGGTGTTCCCATTCTTTGGAAAGGAGAACATGTTATGGAGTGCTGTCAATGTCAGAGACTTGAGGCAAGATTCGACCGGAAGTACGTCACCAAGAAACTCGACAAATATCGGCGACAAGGTCCCAAAGAAACCACCCGTCAACTGATCGAGGCATTGCAGGCTGAAGGTGTAGAGGGGATGACTCTCCTCGATATTGGCGGTGGCGTAGGGGATATCCAGCATGAATTACTCAAATCTGGTGTTCGGACTGCAATCAACAATGAAGCCTCCACAGCCTATGTGGAAGCATGTCGGGCGGAAGCCGAACGGCAGGGACACGCAGACCGGGTGCGTCATCTGCAAGGGAACTTTGTCGATTTGGCTGCCGAGATCCCGCCAGCGGATATTGTTACACTGGACCGAGTGATCTGCTGTTACCACGATATGGAACAAATGGTGAACCTCTCAGCGCAAAAGGCGAGAAGGCTCTATGGTCTGGTGTATCCTCGCGATAAGTGGTGGGTAAAAATCATCGTATTGGTTTATTACAATGTCCGACGTTGGATACAGCGCAATCCATTTCGAAATTACGTTCATCCCACAGAAGCAGTTGAAGCAGTGGTTCGGAAGAACGGACTAGAGCGCACTTTTATACGGGAAATGGGCCCCTGGCAGGTCGTGGTGTTCACACGGACCTGAGGTAGTCAATACTTGAGAAAGAACTCACAGACCTCGTTCTTGGATGGAGGATCCAACAGCGGCCTTTTGCCGCCCAAGTTATGGTGAGCAGAGCCATCGACTGGGGATTCGGATAATTGCCATTGACCGGCCCGGCTTCGGCAAGACGCTGACGGACGAGCAGATAGCAGACCTGGTAGCCTTCATGCGCACCTGGTATGGCGAGCTGCGGTGACAGTGAGTACGAAAGGGTAGTCCATCATAACAGACGAAAGACGAAAGAAGGTGATTGAGATGGCAAAGGTCGAAGCAAGTGTGGTGATCAACCGACCCATTGAGGAGGTCTTTGCCTTTGCGGGCAACATCGAGAATAACCCCCAATGGCAATCGGGGGTCCTGGAAGCGAGGGTAACTTCCGAGGGTCCGATAGGTGTGGGCACGACGTACCGCTATGTAAGCCAACTCCTGGGGCGGCGGATCGAGACAGACGGAGAGATCACTGAGTACGAACCGAACAGGAAGTACTCGTTCAAGAGCACCTCGGGACCTTTCGCAATTGAGGGCGGCTTTACCTTTGAGGCCGCCGAGGGCGGCACAAAGGTCACTCTCGCAGTGGAGGCAGATATAGGTGGTTTCTTCAAGATGGCCGAGCCGCTTGTCGTGCGCACGATCAAGAAACAGTTTGAAGCCGATGTGAGCACCCTGAAGGACCTGCTGGAAGCCCAGGCCTAGGGCAGCGCCTGACAGCTCTCACCAGGAGTAGCGTCGTGTTGAACTCAACCCGTTGGTGGAGTAGCAGAACTTGTTCTGCGCCAGCCGGACGCGAAACAAGTTTCGCTACTCCAGAAGAGAATTCCTATAGTATCAAGTTTGTGGGCCACCCTCCCGTGTCCATGCGTTACCCCTGCGGTGCGGGGCCAGACGCATTCTCAATCATTGCCGTCGCCACGACGAGGGGACAAAGCGGGCGAACTCTGCGCACGCTTGCTTGCCCTTCGGGTCGGTTAGCAAGCGACTCACGGCTGACGCCCAAATTCGGCGGCTAGGTGTTGTTCAAGTGGCAAAGTAGCCGGGACTTTCGATAACAGTGAATAGCCGGGTCCGGCCCTCTTGGCCTGCGCCCAAACCGCCTTCGGCAGCTTCGGCTATGCGCAAAACGTTTGGCGAAATTTGTGTTCCCCCACTCGGCGCCTGCAGGAGCCTGCTAGGATTTTCGGCGCACGAGGGAAAGTAGGTGATCTGCGCGAACTAACCTTTCTGACGAACAACCTGATCTGCCGACGCGGGTCACTTTCAGTAAGTAGATAAAAGGAGGAAGATCATGACGAAGGACCTGACCGTCATTTTGAAAGACCGCCCGGGTACGCTAGCCGATGTGGGCGAGGCCCTGGGGAAGGCTGGCATCAACATCGAGGGCGGGTGTGGATTTCCCTGCGAGGGCGAGGGGGTCCTGCACATCTTGGTGGAGGACGCGGCCGCTGCCCGTCGCGCCCTCGAAGAGATCGGCCTTGAGGTGCGTGGCGAGCGCCAAGTCTTGGTCCTGAAAGTCGAGGACGGACCGGGCGCGTTGGGGGAGGTCAGTCGCCGCATAGCCAACGCTGGGGCAAATATTGACCTGGTCTACCTGGCCACGAATAGCCGGCTGGTCATCGGTGCCGATGACCTGGACAAGGCTCGCGCCGCCGTGTAGCGCTGCGAGCGTAGAGTGACCTAGCAGGCTCCTGCAGGCGCCTTTCTGGACGACGGTCTCAACGCCATGTTGGGGGTGGACGGGCAGCACGAGGCCGCCATCTACATGCTCTCTGTGGGCAAGTTGTGAGCCAAGTCTCGGAAGGAGGAGCGAATGAACAGAGACAAGACACAGCAAGTCCGCGATGGCGTTCGGGAGGCTTATTCAGCGGCGGCGGAAAGACCGCAGGATGAACATCCGTTCCCTGTAGGCTGGCGTTTCGCGGAAAGCTTGGGCTACCCGCGGGATCTGCTTGCGGGCTTGCCATCCGTCTCTGTAGATGCATTTTCCGGTGTTTCCAACGTAGCCGTCTTTGCTAATATTTCGGTCGGTGATATCATCCTTGACTTGGGATGCGGGGCGGGTCTCGATTCTTTGATTGCTGCACAACGGGTAGGTCCCAATGGTAGGGTCATCGGTGTTGACTTTGGCGAGGCTATGCTTGCCTGTGCTCGCCAAGCTGTAGCGGAAACCGGGGCCGACAACGTGGCATTCTACCAGGCCGATGCTGAAAACCTTCCCATTGGAGAAGGCGTAGTTGATATAGCCCTGGTCAATGGCATCTTTAATCTAAACCCAAAGAGGGACGCAATTTTCCTCGATCTTGCACGTGTGGTACGGCAGGGTGGTGCAGTCTACGCGGCCGAACTCATATTGCGCGAACCTCTCCCCCCAGAGATTCAGGACAGCGAAGCTAACTGGTTTGCTTGAATCGCTGGAGCCAAGGAAGGCGGCGCCTTCCTCGAAGAGTTTCGAGCGGTTGGATTTCGCGAAGCCATTATTCTGCGAACGACTCGCAATGCCCGAACGAAGAGTCCGCGAGTGCTCGCTGCAGAGGTGTATGCCAAAAGGTAAAAGTCAGCAAATAGCTGATGTGACCAATGCCGCCTACCGATGAGTAACCCTATCGAAGATATGAACGACGCCACAGTGAAGCCTAGGAAGAGAGGAAAAGCGGGGTGGATCATTACCGCAACGGCTATCGGCTTTGTGCTGATATTGGGCTACGGCCTGCGATCTCAGTTTGTTTCCGCCATCGGCGCCCCGGCCCCTGATTTCACTGTGTCCCTCTTCGATGGCGGAGAGCTGTCCCTGGCAGACCAGCGCGGCTTGGTGATAGTGGTAAACTTTTGGGCCAGTTGGTGCCCGCCCTGTCGTGACGAAGCACCTGCCCTGGAGAGGGTCTGGAAGGAGTACGAAGACAGTGGCGTGGTCTTTGTTGGTGTGAACATCAACGACATCACGTCCAATGCGATGGCCTTCATCGAAGAGTTCGACATCACTTATCCCAATGGCCCTGACCCCTACAGCAGGATCTCGAAGGCCTACCGGGTGACCGGCGTGCCCGAGACTTTCTTGATTGCCAAAGATGGCCGTCTTGCGAAATGGTACAGAGGCCCCGTTACCGAGGCCGGGCTCAGGGTCGCACTGGAGGAGCTCTTGCAACAATGAAACTCTACGACCTCGGCCACGTTCCCTGGATTCAATCGCAACTCATCTACCACGCCATGCCGCGCCTGGGAATGGAAGGCATTCTCTACATCGCCCCGGTCACGCCGTATGTGTGCATCGGCTGCCACCAGGACGTGGAACAAGACATTGACCTGGATTTCTGCCGATCGCAGGGCATCCCGGTTTTCCGCCGCGAGATAGGTGGCGGTGGGGTCTACCTGGACGGCGATCAAATCTTCTACCAGATCATCCTGCACAGAGGTAACCCGCTGGCCGCGGGCGGCAAAACCGAATTCTACCGACGGCTACTCGAACCGGTGGCTGATACGTACACCGCATTGGGCATCCCGGCTCAGTACCGCCCGGTGAACGACGTGATCACCGCCGATGGCTGCAAAATCTCCGGCAATGGCGTGGCCCAGATAGGCGATTACGTGGTACTGGCGGGCAACCTCATCGTGGATTTTGACTACGCCACGATGGTGAAAGTGCTGCGCGTGCCGGACGAAAAGTTCCGCGACAAGGTGTTCAAAAGTATGCAGGAGAACCTGACTACCATCCGGCGCGAAATCGGTGAAACCCCGTCGTGGCAGGTACTCACCGCCACGCTGATGCAGCATTTCGAGCCGGTGATGGGGCCACTGGAGCCGGGCCAAATGCCAGCGGAGGTATACGCCGAGGCTGAACGGCTGAAGCCATATCTCACGAGCGACGAGTGGCTGTACAAGCGCGGCAAGCTCGTCAGCGGGCGCGACGTGAAAATCGCCGAAGGAGTGAATGTGGTGCACAAGGTGCACAAGGCCCCCGGTGGGCTCATCCGGGGAATCAGCGAAATCAAGGACGGTCACATCGTCTCTACTTCGATCTCCGGCGACTTCTTTTTCTACCCAGCGGAAAAGTTGGCTGCGCTGGAGGAGGCCCTGGCCGGGGTCAAGCTCGATGAAGTCGAATCCGCCATTGTCGGCTTTTACCAGGCCGAGGGCATCGAGTCTCCCGGCGTTACGCCTGCGGACTTTGCCAGGGTCATAGCCGAGAGCCTGTAGAGGGCTATCTTAAACCATTGTCAAGGAGGGGAAAATCAACAACAAGAACCAATTCACCTTTAGAAAATTGATCGTACCAGGGATCGTCATGCTCGCTTTTTGGATCCTAGGCATCGTTGGATGGCAGTCCTCTGGCTACATCCAGCCTCTCATCCTATTCGGATATATCGGCACATCCCTGGGGGTAGGTCTGGGGCTTTATGCCACGCTTCCCAAAAAGAAGAAGCAAGCTGGGCGAAAACTGACCCTGTTCCTCGTCGGTGGATTGCTGCTCGTCTTTATGGGCCTGCTGCAGTCAGAGAACATGCAGATCGAGTGGGTCTTTTTCTCCCTGCTGGCCGGACTCGGCGGAGCGGCTCTGACGCATTACCTGATCGCCAAAATCTTTGGCCCAATCCTATTCGGCAGGCTCTGGTGTGGTTGGGCATGTTGGACGCTGATGATCCTCGACCTGCTGCCTTTCACCAGACCGCGTGGCCGACTCCCCGGGAAATGGGGATGGTTGCGTTATGGGCATTTCGCCCTCAGCCTCGGCCTTGTGCTGGTCCTATGGTTTGAGTTTGATTATCAGGATTATGTCTATTTCGGCAGTGTGACTGGATTGTACTGGATGATCGCCGGCAACGCGCTCTACTACCTGGTCGGTATATCTATGGCCTTCATCCTCAAAGACAACCGCGCCTTCTGCAAGTACGTCTGTCCCATCACGGTGTTTCTCAAGGCCACCTCTCGCTTTTCGCTCCTCAAGATCGAGGGGGATATGGAAAAGTGCAACGAGTGTGGCGCATGTGTCAAGATGTGTCCGATGGATATCCAGATCCTGGACTATATCAAGGACGGAAAACGCGTCCTGTCAACCGAGTGCACTCTCTGTCAGACCTGCATCACTGTATGTCCCACGGACGCTTTGAAGCTTTCCTTCGGATTCGATCTTGGGGGTAGGGAATTGCTGAGAGAAAAGCCAAATCTGTATGATCACATCTCGCATCGCAAGCGTCCGTACGCCAACTTGTGAGGGATTTCAAGTCCAGTATTGACAAGAGTCCCACGATGTAGCAACCGCTAAGCGGCTATGGGGGTCAGCACGGAACTGACAGGCCTGAAACTGTAAGCATGAGCCAATACTCCAGGAGGCATGAGAATGTCTGAGTCTGAAAGCCGAAAGCAACCTACTTTGCCCTGTTGACCGCGGTGAGCAGATGAAGAGCAAGCTCCCATCACCACAGTGGCTCAACCTCTTCATATGGCTAGCCATGGGACTGCATTTCCTCTTGCCTGTCAAGAGAATAGTCTACCCGCCGTATACAAACTTGGGATGGCCACTCATCGTGCTTGGGGTGGCTCTGAATATCTGGTCTGTGAGGCTGTTGAGGAAGAGAAACACAACCGCTGATTTTCACGGGACACCCGGAGGATTGGTGACGGATGGGCCTTTTCGCATCAGCCGCAATCCAACGTACCTCAGTGGCGTGATCTTGTTATTCGGTATAGCAGTACTGCTTGGATCATTGATCACGTTTGCATTTCCGATAGCATTGATCCTTATCTTGAACGGGCTATACATTCCAGTTGAAGAGGCCGAGTTGGAGGAGAGGTTCGGCACAGAGTATGTTGAATACAAACGCAAGGTCAGAAGATGGCTTTGAGAAAAGGCAGAGAGATCGGCTATCTCTAATGGTGCCAGGTGACATAGCCAGATGGTTCCGCCTGTCGCTCCAGATTCAAAAGCCTGCGACGGACAGTTTTACTGCACCTTTCCGGGTCAGGTGCTTAAGCCCTTCATGCCTATATGAAGATGATGATGGTTGTCCTGCTTCATTAAGGAAAACGGAGACCTGTCAAAGGAGGTTTTGATGAAAAGCAACAAGATAGTCTTACTGGTCATTGGTGTCACTCTAATCTTAGGTGTGAGCTTTGCCCTCGGCTATTTTGCTCTGGGGCAAGAAGCAAAACCCGAGAGGCTCTTTGCCTCAAGCCCCACCACTACGGCCTCGGCTCTCTCGCCTGAAACGGCCATGCCCACCCAAGCGGGAGCCTCTCCGCTCACGCAAACCACCGTAACGGCCGAGGAGATGTTCTCCGAATTCATCTGCCCCTGCTGTGGCAAGCCGATTGGTGAATGTAGCTGCGGCATGGCTGGCGAGAGAAGGGGGTTTGTGACCGGGTTGGTATCCGCAGGGTTAAGCGAGTTGGAAATATACCTGGCCTATGCCGATCAGTACGGACTGGACACTTTTGCTTCTGAGAAAGTCCAAGAGGAAGTGAGGGAGTACAAGCTAGCCCATGCCCCTGCGGAGCGGCCACAGATTGTGCTTGAGCCGCAGCAGATAGATCTCGGCGACGTAAGCACGAAAGAGGGCAAGGTAGAAACCAGCATCACCATCAAAAACACCGGTCAGAAGGAATTGATAGTGGATAGCTTGAGCACTTCCTGCGGCTGCACGACAGTCTCTGTGGTCAACAGCGGCCAGGAAGGGCCCGTATTCGGCACGGGCACGCCGCCAGAGGGTTGGTCCACAGCGATTCAGCCGGGAGAGACAGCAGAATTGAGAATCTATTACGATCCCACTTTTCACGAAGATGCTCGAGGTCCCATGATGCGCGAGATCTATGTCTCCTCCAACGATCCGGTTGGTCCTGTGGTCAAGGCTGCGATTGAGCTTGAGCAGGTTGATTAGAGTCGGACAAGGAGAATTGCAATGTGGAAGAAAGTAGTGTTGGGTTTTCTCTTGTTGGTAGGGTTGGCGTTGGTAGGAGGGTACCTGGTCACTGGTAAGCAAAGCACATCTGAGTCTGCTGTGGCTAATGCCTCTCCAGAGTCTACGGCTTCCCTTGCAGGCCCTACGTCTGCGTCGGTGACCGCCGATCCCATGCCTACCCCTGCGCAGCCGCCTGTGGCGAGCACCGCCGAACCGCCTGTGGTGAGCGCTTCGGCTACGCTCAAGACAGACTCCGTCGAACCAACTGTGGAAATCGCCACTGCCACGCCTACGGCCGATTTGCCCGTCGCGCCAGTCCCAGGAGCGCGGGCTCCAGACTTCACGTTGACGGACCTGAATGGCGACGAGGTGTCGCTGAGCGGCCTGCGAGGCCAAGTGGTGCTTCTCAATTTCTGGGCCACCTGGTGACCGTACTGCCGTAGCGAGCGGTCCGCTCTGCAACAGGCTTACGAGCAGTACCAAGACCAGGGTTTCGTCATTCTGTCGGTGGATATCGGCGAAGGGCGGGAAATTGTACAGGCTTTTGCTCAGGAACAGGGCCTGACGTTTCCTATCCCGTTGGACACAACCGGTGCCGTGGCTCAAGGATACAGCGTGCAAGGAGTCCCCACTAGCCTTTTCGTAGATCGCGAAGGGGTGATTCAAGCTCGGTACACTGGGCCAATGAATGAAGCACTTATCGAAAAGCATCTGGATCAAATTCTATAGAGGAGTAATGATGAGTCGGAAAAAACGCAAATCAAGAAGTAGCAAAAAAGGAACGCGCTCCCCTTCGACGAGCTCAGGACAGGCTCGTCAAAAGGGGTCGGGAAAGTGGCTTTACGTCGTCATACCGATTCTGGCAGCCGTCCTCATCGGCGTTGGCGGAGGGTGGTTTCTTGCCCAACGAGGAGATGCTAGCTCGGCGGAAACCGAGATCACACTAGCCCCTGTCTCCCAGCTTCCCGAAAAGGTGAGGAGGGCCCCGCCGGTGGTGCAAGAGGGCTATCGGTTCGCCATTGCCAACCCGGAGGTCCTGGCCAAGCTCCCCTGCTACTGCGGCTGCGGAAGCATGGGACACACGAGCGACTTGGATTGCTTCATCCAGGAATTCAAGCCGGATGGAACCATCGTCTTTGGTTACCACGCCTTTGAGTGAAGCATCTGTGTAGACATCGCGCGTGACGCGATGAGATTGATGCGCCAAGGAAAGTCAATGGTAGAAATCCGGGCCTATGTGGATCGCGAGTATAGCAGGTTCGGTCAGCCGACCGATACCGAGCCGGTGGAGCAATGAGGACAAAAATCGTGAAAAGTAAGCTACGGAGGCCTGCAATTGCAGTGATCGTTTTGGCCATGCTTGTCCCGGGCCTGGCGATGCTGCCCGCTGGTTGCGGGTCCGAGGAGGCAGAGGTGACACTGACACCTGTGTCGGTGAAACCGACGGCCACGCCTGTCCCGAGCCCTGCCCTGAGCAAAGTCGAAGGGGAAGCCGAGGGGCCGGTTCAACCGCCCACTGACACAAGTCTTGAGCCTGCTGTAGTTGACAAGTGGAACCTGTGGGTTAGCGGTGTCCATCTACGCGGCGTGGATCTGCATCCCTGCCGCCTGTTTACTGCAGATGGTTGCGTCCAACCCATCACCCGCCAAGACGTGCAAGACCTGCGGAGTTTAGGTGCCAATCTCGTCAATGCCTCCTATCCAGGCGTTTTCACCGAGGAAACGCCCTACCAGGTAAACCCCACCGCGCTGGCTTATCTGGACAATCTGATCGGCTGGGCCGAGGAAGTCGGCCTCTACGTCGTCATCCACTTCCGCACCGGGCCGGGGCGCAACGAGGCAGCCATCCTGCTGGAGGGCGATCCGCTCTTTGACGTCTGGAACGACCAGGCCGCGCACGACGCCTGGGTCGAGATGTGGCGTTTCACAGCCGAACGCTACCACGATAACCCGGTCGTCGTCGGTTATAACCTGATGGTCGAGCCGCATCCCAATACCCTGATCGACCCCGACGGAGAGTTGGAGCCACTTGAGGTGCAAGCCCAGGTCGCGGGCACCCTGCTGGACTGGAACGCCTTCGCCGCCGAGATCACGGCTGCCATCCGCCAGGTAGACCCTGATACGCCTATCATCGTAAACAGCATCAGTTGGGCGTCTGCTGAATGGTTCTCCGTGCTGCAGCCCACCGGCGACCCGCGCACCGTCTACAGCCTGCACGCCTACGACCCGGACGTCTACATCATCCAAGATGAGGGAGAGGCCACCATCAGCTACCCCGATGTTGTTGAAGACTATGGCGAGGTGATCCATTTTGACCGTGCCTGGCTGGAGGAGAACTATCGTCCTGTCCGCGAGTTCGCCCAGCAGCACAATGTACCCATTTACGTGGGTGAGTTTGGCGTCCTGCGATGGGTGCCCGATGCAGCCGCGTTCTTGCGTGACCAGACTGATCTGTTCGAGCAGTACGGCTGGAACTATGCGGTTTACGTCTGGCGCGGCGACGAACCCGACTTTGACGGCTTCAACCTGGAATTCGGCCCGGACCCTGAGAACCACGCCCCCATCCTCGACAATCCGCTGTTGGGCGTTTTCCACGATCGTTGGACACAAAACGTGGATTTTCCTAGCCAATGAATCGGCCAATCGAACCAGCCAACGGTTCCCTATTCGCAGATTTCATTGGCCAGACGCTCAGAACCTACAAAAATCCCGGTGGACGCTCCGGTGCCTGATATAGGCACTTGAGTTCGAACCGCAGCACCAAGTGTTTTTAAGGAGAAACACTATGACCCTATCTTTGCGCAAAACTTGGGTCACGATACTGTTGGTCGGCTTCGCTGGCGTGGTTCTCTTTGCCCCGCTTCCGCTCCACGCGGGACAGCCAGCCGAGCACCGCCTGACTCTGGAGGCGCGCAGCTTCGCCTTCGAGCCGGCCGTAATCCAGGTCAACCAGGGTGACCGGGTCATCCTGGAACTGGAGTCGGTGGACGTCACCCACGGCGTCTACATTGATGGCTATGAGGTCGAAGCAGTGAGTGAACCCGGTCACAAAGCCCGTCTCGACTTTGTCGCCGACCAGGCGGGCAAGTTCAAGTACCGCTGCTCTCTAGCCTGCGGACCGCTGCATCCGTTCATGATCGGGGAGTTGATTGTGAGGCCTAACATCCCCTACTGGCGAGGTGTCGCGCTGGCACTGTTGGCCGCCGTTGGCTCCGTTGCCTATCTGTGGAAAAGCCGGCGTCGGCAGGCTCCGGCGAATCCGGGCCCGCAGGCTGCAGGGCGGCGCATCGAGCTGACCAGGATCCCACTTCTGAAGCGGCTGTTGCTGTGGAGAGGCTTTCAACCGGTTTTGATGCTGGGCACCCTATTCGGCTTTGTGTTGGCCGTGTTGACCGGTCTCTTTGGCACACCGGTGGGCAGCAAGAACTTTTCCATCATCTTTGTGTGGATCGTGTGGTGGGCGGTTCTGAAAATCGTGCTGGTACCTCTTACCGGACGCCTGTGGTGCACGATATGTCCCATCCCCGCTCCTGGCGAGTGGCTGCAGCGGCGGGGGATCCTCGTGAAGCGCGGAGACAAGCCCCTGTCACTGGCGAAGAAGTGGCCGCGTAAGCTGGACGACGTCTGGTTGCAGAATCTCGGTTTGCTGGCTGTGACCATCTTCAGCCCCATCATTCTGACTGTTCCTTCGGTCACGGGCGTTGTGCTGCTGATCTTCATCGTGATGGCCGTGGTTCTCAGCCTGGTGTTTGAACGGCGAGTTTTCTGCCGCTATTTCTGTCCGGTAGGTGGATTCGTCGGGCTGTATTCCATGGTCTCGCCGTTGGAGTTGCGGGTCAAGGACCTTGAGGTTTGCCGCAATCACCGGGAGAAGGAGTGCTACCTGGGGAGCGCGGAGGGGCATGGTTGTCCCTGGATGGTCAAGCCCTGGCGACTGCAGCGGAACGCGTACTGCGGACTGTGCACCGAATGCCTGAAAACTTGCCCCAAAGACAACGTCGCCGTAAACCTCAGGCCCTTTGGTTCAGATCTGTTCGTCGAGAGGGGCAGAGGGTTGGGCGAAGCCTACAACGCGCTCATCATGCTGACCTGCGCTCTGCTGTACTCAGCGATCTTTCTGGGGCCGTGGGGTTGGCTCAAAGACTGGGCTGATGCCGCTTCCATCTCGGGCCGTGCTCTGTACGCTAGCGCGTTCTTGGCCGTCAACTTACTGGCAGTGCCCGGTCTGTTCTTGCTCACGACAGCACTGTCCAAAGTACTGGGCGGCATGCGAGGAGTGTCCCTGAAACAGTTGTTCATTAACCACTCTTACGCTGTGGTGCCTATGGGATTGAGCATGTGGATCGCTTTCAGTTTCTCTTTCATATTTGTGAACGGCTCATACGCCCTCTCCGTCATCTCCGACCCTTTCGGTTGGGGTTGGGATCTCTTTGGCACCAGGTCGTTTCCATGGACGCCGGTGTTGATCGGGCTTGTGCCCTACCTGCAAGTGACGACTCTCATCGCCGGCCTCGTCTTCTCTATCTACGTCGCCTATCGCATCGGGCGGCAACACGGCACTGATGAAAGCCAGTCTATCCGGGGCCTGATCCCGATAGCCGCTTTCTTGGCCGTTGCCACCGTTGCGTTTCTACGACTTTACCTGGGGTGAAAAATGTACAAACAAGAACTCTTGGCCCTCTGTGCCTTGCTGATCATCCTCATCGGCTTTCCGACAGGCGTGTTTGCCTATCAGTATGTCTATCTGCCAACCACTCACAGTGAAGTCAAAGTCATTGACTTGGTGGCCCGAGCCCCGGAGGCCGGGGGGTGGGATCCCGAATACATCACTGTGAACAAGGGCGATACCATTCGGCTGCGGATCATCGGCCACGATGTGGTGCACGGCTTTGCCATCGGCAAGCTGGGCATTGACGTGGGGCCCATCGTCCCTGGGGAAATCACTGCGGTAGAGTTCGTGGCCGACAAAGTGGGGCGGTTCACTTATTATTGCAACGTCTGGTGCGACCCCTACCACTACCGGATGCGGGGCACACTGGAAGTGGTTGCCCCGGCGGCTCCAGACACTCTTCTCATGACCGAGGAAGGGCCTGTCCTGAGCAAAGCCGAAGGGGCTGACTTCTCTGAACTGGACATTGACAGCCCTCACGAGGCAGAGTTCTACCCGACCAACCCGCCTTCAGCAGTCCGGGGGCGGGCCCTTGTCGACCAGATAGAGTTGTCCGCGCCGGGTGACGGCTCGACTGAGCTCGCCGAAGTCCTGCGCAGCCAGAGCCCCAGTGCCGTGTTTAAAGCCATCCGCCAGGGGGACTCCGCCGATTCCCTCTCCGATGAGGAGGTCTGGGATCTGGTGGCCTATCTCTGGTTCACCGCCACGACGCCGGAGCAGTTGGCGACGGGCGAAACTCTGTACGCCAAGAACTGCGCCGCCTGTCACGGTGAGACGGGCGGTGGGGATGGGCCAGGCGGGCGTTATATGGAGGAGCGGCCGACAGATTTCACCGACGCCAGGACCATGACTGGGGGTAGCAGCCAGATCTACTATGCCAAGATCCGGCGTGGGGGGATGGGCACGGGGATGCCCTACTGGGGTACCATCTTCACCGAGGAGGAGACCTGGAGCATCGTGGATTATCTGTGGACCTTCCTGTTCAGGGATGCAAAGACGGAGTAGTCTGGATGGGAAAAGAAAAGCCAGAGGAGATAGAGGAAGAGGTTCGTTCCTACCTGGGCTTAAATCATCGCCTGGTGGGCATAAGGATATCGGAGGAGAACTTGGACGGCAACCACCTAGCTGTCCCGACGACCTTTTGTAGGGCGGTAAGGGAAGCGTTGGGGGGAATAGAACTCGTCATCGGGATAGATGATCTCAGTTGCCCCAGCGCCGAGCTGTGCCTCGGATTCAGGGAACCCACGTTCGTTGACGTGGGGCCGAGGATAAAAACCAAAACCAAGGCAGTGCACATAGGGTCTCTGGAGGATGCGGATGTGGTTCTCTTTGTCCTCAACTCGGAACAGGTGATGATCATGTCCATCCTCCTGGGAGGGATCGAAGCCGAATTCAAGGGAGAGATGGCCATCTGTGGAGAAGCGGTGGCCAAGGTTTACAACGAAGGAGAACCCAATGTTTCGTTCCTCTGCAGTGGGGCCAGGGAGTTGGGCGGTTTTGAGACCCATGAGGTTGTCCTGAGCCTGCCATACGCCTTGTTTCTGGAGCTGCCTGACAGGATGACCAAATTCGCATCCTTGAACAGGAGCGTCCGAGGCCATGTCTCAGCTTCTGCGTTGGATGATCACAAATGATAGGAGGAGCAATGATATCAGATACCAACGCGAACTGCATACAACCCCATATCCAACCTACGACCAGCACCATCAGCTGGGCGAACCGCTGGGACCATTTTCTGGCGCGCTGGGGCGTTAACCGTAGCGGGCATCGGGTCGAGCCGGGGCTGTACGCCCTGAGCAACCCCACGCCAGACTCGCTCGTTTTCGTCACCGCCAATTACACACTCAGTTTCGACGCGCTGCGGTCGGCGCTGGCAGGGATGGACGGCTATATCATGGTGCTGGACACGCAGGGCATCAACGTCTGGTGCGCGGCCGGTAAGGGGACCTTTGGCACCGACGAGTTGGCACATCGCATTGAAGCGACCGCGCTCCATGACGTCGTCAGCCACCGCGTGCTGATTTTGCCCCAACTGGGTGCCGCCGGAGTTGCTGCGCATGAGGTCAAGAAGCGCTCAGGATTCAAAGTTGAGTACGGCCCGGTGCGGGCGGCCGACTTGCCAGAGTATCTCGAGACCCATCGAGCCACACCGGTGATGCGCCAGGTGCGCTTTGCTCTGCGTGACCGCCTGATCCTGATACCGGTGGAGCTGGTTCACGTCCTGCTACCGCTGACGATTGCAGCAGTCGTACTGTCCTTTCTCAGCGGGTTCCTGGCCTCCGTGGGTGCAGTCGTAGCTATTCTGGCGGGCGTGGTCCTGTTCCCTATCTTGCTGCCCTGGCTCCCGACCCGCGACTTTAGTAGCAAGGGGTTCATCCTGGGTGGTGTGGTGGCACTTCCCTTCGCCTTGGCGACATTCTCGCGTAACTTGGACGTAGCGTGGTGGCTGCGGATCGGCAGGGCGCTGACATTCCTTTTGCCCTTACCACCGGTGACCGCCTTCCTGGCGCTGAACTTTACTGGCTCGACAACGTTTACATCCAGGAGCGGAGTCAGGCGCGAGATCTTCACCTACGTGCCCATCATGGCCTGGATGTTTGGGATAGGCATCGTATTGACAATCGTCTTGTCTCTGATCTGAGCGTTTGGAGAATCATCATGTTCAATATATCTGTGTTCAACACACTCCAATACGATCCAGCGCTGTGCATCGGCTGTGAGATGTGCAGCAACGTCTGCCCACACGCTGTGTTTACAATGAACGGGCGCGTGGCCCAGCTCGTCCGCCCCGAAGCGTGCATGGAATGTGGGGCCTGTCAGCTCAACTGCCCGACGGATGCGATCACGGTAGAAAGTGGCGTGGGGTGTGCTGCGGCCATGATGTACGCTGCCCTGACCGGCAAGAAAGAAGCTACCTGTGGCAGTGGGATCGAATCGTCTGCATAGCAGTGGCGGCTACACTCTCTTGAGCAAAAACGGAAGGAGCAACATATGATCAAGACAATGAAAGTGGAAGTGGATCAAGAGCTCGACCTCAAAGGCGAAGTGTGTCCTTACACTTTCGTCAAGACCAAGCTGGCCCTGGAGATGATGGAAATGGATCAGGTCCTGCGAGTGATCGTAGACCACCTGCCAGCAGTGGAGAACGTGCCCCGCAGCGTGACGAACGAGGGTCACGAGGTCCTCAACGTGGGCCAGGTGAACGATACCGATTGGGAAATCTTCATTCGGAAGGCTGGGTAGGGGAGCGTGATGGCCCTTTATCTCACCAATGAGCAGGCCGAGGAAATGATCCGCCATGCCCGAAGGGAGTACCCCAACGAGGCCTGCGGTCTGCTCGCCGGTAAGGATGGGCAGGTGGAAAAGGTCTACCAGATGACCAACGCCGATCACAGCCCGGTGACCTATCGTCTGGATCCAGAGGGGCAGGTCCGTGCTTTTACGGAGATTGAAGAAAAGGGCTGCGAGCTCTTGGCCATCTATCACTCCCACAGCCACGCGCCCGCCTACCCCTCGGCCACCGATCTCGAACTGGCTTTCTATCCCGACTCTCTTTACCTCATCATCTCGCTGGCCGATAGAGCCAAGCCAACCATCCGCGCCTTCCGCATTGTCGAGGGGATGATTGAGGAAGAGAAAGTCGAAATCACGCTTCCAGAGGAGGCATAAATGTTCGGTTTCACGGAAGAACAAATACGGCGTTACAGCCGTCAGATCATCTTGCCCGATGTGGGCGGTAGGGGGCAGAGGAAACTCCTGGAGTCTCGCGTCCTGCTCATCGGGGCCGGCGGGCTGGGTTCGCCTGCCGGCCTGTACCTGGCCGCAGCCGGAGTAGGCACCCTGGGCTTCGTTGACTTTGACGTGGTGGACATTTCCAACCTGCACCGCCAAATCCTGCATACCACTGAGGATTTGGGACGCTCCAAGACGCAATCGGCCGCGGAGACGCTACAGGCCATCAACCCCGACGTGGAGGTGATCCAGCATCCGTTCAAGCTCACCTCAGAGAACGCGCTGGGTATTTTCTCCGATTACGACGTCATCATTGACGGCAGTGACAACTTCCCAACCAAGTGCCTGGCCAACGACGCCTGTGTGCTGCTAGGCAAGCCCCTGGTTCTGGGCGCCGTCTTCCAGTTCCAGGGGCAGGTGACGGTCTTTATCCCGGGCGAAGGGCCCTGTTATCGCTGTCTGCTTCCCACGCCACCGCCGCCGGGAACGGTGCCCAGTTGTCAAGAGGCCGGGGTCTTTGGGGCGGTGCCTGGGGTCATCGGGACCATTCAGGTCGTGGAGACCATCAAGCTTCTCCTGGGCGTGGGCACCTCGTTGCTGGGGAGATTCTTAGTCCTTGACGCCCTGGACATGGATTTCCTGTACGTCAAGATCGAGCGGAACCCTGACTGCCCCTTGTGCGGCGACCATCCCACCGTCACCGGGTTGATGGACTACGAGCTCTCCTGCGACCTGAGGGTCCAGTAGCTCCGCGATCTCACTTTTGGAAGCAGAGGTGATGACGATGCAATATAGTGAAAAAGTGATGGACCATTTCATGAATCCCCGCAATATGGGGGAGATCGAGGACGCCGATGGAGTGGGTACTGCGGGCAATCCCGTCTGTGGTGATACGATGAAAATCACCCTCAAGATCGAGGAGGGCCGCGTCATTGACGTCAGATTCAAGACCTTTGGCTGTGGGGCAGCCATCGCTGCCTCCTCGATGGTCACTGAATTGGTGAAAGGCAAGACCATTGAAGAAGCCTTGCAGGTGACCAATGAAACCGTGGCCGAAGCCCTGGATGGTTTGCCGCCGATCAAGATGCACTGCTCCGTCCTGGCCAAGGAGGGCATCAGGGCAGCTATCGAGGATTATCTCAGCCGAAACGGGCAAAGCTGACACACAAAGGATGTTGTTTCCGCCTTTACCCTAATACTACAGCTGTACTTGCTAAAGTGGGCAGGTTTGTGAGCCCGTTTTCGCCTCGAAACAGTCATCCTGAGCCCGTCGAAGGGTGAGGTTCTCCCGAAAACCGCACTCTTCGACAAGCTCAGAGTGCTTGTTTTGCCAACCACGGTTGTAGTACTAATATCTGAAGGAGGGAAAGAGATGCTATCAAAATGTTCGAGGTGATCAAAGAGGACATCCAGACCATCTTCGCCAAAGATCCGGCCGCCAAGACCACCTGGGAGGTGATTTGCTGCTACCCTGGTTTGCACGCCATCTGGCTGCACCGGATGGCCCATTTTCTCTGGCAGCATAGGCTGCTCTTCCTGGGTCGCTTCCTCTCCCACATCAACCGCCTTCTGACCGGGATCGAGATCCACCCCGGAGCAAAAATCGGCCGCCGGTTCTTCATTGACCATGGCATGGGTGTGGTCATCGGCGAGACGACCGAGATCGGCGATGATGTCCTGATGTATCAGGGGGTGGTTCTGGGAGGCACCAGCCTGGAGAAGACCAAACGTCACCCCACCATCGAAGATAACGTGGTCATTGGCACCGGGGCTACTGTGTTGGGACCGATCACAGTCGGCAGAGGGGCCAGGATAGGTGCTGGCTCGGTGGTGATCAAGGCGGTTCCGCCGGGGGCCACCGTGGTGGGCGTGCCCGCCAGAATCGCCGGGCCAAAAGCAGAAAGGCCCCAGGTGGACCTGGAGCACGGGAAGCTGCCCGACCCTGTGTTGAGAGCGATCAGTGAGTCCCTCGACAGGCAAGGTAGGCTCGAAGAGAGGGTGCGGCAACTGGAGAAGGCTCTGGCATGGACAGCCACTTTGACCATGTCTGCATCAGGATGGGGAATCCTGCTGAAAGACAGAGTTGATGTCAGGCGAGATGTGCGCGATGCTCTGAAGGAGGTCATTGACCCTGAGGTGGGGATCAGCATCGTCGAACTGGGCCTAGTCAGAGAAATCTGCATCGAGAACGGCGACGTGGAGATACGAATGGTGCTGACCATGCCTACCTGCCCGTTGGCCGGCCATCTCGTTGAGCAAATCAGGCGCAAGCTCAGGGGCATAGCAGGAGTGAAAAGGGTCGAGGTCACTCTCTTGGACGAACCCTGAGGCTAAGAGCTATCGGGAGAATACAATCCATGCAGCAGATATGGGAGCGAATCGCAGAGCTGCAAGCTGCGGGCCAGTCGGCTGCTCTGGCGACCATCATCGCTACCCGTGGCTCCACGCCACGCAACGTCGGGGCCAAGATGTTGGTACTCACCGACGGCAGCATCGTGGGCACCGTGGGTGGGGGCTGTGCGGAAGCCGAGATATGGCAGGCTGCCATGCGGGTCATAAAGACCAAGGTGCCGGAGCGACTGCATCTGGAGTTTGTGGACGACGGGACGGGCCTGACCACAATGATCTGCGGAGGCACAATGGACGTGTTCGTCGAGCCGATTGCAGCCAATGGGCCGAGACAAAGCGGGGAAGCCAGCGGGGATAGAGGATGAGATGACAGCATAGAGTTGCTGGTGGCGGTGATCACTGCTGTGGCTGTGACCCTCCTGCTGATGGCCCGGCAATTGGCAAGGCGGACGGCCTTGAGGTCTGCCGGAACGTGAAGGCGAACCCGGCGACCAAACATTCCAAAGATCCTCATCCTGGCAGAGTCTCGCCAGAAGGATGAGGCGGATCAAGCCCTTACTTCTGGTGCCGACTGCTCGCTGTAGTGCTTTAACTCTGGGTATAGCTTGAGGAAAAAACTAGAGCGCAGGAGAGATCCTGTGCTCTTCCTCACCATTTTTGACCCCCGGCTTCAAAAGCCAACCAAAAAATCCGTGTGTTCTGCGACTGCGTACAGTACGCGTGATTTTGGGGGTACAGTGCATATATTTGCGGATGGCTTTTTTGACCCAGAGTGGAGGCCGCATGGTTGGGCGATTTCAGGTAACCATGCGGCCTCCGGTGTGAGAGGCACAAAGAGGAGTCGGGGCGGGCGGATTTGAACCGCCGACCTCACGGACCCGAACTGTGACATCGCTGGGGCCTACCGGAGATCTCATGGCTACTCGCTTTCGAGTGACCGTGCGATCTCTGATTCATCCATGCAGTCTGCGGTTACTTTCTCCTCCTCCTCTGGGACATGACTCAACTTGACGTATAGGTCAGGTAAGAATTGTTATTGGCACTGCGTGCTGAAAACAAGGCTTTGACTGTATCTTTGTGGTGAATTTATCCGTGCGGTCTCTGATCCTTCTAGTATTATCCTAGGCAATGCTTTTTGTGGCAAGCCGCTGCGCATCCAAGGGTATAACGCAGAGTTGTCGGTAGCCTCAGGCCGCTTGTGGGAGAGTGGCCTGCCTGAAACGATTGAGGCAAGGAGCGCAGTGATAGCAGGCCTACGGTCGGCGCAACACCACACGCTCGATTTCTTCGATGAAGAACGGCAGGTTCGGATGGGTGAAACTCAATCCGGGGGCCGGGATGCGATGGCGTTTGATGTCCGGCGGCACATGCTTGTGATGAGGATGCGCCGAGGCCAAAGTGGGATCATTGGGGTGAGGCCACGAATCGTACCAATACAGTTTGTCCTTGTCTCGGTGGCTGGCGCGGCAGTATTCGGCGGCCTCCGGTAGTGGGCTTTCGGTAAAGAGAGGGCGACACCGCGATACTTCATAGCAGTACGCTTCGATGATTCCCTGTCCAAAGTTCAGCAGTTTGTAAACACACAGCACGCAATCGTCGCCAAGCGCCACCAATCGTGTCAGGCGTGCAACGTCCAAGCCTGGAGGCGCGAGGACCAGCGTGCTGAGGCGAATGGAAGAATAACGGGAGGGCAAGGAGTAGATCAACCGCTCGTACTGTGTGCGGGTCAGCATAAAGCTTCGCTCAAGCGGCGGCGATCACACGGCGCAGTTGCTCCGGCAACGATTGCCGACCCAGCAAATCGCGGTAAGCCTGCTCTCTATTCAGCCACACCTTGTACAGGCCGTGCCATTCAAGAACATCGTGGAAGTGCGGGTCCTCGCCATCGTCGAACTCGGACAATTGGCCTGATTCCATGGCCTGGAAGAAATCCTGCGATAGGAGACCGTACCTGTCCTCGAAGGCTCGCAACTGCCACTCGATCCAGTGGATTTCGCGAATCAGTTGTTGAAGCTCCATGTTCTCATTCCTTTATCGTGACTTGGAGACGAGACCTGTAT
>JBGVTF010000290.1:0-4306 GCA_041862415.1 Anaerolineae bacterium | reverse complement strand
CGAGATGGCTGTTGGGGAGAATCAACCGTCGTATAGCATTGACCTGCCGCCCGGAGAGTATATTGCCTATGTCTGGATGCCCGATTTCGTAATGGGTGGATTGTACTCCGAGTTTGTGCTATGTGGCTTGGGGGCAGACTGCACCGATCATACCCCGGTTCCATTTCAAGTGGAATCAGGCAGAGCCACAAATGGGATTGATCTCTGCGACTGGTACGCCCACCCGAGCCAGGTGCCACTGCCACCAGGTGCTGCAGCGCCAGACTTCCCCGGCACTCCTCCCCCCGACTTAACCCCTGGTCTGGTTACAGGCGCCATCTGTTATCCCAGTGAGAAAATTCTGCCCATGAGGCTCTATTTTCAAGACATCACCACCAATAGCATCGTTGATCTTGCCATCGAAGAGAACCAGGCATCTTATGAGATCCAACTGCCCCCCGGAGAGTACATTGCCTACGCCTGGCTGCCCGATTTGGCGGCGGGCGGGTCCTACTCTCCAGCCGTGCCTTGTGGCTTGGGCGTCGAGTGTACCGACCGTACTCCACTCCCCTTTCGGGTAGATGCAGGTCAGACAACATCGGGAATTGATGTTTGCGACTGGTACGGCCAACCGGGCGATGTACCACTGCCTCCAGACGCCTAGAGGACATCCATTTGATCGAACAATGCACGCCGACCGCACTGCGTTGCGCGAGAGGAGAAGCGTATGACAGCTAAGCCGAAAATCCTCTTGGTGGACGATGAGCGGGCGATTACCGCCAACCTGGCCCCTTTCCTGGAGCGATCCGGCTTCGTTGCGGCCGTCGCTGCCGATGGGGAGGAAGCCTTGCGCCAGGTTGCCAGTTTTGGGCCTGACTTGATCGTCCTCGACATCTTGATGCCCAGGGTAGATGGCCGCGAGGTGCTGCGCCGCCTGCGCCAGGCAGGTAACTGGACACCGGTCATCCTGCTCACCCAGGTCGGCGAGTCCACAGAGCGGGCGATGGCGCTGGAGGAAGGGGCCGATGATTATCTCAACAAGCCCTTTGATCCGCACGAACTGGTGGCTCGGGTGCGCGCCGTGCTGCGCCGCGCCCGTCCTGGCCAGCCGCCGTTGGCGTCCGCGCAGCGCTTGGCCAGCGGCGATCTGAGTCTGGACCGCCAGGCGCACCGTGCCTACATGGGCTCAGAGGAGATGCGCCTGACCCCCAAGGCCGTTGCGCTGCTAGAGTACCTGATGACACATCCCGACGAACTGCTCACCCGGGACCGGCTTCTGGACACCGTCTGGGGCTGGGATTATCCCACCGGCACGCGCACTGTGGACACACGCATCGCCGAACTGCGTCGCGCACTGGACGATGACCCGGCGCAGCCCCGGTACATCGAGACCGTGCCAGGCCAGGGCTATCGTTTCGTGGGGCATGTGGAGGCCGTGCCATGAAATGGCTACGGTGGGGTTTGGCATTGATACCGATTGTCGCAGGACTGGTGATCGCTTCGCTCATGGCAGACGTGCCCACGCTGACAAATCCAATCATCTATATGCGCATTGACCTTGGTACCCTGGCGGCGATAGTTGGAGTGGCGCTATCGCTCTTGGTCGCGGTGGGGCTGGTGCTGTGGGTGTGGGCGGGGCGGCGAGGTGAGCAGCGTGTGACCGGTGTCCGAGCCCAGGTGGCAGAGGAGCGGCGCCAGTTCCTGCAGCGTCTCGACCACGAACTGAAGAATCCTCTCACCGCCATTCGCGCCGGGCTGGCAAACCTGGCCAATGGCCTGGCCACGGCCACCCTTCGGCAGCCCTTCGACGGGGCTCAGGACAAGGCTCAGGACACCGCGCAACAAGAAGCGCTGGCCAGTGTGGAAGCGCAGGTGCTGCGTCTCAGCCGCCTGACCTCCGACCTGCGCAAGTTGGCCGAGTTGGAGACACGCCCGTTGGAGCGGGTGCCCGTAGACGTCGCCGAGTTGTTGCAGGAAACGGTGACATTGGCGCAGGAACAGCCCGAAGCTGAGACGCGACAGTTTACTCTGACTCTGCCACAAGCGCCCTGGCCCGTGCCGGACGTCCTCGGCGACTGGGACCTGCTCTTCCTGGCAACCTACAATCTGTTAGACAACGCGCTCAAGTTCACCCGTCCCGGCGATACGGTGGAAGTGCGAGCCTTTGAAGGGGGTGCCTTTGTAGTCATCGAGGTCGCCGACACGGGACCGGGCATTCTAGAGGAAGAAGTATCCCGCGTGTGGGAGGAACTGTACCGGGGGCAAGGAGCGCGGGGCGTGCCAGGCAGCGGCCTGGGCCTGGCGTTGGTGCGCGCTATCGTCGAGCGGCACGGCGGTCTGGTGACGCTGCGCAGCCGCGAGGGGCAGGGCACGGTGGTGACGATGCGGCTGCCGGTACTGTGATGTTCTGGAAAGACTGTCTGGTGCAAAGTGGAGGTGAAATGGTACTAAGGAAAGTACTTGCCGCTACTGCGCTTATTTTGTTACTCGCCGGTTGTCGTCGGCCAGCTACGTTCCCCGCTGCCATATCAACGGACGTTCCCACTGCTGCTGCCACAGGAACATCTAGACCAACGCCGTCCACCTCTACAGTGGCACCAGAACCAACAGCCACATCAACTCCCACCGAGACACCGACGGCGAAGGTTACACCATTCCAAACAGATGGAACGCCAACAGCAACGCCTGTCCTCACGGAAATGGAATTACGTACGTGGTCTTCTAGATCGCCGGATGGGAAGTGGGATGCGCAAGGGACGGTGGCATTCCCTGTAGACGACGGGGAGAAGTACTACACCCAATTGAAGGTGAAGAAAACAGACGGGGCAGTTGAGTGGACGGTGGCGGACGAATGGTCGCAATTTGGGTTAGGTTACACCACTCCGCAGCCGTTTCACTGGTCGCGAGATGGGCGGTATCTGTACTTCACGAATAGACCTGTGCCCGATGGGTGTGGGATATTCGTCAACGGTTCAGATTTGCACAGAATTGACCTAGGCGACGGCAGTGTGAAAGAGATGGTGCCATCCTCAGGACTGTGGTTGTCATTGTCGCCAGATGAAAAGACGCTTGCCTACATTGGATATAGAGATAGAGGGCTGGTTGTGCGTGATTTGGCGACAGGTGTAGAGCGCGAGACGAAACTAGATCCCGGGCAGGACTATACAGCAGGGCACATCGTTTGGTCACCAGACGGCGCTGCTCTCATACTCACGTTGGCCATTCACCCTTGCTCATTTGGCTGGGCAGAATCGGTCTCGGTGGCGCTAGTGGAAGTGGCGACGTTAAAGCAAACAACGTTAATCCATGAAGATAAGCGGCTTTTTACCACAGTGGAATGGCCAGCCCTTGACAGGGTATTACTCAAAGACGACGATGGGAACTTGTGGTGGATAGACCTAGAAACGCGACAGATAACGATAAAGGAGTAAAGTGTGGCCGGGTGAATGTTTCAAAACGGTGACATCGCTGCCATACTCTTGTAACATCTATGAGCTACTATTTGCAGGGAAACGTGGTCTGAGACCACAATACCTTGTCTATGTAAGGAGGTCAACGTGTCTCTCATTCCTAGTATCGCACTAACCGAGCTTATCATCCTCGCTGGCATTGCTGGTCTGGTGACGCTCATTGTCGCAATTGTCGTTGTGGTCATTGTGAGGAGTCGGAAGAGAAGTGACACCCATAGGCCTGCTGAAGCAGGTCTGCACGAACTGGAGGTCACTGCGAAAGAATCGCGGGGCCTGGGGAAATGGATTGCCATAGTCGTCCTGCTCGCCCTGTTCGTGCTCCTGCTATTCGCGGTGGTCTGCGGGATCTTATGGGTGGTCCCTATCAGAAGTACTCAAAGGATGATCACGCCCGTGGCACAAGTAGTAGCCGTGGACGCGCCGACTGCAACACTGCTACCGGCTTTGACGGCCTCTGGCGCGGCATCAACGGACACACCTCATCTGCCGCCAACGTCAGCCGGCAATATGCCTCCCGACACTCTCCTGTCTCTCGATCCTTTCAGCACACTAGATGCGTTCATCATCCCTCCTATCATCGCTGGCTTGGTGCTGCTCATTGGGACGGGTGTCATCTCGATAGCTCTGAGGCGGCGTAGCACTCACTCGGAGGATACGGATATGAACGGGGATAACGGAGATAAGGGAGCAAAGACGACGAAGACAAGGTACGCACTTCTTGCGCTTTTCTTCTGGATTGCCTTGAGCATCTTTCTTGTCCTAGACCTTGGCCTTTCGGTGTCGCTCTATTTCCGGTTCGTCGCCATTTACACCGCGTTTTGGGTTCTGGTTGGCGCGCTGCTGCTCTATGGACGCCC
>JBGVTF010000289.1:0-6181 GCA_041862415.1 Anaerolineae bacterium | reverse complement strand
GGTACTGAAATCAGACCAGCGGTCGTGCCTCAATGCTTCCTTGACAAATTGGAACGGGTCAGGAGGAGAAAGTCTCTCTCCGCGGGCCAAACCCCTAACTCAGTGGTCTCCAGGCTGCGAAGACATCTCTCTGGCAGGACCCAGCGGCAACCGACGAGGAGCCAGCCAGATGCCAGGTAGCCCAGGACCCCTGTCAGCCCTGCGGCGAGCCCTCGAAGCGGAAGTTGGTGATAGGCTGCTGGTTAACGAACCCCTGTCGGCTCATACTTCCTACCGCATCGGCGGCCCGGCTGACCTTTTTGTAGCCGTGGAAAGCCAGGATGAGCTGTGCCGGATTGTAGCCTTAGCCAGGGAATGTCAGGTGCCGTACTTTCTCCTTGGCGCAGGCACCAACATCTTGGTCTCAGACAAGGGCATCCGCGGGCTGGTTATCGAGAACAGGGCCAGGGGCTCAAGGTTCGAGATCCTGGGAGAAGTGGCCATTCTATGGGCCGAGGCTGGCGCGCTGCTGAAGGAGTTGGCTGAGGAGAGCGTGCGGCGCGGCCTGGCGGGCCTGGAATGGGCAGTGGGCATCCCTGGAACGGTGGGCGGAGCGGTGGTGGGAAACGCTGGAGCTTATGGCGGTTATGTGAGCGACATCCTGACTCAGGTGGCGATATTGCGGACGAATGGCGGGATACAGGAATTAAGAGCGGAGGAATTAGAGTTCGGCTATCGGACGAGCCGCTTCAAAGCGGCAAACCGTGAAATCGCTGCTGCAGTGCCGCGAGGGGCAGCCCTGCCGGTCATTCTGGCGGCGCAGTTCAAGCTACAGCCAGGATCGGTGGAGGTGCTGCGAGAACGGGTGGCCAAGTACACCCGTCGGCGGGAGGTCAGGCAGCCCAGCGAGCCCAGCGGGGGAAGTGTGTTTAAGCGCACGGCTCAATACCCGGCTGGCTTCCTCATCGAGCAGGCCGGGCTCAAGGGGAAACGCATCGGTGACGCCCAAATCTCGCCGAAACATGCCAACTTTATCGTCAATCTGGGACAGGCCAGGCCCAGCGACGTCAAGGCCCTGATGGATATGGCACGGGATGCGGTGCTCGAACAGTTTGGGATCGAGTTGGAACTGGAACAAGAACTGGTGGGGGAATGGAATGGCTGAGAAGATCAGGGTCGGCGTCGTCTTTGGTGGGCGATCGGGTGAACACGAGGTGAGCCTGGTCTCGGCCAAGGGCATCATGAGCGCCATGGACAAGGAGAAATACGAAATCGTGCCCATTGGCATCACCAAGGAAGGGCGCTGGATCGCTTCTGGCGACCCGATGAAGGCTCTGGAGGCTGGCACTCCTGAGGATAGTGTCCCCGCCGCCCTCCTGGGTGATCCCTCCCAGAAAGGCCTGATGCGCCTGGAGGAAAGCGAGACAGCCGTGACCACGGCGCGCCTGTCCGAGATTGACGTCGTCTTCCCCGTCCTGCATGGCCCCTACGGTGAGGACGGCACCATGCAGGGCCTGCTGGAGCTGGCTGACATCCCTTACGTCGGCGCTGGAGTGCTGGGTTCGGCTCTGGGCATGGACAAAGCCCTGATGAAGACCGTCTTCCGAGCTCGTGGACTGCCTGTGGTGGAGCATCTGGTCATCAAGCGCAAGGGATGGGAGCGCGACCCCAAAGGAGTGATGCAGCGCATTGAGGATACCCTGGACTATCCCTGCTTCATCAAGCCAGCCAACCTGGGTTCCAGCGTGGGCATCACCAAGGTTCACCAGCGAAGTGAACTGGCCCCTGCTCTGGACCTGGCCGCCCGCTACGACCGCAAGATGCTGGCCGAGCAAGGGGTCAACGCGCGGGAGATTGAAGTCAGCGTCCTGGGCAACGACGACCCCATGGCCTCGGTGCCGGGGGAGATCATTCCTTTCCGCGAGTTCTATGACTATGTGGCCAAGTATGTTGACGATCGGTCGGAGCTCGTCATCCCCGCCGACCTGCCGCCGGAGACGGCTCAGCGAATCCGAGAGTTGGCCATCGAAGCTTATCTGGCCGTGGACTGTGCAGGCATGGCCCGGGTTGATTTCCTGCTGGACAGAGACAGCGGCCAAGTCTACCTGAGCGAACTGAACACCATTCCTGGCTTCACACCCATCAGCATGTATCCCAAGCTGTGGGAAGCCAGCGGCATTTCCTATTCAGAGTTGATTGACCGGCTGATTGAACTGGCCCTGGAACGGCACGCGGACAAGAGTAGATCGGAGACGTCGTACCAGGTGCCGGAAGGTGACTGAAGGGGCAGGGCCATTCAGTTCTCGAGTTCGTCAGTCTTGCGAAGGTTCACAGCACCTTTCGGGCGCGCCCGCCGCTGTCTGAGTGCACTGTTGCGGCCAAGGGACGTGCAGGGCAAACCTTCACAAGGCTTGCAGAGTTCCCTGGAGCAGGAATGACCATGCGCATCGTACCTTCAAAACGCCGCCCTCGCCGCTCTCGCTCACGGCTTGGACGTGACTACCAAGCCACTGCACCCGCAATCAAGCTGTCTCTGAGACCGGTGGTGAGCTTCTGGGAGGATCACGGAGGGAAAGCCCTGGGGTTCTTCCTCTTGCTGGCTCTGGGCGGGCTCACTTACCAACTTTTCGCTGCGGAAGCCTTCTACGTTTATGAAGCCAGTGTAGCGGGCAACCGACTGGTGCCAGCGGAGGCGGTTTATCAGAACAGCGGCCTGGAGGGGATGAGCATTTTCTGGATCAACCCTGCCCAGGTAGAAGCCGCCATAGTCAGTTTACCGAACATCAAAGAAGCCAGGGTACGTTGTGGGTTGCCAGATCGGGTGACCATCGAAGTTGTGGAGCGCCAGCCACAGGTCATCTGGCAACAGGGGGAGAAACGCTATTGGATTGATGAAGAAGGCACTGTCTTGCCCGCTCTGGGAGAGTTAGCAGAGGCCACCGTCATTGTGGATCTGGATGAGCGCCCGGTCCAGCCAGGGGATCGCGTGGACCCCCAGGTGATTGCAGGAGCCCAAAAGCTGCGCTCGCTGCTACCAGAGCTCAGCACCGTCCAATATGCGTCCCACACGGGCCTCAGCTTCCAAAGCGAGCAGGGCTGGCCCATTTACCTGGGTCAGGGCGAGGATATAGAGCAGAAGGTAGCCATCATGAAAGCCTTGCTTCAGGAGATAGCGGCCAAAGGCGTCCATCCCCAGTTTATAGACTTGCGTTTCAAAGGGCGTCCATACTACAAATAGTCAGTACTTGAGAATTTGCGATCCGGAGTGCAGGCGCAAGCCTGCTCTGGGCTTTGTAGAGGCGGACTGGCGTCCGCACTCCAGCGAGTTTTCCCATCTACTGATAGTGGATGGCAGATAGTGGATGGCTGTACAGCATGTGATGAACGGCAGGCGACTAAGTGTCTATCCGAAAACCCAGCGGAGGCGGCTCCCACGCCTGTCCTGAGCGCAGCCGAAGGGCCGCCGGATTGCCGGGCGTGGGAGCCCGGCCAGCTAGTTTTCAGACAGGCTCTAAGCGAGGATTGCCTTGGAGAGATCTATTGTCAGCATTGACGTAGGCACGACCAAAATATGCACCCTCGTCGCAGAGGCGGATGAATATGACAGCCTGCGCATCGTCGGCGTGGGGGTAGCACCCTCCAGGGGCCTGCGCAAAGGGGTCGTCGTTAACGTAGACGAGGCCACAAGTGCTATCTCCGCTTCGGTTGAGAAGGCTGAGCGCCTGTCTGGCTACAAGATCGAGGGCGCTTACGTCGGCGTGGCGGGGGGGCACATTGCCTCCGTCAACAGTCGGGGGGTGGTGGCTGTCTCGCGACCGGAGCGAGGCATCACTCAGGGCGATATTGACCGCGCCCTGGACGCAGCCCAGGCCATCGCTATCCCCTACAACCGGGAGATCATTCATATCATCCCTCGGGGCTTTATCGTTGATGGACAGGATGGCATACGCGACCCGCTGGGCATGATCGGTTACCGTCTGGAAGTGGAGGCCCACATCGTCACTGGAGCCTCGGCTTCTGTTCACAATCTGGTCAAGTGCATTCAAGGGACCGGAGTGAGCGTGGACGGGCTGATCCTGGAGCCCCTGGCCTCAGGGGAAGCGGTCTTGACGAGCACCGAGCAAGAGATGGGCGTAGTTCTGGCCGATGTGGGAGGGGGCACTACAGACATTGCCATTTTCATTGAGGGCAGCATCTGGCACACGGTCGTTCTGTCCACCGGCGGCAACCACCTCACCAACGATATAGCCGTCGGCCTGCGGACGCCCTTCACCGCGGCTGAGGAGATCAAAAAGACCTATGGTTACGCGCTGGCCGATTCCATCGAAGATGAACCGATTGACGTCTTTGCCTTTGGGGACAGCGCCCGTCAGACCGTGTCCCGACGCTTCCTGGCGGAGATCATCGAGGCGCGGACCGAGGAGATTTTCAGTCTCGTCTTGCGGGAAATAAAACGCTCCGGCTACGATGGCCTGCTGCCGGCTGGTGTCGTCCTCTGCGGCGGCACGTCCGAATTGGCTGGCATCAAAGAGCTGGGGCGAAATATCTTACAACTGCCGGTGCGCGTCGGTTCCCCCGATCATCTGGAAGGGCTGGTTGATGTCATCTCCAGCCCCGCCTATGCTACCAGTGTAGGGCTGTTGTTGGGGGGCCTGCGAGAGGAAGCGGCTTCACGTCCTGGTAAAGAGAAAAAGGGCCTTCACCGCCGCATAGGGCGATGGCTGAGGTCGTTCCTGCCCGGCTGAATGGCCATGGCACTAGCTTTTCAGACAGCGCGGGGATCAATCCCCGCGCTGAGAGAGCCAAGCCCCTTTGGGGCCAGCTCTTAGCCCGGAGGTGAACCTCCGGGCAAGGGAAGTACTTGCTAGCAGACAATGCAGAAGGAGGACTGGAAATGCAGCGCGACTTTGACACAGAAAATTTTGCCCAGATCAAAGTGATCGGTATCGGCGGCGGGGGGTCCAACGCCGTGAACCGCATGATGCAAGAGGGGCTGCGGGGTGTGGACTTTGTCGCCGTGAACACCGATGCCCAGGCCCTGCTCCTATCCAATGCCCCCCAGTGCGTCCGTATCGGCAACAAGCTGACCAAGGGCCTGGGGGCCGGTGGCGACCCCGTCATCGGCGAAAAGGCAGCCGATGAGTCCAGCGAAGACCTGGCTGAGATCCTCGGAGGAGCGGACATGGTTTTCATCACCGCTGGCATAGGTGGGGGCACGGGTACCGGTGCCTCGCCCCTCATCGCCCGGCTGGCCAAGGAGACGGGGGCATTGACCATCGGCGTCGTCACCAAGCCCTTCACCTTCGAGGGAGCCAAGCGCCGCCAGGTGGCGGAGGAAGGCCTCGAGAAGCTCAAGGAAGAGGTTGACACCCTGATCGTCATACCCAACGACCGCCTGCTGGAGATTGTGGACAAAAAGGCCTCCATCCAGGAAGCCTTCCGGGTGGCCGACGACGTCCTGCGCCAGGGTATCCAGGGCATCGCCGAACTGATCACCGTACCGGGCCTGATCAACCTGGACTTTGCCGACGTGCGGACGATCATGTCCGAAGGCGGGGCGGCTCTGATGGCTATCGGCCGGGCCAGCGGGGAGAATCGGGCTGTGGATGCGGCTCAGAAAGCCATCGCCAGTTCCCTGTTGGACATCACCATTGATGGGGCCAGGGGTATCCTCTTCAACGTGACCGGGGGACCTGACCTGACCCTCTTCGAGGTGAACGAGGCGGCCGAGGTCATCCGTAGTAAGGCGCATCCCGAGGCGAACATCATCTTTGGCGCCGTGATTGACGAGTCCATGGACAGTGACATCTCCATCACCGTCATCGCCACAGGCTTCGATACCGTTGCCCGACAGCGCAGGCCGCAAGAGGCCAGGGCAGCCAAGATCCGCGAGTTCCCGGTGCGCAAGTTTGACAACGATGATCTGGACATCCCGGCCTTTTTGCGGCGGCGGTAGAGGACCTGTCGCTCGCTTCATTCTGCACGTGATGTGCGAATCCTTTTGCGTTCCTTTGCGCTGCAATAGATAGTCCAGCGGAAATGCCCCTTACCCTTCGCCATGGATAGCTGATAATTGGCTGGACTCATCTGTGGTGTGTGGGCAACCGCTCACGTCGGGGCTACCGCATCCCCTCTCTCCCCCTTCCCCGTGCACCATTCCCCCCTGGGGAAGGGGGAGACCTTCTCTCTCCCCCTTCCCCGT
>JBGVTF010000288.1:0-2625 GCA_041862415.1 Anaerolineae bacterium | reverse complement strand
ACGTTACAGGTGCTCTTTCCCCTTCTGGCCGGGCTCCTTCTGGGTAGCAAACGGGGAGCACTGAGCCAGGCAGAATACGTCGCCGCAGGACTGGCGGGCCTCCCCGTTTTCGCCAAGGGGGGCAGCGGCCTGGCCTATCTCCTTGGGCCGACAGGTGGGTATCTCCTGGGCTTTATCGCCGCCGCCTTTGTGATTGGAGAACTGACGGCAATCAGGCGCGCTTCCACTAAAGGGGCAGCCTTTCTGGCCTGCCTTGGGGGCGTGGCCGCCATCTACCTCTGCGGTGCGCTCTGGCTCGCCGCATGGCTAGGCGTTGCCGGAAACCCATCCCCCACAGCCTGCCTGACCCAGGCCTGGAGCCTGGGAGTCCTGCCCTTCATCGCCATAGACGTGGCCAAGGCGCTAGCGGTGGCAGCGGTGACAGAGGGGGGGCAGCGTTGGCTGGAGCTCATCCAAAGTAGGCGCTATGGATAAGCTACAGAGCACCATCCATCGTATCGAGCCGCTCGACCAGGAGGCCATGCGCCAGGCTCAGGCCAGGCAAGACAACTTGACCAAACCGCAGGGCAGCCTTGGCTTCTTGGAAGAACTGTCGGTCAAGGTGGCTGGCATCAAAGGTGTAGCTCAACCGAGGATCAGAGATAAGGTGATCGTCACCATGGCAGGCGATCACGGCGTGACCGCCGAGGGGGTCAGCCTCTTCCCCCAGGAGGTCACGGCCCAGATGGTCTACAATTTCCTGCGCGGTGGGGCGGGGATCAACGTGCTGGCCCGCCACGTGGGGGCCAGGGTGGTGGTGGTAGATATGGGCGTGGCGACCGACCTCGAACCCCATCCCGAGCTGTTGGTCAAAAAGGTGGCCTATGGGACGAAGAACATGGCTCAGGGTCCAGCCATGAGCCGTGAGGAGGCCATGGAGGCCATCGAGGCGGGCATTGAAATCGTGGAGTCGGAGCTGAGCCAAGGACTGGACATCGTGGGCACAGGTGACATGGGCATCGGCAACACCACGCCCTCCAGCGCCATCGTCGCTGCCCTCACCGGAGCGCCCGTGGCCGATGTGACCGGGCGCGGTACGGGGATTGACGACGAGCAGTTGGCCCACAAAGTCGAGACCATTGAGCGAGCCCTGGCCGTCAATCGCCCCGATCCGGCCAATACGCTGGACGTGCTGGCCAAGGTTGGGGGCCTGGAGATTGGCGGTGTCGCCGGGGTCGTCCTCGGTGCGGCGGCTCACCGCCTGCCTGTGGTCATTGATGGCTTTATCTCCGGGGCCGGGGCCCTTGTTGCCGCCGGGCTCGCCCCACAAGTCAAGGATTACCTCATCGCTGCTCACATCTCGGTGGAACGGGGACATCGCCTGGTGCTGGAGCGATTGGGGCTCACCCCCTTGCTCAACCTCAACATGCGTCTGGGTGAAGGCACGGGGGCGGCTCTGGGCATCTCCCTGGTCGAGGCGGCGGTCAAGGTTCTCAACGAGATGGCCACCTTCGCTGATGCGGGTGTAGCCCAAGCTGTGGAGTAGATAAGATCTCTTCCCGCTCCCGCCGGATCTGCAATCCGGCGGTCAGGTGGCTGGATTACCTGTGGCGTAACAGTGCCGCAAATCCAGCCGGAGCAACCCAAGAAAGCGATGGAGTAGAAAATGAGCTTCTTGGAAGCAATACGCTTTCTGACCTCCATACCACTGCCAGCCAGAGATGCGTCATGGGAGGAAGTAGGCCGTTCCACGGCCTATTTTCCTTTGGTGGGAGCGGTTTTGGGGTCCATCCTCGTCCTGGCTGATGCGCTGTTGGGGAAGATATGGTCACGCCTGCTGGTCAGCGCGGTACTGGTGGTGCTGTGGGTCATTCTAACCGGAGGACTGCACCTGGACGGCCTGGCCGACACGGTGGATGGCCTGCGCGGCGGTCGTGGACGGGAGGAGCGGCTGGCGATAATGAAAGACAGCCGCCTGGGTACCTTCGGTGGGGTGGCTGTCTTCTGCTTGCTGGCCCTCAAGCTGGCCTTCGTCAACGAGTTAAGCCCGGCCTGGTGCGGGCGAGGGCTTCTACTGGCCCCCACGCTGGGACGTTGGGCCATGGCTTACGGCATCTGGGCTTTCCCCTCGGCTCGGCCGGGGGGAATGGGCAACATGTTCAAAAAGCACAGCGGACTACGAGAACTTGTCCTGGCTACGGTGCTGGCTCTGGTTGTGGCCCTCACCCTCTTCCACCTCTGGGGGCTGGCCATTCTAGGTGGTCTCTGGCTGGCCGTAGCCTTGCTCGGCTGGACCCTCACAAGAGCCCTGGGCGGGCTGACGGGCGACACCTATGGGGCTATGTGCGAGGTAAGCGAGGTACTGGTCCTGGCGATGGTGTCTCTGATGTAACGCCAACACCCGGAATTTCATCGTATTTGCACGGGCCGCCCACCATCATCGGCCCGCAGGAAACCAATAGCCCGCAGAGAAGCAAGGCTTTTGCTAGGAGGCGCTGCGACCGGGTTCGCCGATGCGATAACCTTTGACGCGGAAACGCACCTTTCCGTAGCTTTCTCCTTCAAAATAGAACTCTTCAAAGGTCCTGTCAAAGCCTACCCAATTATCCAGGGGCATCATAAGGTGTTTACGAAACACCGCAACCA
>JBGVTF010000287.1:0-6737 GCA_041862415.1 Anaerolineae bacterium | reverse complement strand
TGTTGTCATTTCCCTCAACCTTGAGCACATACGTTACAGTGGCCGCTGGGCACTCCTGCTGGCTCCCTGCGGCGGGCACGTCTTGCCGCTGACCGCCCGGAGGCATCAGTAGTTGCACAGCCCGGGCGTTCTCGACGTTCCAGCTCAACGTGGCACATTCGCCTGGGTTGATACTCTTCTTGTCAAAGCCAAAGGTTACTTTGGGCGGTGGTGGTGGGGCAGCCTCTACCTCGAGGGTTGCCTGGTATTCCTTCACGCTGTTGTCATTTCCCTCAACCTTCAGCACATACGTTTCGGTTGCCTGGGGGCACTCCTGCTGGCTCCCTGTGGCGGGCACGTCTTGCCACTGACCGCCCGGAGGCAGCAGTTGGACAGCACGGGCGTTCTCGACGTTCCAACTCAACATGGCACATTCGCCTGGGCTGATACTCTTCTTGTCAAAGCCAAAGGTTACTTTGGGCGGCGGTGGCGGGGCAATCTCTACCTCCAGGATCGTCTCGTATTCACTCACGCCGTTGTCGTGCCCCTCAACCCTCAGCCTATACGCTGTGGTTTGCGGTGGACATTCCTGTTGGCTCCCCACGGCGGGCACGTCTTGCCACTGACCGCCTGGTACAAGACGCATCATTTGGACAGCACGGGCGTTCACGACCTCCCAGCTCAGCGTGGCACATTCACCCTGCTTTATCCGTCTCTTGTCAAAGCCAAAGGCGCGCACCTCGGGCTTCTGCGCCCCCTGTACCTCAAGGATCGTCTCGTATTCATTCACACTGTTGTCGTACCCCTCAACTCTCAGCCTATACGTTGTGGTTTGCGGTGGACGCTCCGCTCGGCTCCCCATGGCGGGCAGGTTTTCCCACTGACCGCCTGGTATAAGGCGCATCAAGCGCACAGCGCGGGCGGTCTCGACGTGCCAACTCAGGGTGGCCGATTCACCTGGCTTGATAGTAGTTGGGTTAAAGCCAAAGGTGATGACTACCGGCGTCGGCTGCTGGACGTAGATTGTCACCTGCCGGCTGTCCTTACCACCATCCTTCCATTCCACCTGCAGGGGGTAGGTTGTCATCTGTGGCGGGCAGACATGGGCATTGCTGTGACTGTCCACCCGCTTTGGCCCGTTGCCCAGGTCCAGAGTGACCTTCTTGGCGCCGTCCACATCCCAGCGCAGCACCGTACACTCGCCCCTTTTCAGATTCGTGCGGTCCGCCCGAAAATCAATATTGTGTTGACCACCCCTGACCTCAATTCTCACCTCGCGTCGCTCATCTTTGTTGTCCAGGCGGGTCACGCGCAGAACGTAGGTCGTCGAGTGGGTCAGGCAGACCTTGGCGCTGTCATGTCCCTTGACACCGGCCTCTGCCTTGCCGTCGCTGACATAGACCGCTTTGGCGTTGTCTACGTCCCAGCGCAGCATCGTGCACTCAGCGACGTTGATCTTGGTACTATCGGCGCGGAAATCAATTTTCGGGCCTGGTACACTGGCTACAGTGATGGTTAGCTTATGGTCCGCGATCGAGCCATCGAGGTGGACCACCTTGAGATGATAGGTGGTGGTGGCTGTGGGACAGACGGTGCGGGTTTCATGCCCTCCGACACCCTGGTCACCGCTACCGTCATTGTGGTAGACCGCTTTGACGTTGTCCACGTCCCAGTGGATCGTCGTGCACTCGCCTGCCTTGAACGAAGTACGGTCGGCGCGGAAGTTGATTACAGGAGCTGATGGGGGAGCTGGCGCAGGAGGTGCTGGCGCGGGGGGTGGCGGAGGACCGACGACCGGCACGCCCTCAACACAACTTGGCGTAGTATAACCGGCCGATACCCAGCCCTGGATGCCACTGAACACGATCTGCCACCAGGTGCCATCGGCGTTGCGACCGGTAACTTCAGCCACATCTCCATTCCCCATGCGGCCAATGACCTGATAATTGGTGCCCGGCCCAGCCCGCACATTGAGCACTCCATTTGAGGTAACAGAGGGAGAGCACGGCGCGGGGGGGGGCTGGACGACCGGGGTATCAGTGGGTTGGATGACAAGGGTAGCAGTGGGAGTAGGCAACAGCGCTGTCTCCTGCTCCACGACGACGATCACTGCGGCGAAAGCGGTTGGTTCTTGTTTCACATTGATAGCCCGAACTTCCAGCGTGTACTGACCAGGCGCATCTGGCACCCAGCGTAATCCTGCACCAAAGGTCTCCTGAGGAGATGGGCCAGTCACGCCACCTACCAGGTCGCCATTGGTCCGCAACTCAAGGCGCACTATCCCGCTGGGATCGGTGGCAGAGGCCTGAACCACTATTTCCTGGCCAACGGCGAATCTGGCCCCGCTGGTCGGCGACGTGATCGTGACCATGGGCGCAGGGCCGCCCTGCCCCCCCAAGTCACAGGCAATGATGGGCGTTACAATTAACACCGTGACGAGAATAAGAACGATAGGGAACTCTGATATCCTCCTGGCTGTTAAAACTCTGTCAGTTGAATGGCCTGCGCTCATTGGTTTCCTCCTGTTGAGTGTGTCCGGCAGACGATTCTGGTCCAGTTGGTAGTAAACTATCATCTGGTTCCAAAGCGCAAGGACCATTATAGCACATAAAAAATACCTTGTCTAGAAAACAACTGATGGAAGTGAAGATTATGCCTATCTCTCTATTTGACTACTCTACCCTATGATGCTATTATTAGGGCCAATGGCGAAAAGTCAGAACCGCTTTGGCCGAACAATCTGATGAGACTCTTAAGGTACGACTTGATGGGACTCAGCATGGCCGAACGCTCGTGTATTAGGGGAGGAGGTGATGGGATAGTAGTTAGCGTAGCATGTATACAGTAATGGGAAAGCTCGCTGGAGTGCGGACGCCAGTCCGCCTTTGCAAGGCCTAAAGCAGGTTTCGTTTGCACTCCGGATCCCAGATTCTCAGGTCCTGATACTGATATACCGGTAGTTGATACATCAGATAACTCTAGTTAGGAGGCGAGAAACCATGTTCAGCAAGAGAATGATCCTTGTTTTCTTCTCGGTCTTTGTCATCCTGTCCATGACCGCTGCGCAATGTGGTGCGCCAGCAACTGTGGTGGTCACCAAGGAAGTGGAGAAGATAGTCAAGGAGACCGTTGTGGTCGAGAAGGTAGTCACTGAGGAGGTCGTGGTCACGGCCACCCCGGAGGCAATGCTGTTCTCCGCAGCCCCGCCCGCTCCCGATCTTAAGAATCTCGACACCTACGTGGTCGCCGTTTTTGACGAGGTGGAGAGCTTTGAGCCAGCCTGGAGTTATGATATCGCTGGCATGGCCGTGTTAATGAACATCTATGAGGGTATGATCCTCTTCGAGCGCGAGAAGGTGGATGAGTTCGTCCCGCAGTTGGCTACCGATTGGGAAGTCTCCGATGACGGCCTGACCTATACTTTCAATATCCGCCAGGGAGTCAAGTTCCACGAGGGGGGCGCGCTGGAGCCGCACGACATCGCCTATAGCCTGCAGCGCGCGATGCTGCAAGACCGCCTCGACGGCCCGATGTGGCTGTTCCTCGAGCCGATCTTCGGCGTGAGCACCATCGCCGATCTGGCAATCAAGAATTACGCCGAGGCTGAGGGCATTGCTGAGGACTCTGATGCCTACGAAGAGTTGACCCTCGAAGAGGTTGACGACGCGGCCTTGAAAAAGACTTGCGAGATAGTGCAGGAGGCGGTCCAGGCGGACGACGACACCGGCACCGTCACCTTAAAGCTAGGCAAGATCACCCCCTGGTTCCTGCAAATCCTGGCCCAGCCGTGGGGCGCGGCGCTGGACATGGAATGGATGGTGGAACAGGGGGACTGGGACGGCAAGTGCGACAACTGGATCGAGTGGCACGACCCCGCCCTCGAGCAGACGGTCCTCTTCGAGAAGACCAACGGCACCGGGCCTTATAAGCTGGACCGCTGGACGCATGGCGAGGAGATTCTGCTGGTGGCCAACGAAGATTATTGGCGCACCGAGCCGATATGGGAGAATGGCCCCAGCGGCCCGCCAAAGCTCAAGCAGGTCAACTTCAAGCTGGTGAGGGACTGGGACACCCGCCTGGCCATGCTCCATGCCGGCGATGCGGACTATGCCGCAGTGCCCGAAGCTTTCTACAGCCAGGTGGAGCCGATGGTCAAGACCATCTATCTGGAGGGAGATGAGCAAGGTAAGAACGACCCTGGCCCTGGCAACACTCTCAAAGAATTCAGGGACCTGGCCGAGGCCTATATGACCCCGGCGCTATTCAACTTTAGCGTCAACACCGAGGGGTGCAACCCCTACGTTGGCAGTGGCAAGTTAGATGGCAGCGGCATCCCGCCTGATTTCTTCTCCGACATCCACGTGCGCAAAGCCTTCAACTACTGCTTTGATTGGGATGCTTTCCTGCAAGATGGTCTGGGCGGCAACGCCATCCAGCCCCGTGGCCCCATCATCAAGGGTGTGCTCGGCTACGACGAGAACTCGTCTGTTTACTCCTACGACCTGGCAAAGTGCGAGGAAGAGTTCAAAGCGTCCGGGTGGAAGGCCGAGGACGGCAGTTCGTTGTGGGACACTGGTTTCTACTTCCAACTGGTCTACAACACTGGCAACGAGCCACGACGCATCGCCGCCGAAATCATCAAGAAGAATGTAGAGGCTATCAACCCCAAGTTCACCCTGACCATAATCAACCTGCCCTGGACCCCTTTCATGGAAGGGCAGAGCCAGGGCGTGTTCCCCATCTTCCTCAGCGGCTGGGGCGAGGACTATCACGACCCGTCGAACTGGGTCTATGGCTTCATGAGTTCTAGTAGTGGCTCCTACGCCCGCACGCAAAAGTTCCCTGAGGATTTGCAGAGGGAGATTGACGACCTGATTGCCCAGGGTCTGGCTACCACTGATGCGGCCAAGCGTGAGCCTATCTACCAGAAGCTCCAGCAGATCGCCTACGAGCAGGCCATTGACATCTTCGTTTACCAGTCAGTGCTGCGTGGGTACTTCCAGAGATGGATTCACGGCTTCTATTTCAACCCTATCTATCCGAAGTACGGGTATTCGTATATCTATGCCCTGAGCAAATCGGAGTAGGTCAGAAAAGAGGCAAAACGGGGAGTGCGGGGATTAACCCTGCATTCCCCTTAAGCGTCACCGTTTTTGGCGTGCTGACTGTTGTGCCCTAGCCGGGTTCGAGGCGCTCAACCAATGGCGGTTGGCTTCTGTTCCCTTGGGTGTGTTGCAGAGGCTGAGAGAGTGGCTGACTTTTGTGTCGCTTTGCTATACAACCTGAAGGAGAATGTGCCGTTGGAGCCGGGCGCTCCTGGGGATGCCTTGGCTGAGTATGACTCACTGGAGACGGTCCAGGCCCTGGAAGATGCGCTGCTGGCTGGCGGCCACAGGGTAATTGCATTGGAAGGGGATCTCAATCTTTATGAGACGCTGCGCCGCAGGCGGGAAGATATTGACATCGCTTTCAATATCTGCGAGGGCCACCAGGGCGACAGTCGCGAATCCCAGGTACCATTCCTGCTGGAGATGCTGGGTATCCCCTACACCGGTTCTAGGGTGCTGGCCCATGCCATCTCTCTGGATAAGCCCATCTGCAAGCGAGTGCTCCGCGACTACGGTCTGCCCACCGCGCCCTTTCAGGTCTTTCACCGAAGTGACGAACCCCTGGACCCACAACTGCAATTCCCCCTCTTCGTCAAGCCCAGCCACGAGGGTACGGGGATGGGCATCAGTACCCGTTCGGTGGTCGAGGAAGAAGCAGCTCTGCGAGAGCGGCTTCGGTGGGTCATCAGCCGCTACCATCAAGCAACCCTGGTCGAGGTCTATTTGCCCGGACGTGAATTTACCGTGGGTGTGCTTGGCAACGGCCGCGTGTCTGGCCCACCACCTTCAGAGTTCTACAACGAGGCTGGCTTTCACGTCTTCCCAGTTCTGGAACTGGACACGAGTACCTGTCTGGGCGAGGACAGGGGGGTTTACAACACTGGAGCCAAATCGGTGGGCCTCGGCCAGCCAGGCGCCCCCCTTTGCCTATGTCCGGCTCCCATCGACGCCGCTCTGGAATGGGAGCTGAAACGTCTGGCAGTAGCCGCCTTCCAGGCCATCGGCGCGCTGGACGTGAGCCGGGTGGACTTTCGGTTGGATGCCAGAGGACAGCCCCAGATCATGGAGATCAACACCTTGCCCGGGCTCACCCCCGGTTTCAGTGACCTGTGCCTCATGGCTGAGGCTGAAGGGATGCACTATACTGCCCTGATCAACGAAATCCTGAATCTGGCTGCCAACCGTTGGGAGTTGATCTGTGACCTGGGGATGAGCTCCTGTCCAGCGGACATGGTTTGGCTGTGAGGGGGAGGACTGAAGCTATGAGCCGCCAACGTTTTGTCTTAGTTGGCGGCTTTGTTATTTTCCTGTCTAGCGCTGGGGGCGAGTAGCAAGCCTTTGACGTGGATGCCATCCTTTGGTGGGATGAAATGGTTTCAGAGAGACTGTGATTGCCCCCCCAGTGGGGGCAAATTGCACATAGTGGGTCTACTCTAATTTCCTATTGTCAACTTGAGTGAAATATGGTATAATTATCAATGAGAACTGAAAGTTGTGGAAAAACATTTCCAACGAGGTCTCAAGCGATGATCGCGAGGGGAGGGGGCGAGCATGGTCAAAGGTGACAACAGGCTGGAGCAGAGGGAACTATTTCAGTCCATCGCCAATACGATTACGGCCACTTTGAATCTGCCAACCTGTATCTGGGTT
>JBGVTF010000286.1:0-2557 GCA_041862415.1 Anaerolineae bacterium | reverse complement strand
AACACCGGATGCTTGCCTCTGACAATGTCCAGAGCGTCGAGCATGTTGTAGGCTTCGTCAACGTCAAAACCCGGTGGCAAGCTATCCAACCTGTAGAGGCGGAGGGCAGCGGCAATGCCCACAAGGGTCAGAAGAATCAGAACATCACGTATCACCACTGTGCGCGTCGCTAGCGTCCGGTGCTCCGTTCCTGGCTCTACTCTGTTAACCACGTCGGGCGTTCTCCTTTCCTCACCTCTTTCGGAAAGATTTCCTGAGAATTAGAAGCTGGAACTTGTTCTGACCATGATAGTATAGCATAGGAGCATCTGTTTGACAAAGATGAAATGGCTGGGGAGTGAGGGATAGGCCTCAGGTTATAGAAATACCTCAACAGTTCTTGGACAAAAAGTTGTGAATAGCATATAATAAGCTGTGCAAGGCGCATTTCAGGAGCTTCCATTGTCTAATTTTGTCAGGCGAAATCTGGGGATTATTGTTATCCTTGTTGGTTTCTTGGGATTGGGGACCCTCTATAGCGTAGTCACTCCCCTTATCGAGACACCGGACGAAGACTCTCATTACGGATATGTGAAGCACATAGCCGACGGTCGCGGCTTGCCCGTGTTGCATCTTGATTCTTCCAAGAACCCTGTGGCTGGCACAATCGGCCATCATCCCCCTTTATACTATCTCGCATCGGCCCTGCTCACATTCTGGATTGACACAGACGATGCAGACAGTCTGATCTGGCACAATCCGCACGCTGTTGCCGGCGTGCCCCATTGGCCTGGCAATAAGAATCGGATCATCCACACCGATGCTGAGGGTTTCCCTTATCAGGGGACGGCTTTGGCTATACATGTTCTTCGCCTGTTCTCAGTGCTGTTGAGTGGGGTTGCTGTGCTCGCTACCTATGTCATCGCTCTGGAGATCTTCCCCCACTGGAAATCCCTGGCTTTGGGTGCGGCTGCTATTAACGCTTTCAACCCTCAATTCATTTTCATTGGCGCTAGAGTAGGTAATGACGTTGCCGTCACAGCCTTTTCCACGCTGGTGCTGCTAGGGACAGTCAGGCTTTTGAAACGGGGAGCGACCGGGGGGCGGCTTATCTGGCTGGGGGTGACTCTGGGCCTGGCTTTGCTCTCCAAGATCAGTGCTCTGGCCCTTTTGCCCTTGGTGGCTGTGGGCCTCGCTATCAGAGCCATCCGACAACGCTCTGTTCGTTGCCTGATCAAATGGGGTGTGATTGTCTTCTCTATTGCCTTGTTGATAGCTGGATGGGCATATTTAAGAAATTGGATTCTCTATCGCCACCCTTTAGCTTCCAATGTATGGTTGGCGGCTGTTGGTCTTCGAGAGCCCCAACCCAGCCTCATTGAACTGTACGAAGAGTTCTGGGGCCTGGAGATATCCTTCTGGGCTGTCTTCGGCTGGATGAACATAGTGATTGATGAAATCATCTACCAGGTCCTGGCGGTAATGGCGCGTCTATCCATATTAGGCCTCCTGATCCTCGCCATAGGCCAATTTGGCAGGTTCAAGGTCCTGCAGAGGAGGCAGTTAGATAGGTCAACCCTGCTTAGCCTGTTGTTACTTGGGCTATGGCTTCTGCTTCTCTTTGCGTCTTTGCTCAGGTTCATGCAGATCCAAACCGGTGCCCAAGGTCGCTATTTATTCTCGGCCATCCCAGCCATTTGTATTCTTATCTTCCTGGGGCTCAGCCAGTTCGTACCGCAGCGGTACAGCGGGCTGTTGGCCGGTGTGGTCGGTGGGGCGTTTTTCCTCCTGGCTGTCATCTGTCCTTTCGTCTACATCGCCCCGGCCTACGCCAAGCCGCCCGTCATCGCCGCCGAAGACATCCCCGCCGAGGCTCATCGCCTCGATATCAACTTTGGTGATAAAATAAGGCTGCTGGCCTGCCAACTGGATAAGGAGGTGGTCAAACGGGGCGATCCCCTGAGCGTCACCCTGTACTGGCAACCCCTGGCCGAGATGGAGCAGGATTACAACGTGTTCGTCCACATCCTCGGTCGCGGCGAGCAGGTGGTCGCTCAGGAGGACACTTTTCCTGGGATGGGTTCTTACCCCACCAGCCTGTGGCGGCTCGAGGGGGTGATAGAGGACACTTATAGGATGTACATCCTGCCTGAATCCAAAGCGCCCAGCCGCTTCCGGGTGGACGTGGGTGTCTACGACCGCTCCACGGGTGAGGTCATGCCTGCTTTTGACAGAGACGGGCACCCCCTCCACGGGCTCACTGTGGCCCAGGGGAAGGTCACCACCCGCCAGGAGCCGCGCTACTCCGGTGGCACGCCAGTGGCTTTCGAACTGGATCGTCAAGTGTCTCTGACCGGTTACAAGCTAGACAAGAGTGAAGTCAAAGCTGGCGAGACCATCTATGTGGCCTTGTACTGGCGGGCTCAGGCAAAAATGGCAGAGGACTATACCGTCTTTGTTCATCTGGTGGATGAGGAGGGCAGCATCTGGGGGCAGCACGACAGCCAGCCTGTCAACGGTTATTACCCGACTTCCTTATGGGACCAGGATGAGATAGTCAAGGACGAGCACACTTTGG
>JBGVTF010000285.1:0-4136 GCA_041862415.1 Anaerolineae bacterium | reverse complement strand
GTTGTCTTTACGTTCAGTTGCTCAGGTGGCTCCCTTGGCCCCGTGGCCTATGGCCAGTCGCAGAGAGCACCCCGAACACCTCTCCTTGCCAGTCTAGCACCCCAAAGACCTGAGAGGAATTTCAGCTGACGGGCGGCGGGTTGGCGGAGCCCGCCCGTAGCACTTTTCGCTACTTATAGTATACCACAGTTCTACGGTTTAGAACCTTAAAAAAATTGCATAGCGCACCTTCACGCTCCCTTGACCGGTCGGCCAAAAGCAAGGCCGCCCTGGGAGCAGGACGGCTCGTTTGGACGGTGTGGAGCGTAGTGTGCCTGTAGGTTGTGGTCGAAGGTGGTCATACGTCAGTTTGTCTTCATCATATTGACAGGTTGGCAATTCTGGCCTCAACTCGTCTTAGATTTTCCTGGATCTGGTCAATGGCGTTTTGGATATACAAGGGTACATCTAATGGGCCATACTGGGCTTTGGTTTCTTCCAACCTGCGTAGATTCTTTGTGTGGATTGCGCGTTCACGTCTTAGTGAATCTAGTAGGGCTTCCGTTCTCTCTTGGGGAGGTAAATGTGTGGCAGAGATTATGGCTTCCCTTTCTGCTTGCATCCTCTCCAGTTCGAACCTCGCTCTTTCAATTTCAATTTCGTGGCGCTTCCCCTCCAGCTCTGTCGCCCTCGCTTCTCTTCTCTCCTTACGCCACCCAAGAATTGTTGCTGAGACAAATCCCAAGAATGTGGTGACAGACGTAAGGCAGGAAGTGGCTGTGGCTGCTATGGGCAGATAACTGGTGGTGGCAGCAATAGAGGGTTCCACGGGGCTTTCAGGACCAGGAGGAGGCTCAGGTGTGGCGGCAGGCCAACTACTCACGACGCCCGCGCCCAGGAAAAACAAAGTGGACAGGACAAACAGCACCCCGAAAATAATTCGTGCTTTGGCATAGCGCGACCTTTGCTTAGCCATATTACCTCCTGTTCTAACATAGATTTCGAAAGTCTTTAATGACACAACAAACACTTCACCTATGCAAAAACAACAGAAGCCAACCCTCTCCCGATCTGCGAAGAAGACTGGCCTTCAATGTCTCATGTTCTCTCACCTCCTATACTAACTACTGTCTGCGATGAGAGCTACGATGTCGAATATGGTTCAATCCTTACTCGTATTATACTACAACTAGCCCAAAAGTCAATGCCAGGCGGTCCGGCTCTGTTCTATGGCGTCATGATCACAACCCGTTAAGTTTGCCCACCTCGCCCCGCCGTGGCCGGCAAGCCGGGGGCGGTGGGGGGGCGCCCCTGCGAGGACAACCGATTATTCTGCGCAAGAAGGCGAACACTTGTTGCTGCTAGCGAGTCGCAGTACCCTGTAGCCCCTGTACCCCAAGCATGCACTCGATCATGCCGAGATGCCGATTATCGTGTACCAGCCAACTCATAACTGCGTCGCCGATGGCCAAGTCCTTCCACTCAGCTCCGTGGCGGTCTTGAACTCTACGATGAAACTGGTCGTCACTGATTGTGCCGACGGCTTGGTCGGCTTTTCTAAACGCTCTGCGGGCGTAATCGAGGAGAACGTCCTTTCTGGGCAACGGCAGAGAGGCTGAAACATCGTCGTCCATGCCCATGCCAGTCTCAGCGAATCCCAAATCTGCGTCACCGAAACCCCACTGCGCCGTTAGTTCCTCCTGCTCCCATATCTGGACGCCAGTGTCGGTGATCATTTCTTGCAGGTAGTCAGCCCACCGCGCCAGATGCCACACGTGGAACCCGATAGAAGGAGTGGTTCTATTCGGTCGCCACATTATCTGCTGGTCGTCGAGGCTGTCAACAACCTTAAGTACGAGCTCATGTGTCGCTCGGTAGTACCTAGCGATATAGTCCATGATGCTATCGGCCATTGCTCTTCTCCCGTTGTAGTCACTTCTTGGGGCTCACCCGACCCAAGTTGCGAACCGCGCTTGCGGGTCTCACTCTTGCGCGCCATTATGCCGAAAAGTCTCGGTATATCCACACATACGGAAGCGCCGCCAAACACAAAGCCGCTCCTGCTTGACACAGAAAGCGGCTCTTTGATATAATCTATCGAGCCTGGCCTTCCTGGTCAGCGCAGGAAGGAGGCAAATGAAGGGCCTACCGCCCATCACGCGGTTGGCCCTTTTTATTTTCCCCTCGGCCACGTGGCTCTAAGGGTTTGTGGGTATTATATCACGTGCGGGGAGAGAGTGCAAGGTGTGGCGTTAATATATTAATCCCATAGAATGTGAAGGCTCGATAGCGAGGGCGTGGGCCCTGGCTTTGTGCTGTCCACGAGAGAAGCCCCTGGAGTGTGTCCAGGGGCTTTTTTGCTGCGGTCCTTTACTCAATCGAATGGCACACCTTCACGCCCCCTTGACGGTGGTCAGAACAAAGCCGCCCTAATTAGGGCGACTACCCCAAGTGACGATTGATAGCTGCACTCAACTCGTCTATAAGCACAGGCTTGGTAAAGTGTACGTCAGCACCGGCCTTCAGGGCCCGCTCTTTGTGTTTGGCACTGCCCCAGGCCGAGATGACGATGATGGGAAGGTCCGCCGTGTCGGGGCCATCGCGCAACTGACGGATGGCTGCGAGGCCGTCTATTCGCCCGGGCATACGTAGGTCCATCAATACGACGTCGGGGTGCCACTCTCGCACCTTCTGCACCCCCTCCTCTCCGTTGCGGGCCACGCCAACCTCGTACCCATACAGCTCCAGCACTTGCTTCATTATGCTGCGTTGGGCTTGGTGGTCTTCGACGTACAGAACCTTTGCCATCGGTGGTCCTCCCCTAGCGATGGGGCGTTCTTCGGCTCAGTAATTAGGATCAATTCCCTCCGATTCAAATCCTAGCTTGATGATACACCATTGGCCGGTTTCTTTCAATGAACTAGCTTACACTCTAGCTGTGAACTTGGTCACACCCCTCTCACTGGGTCAACGAAAAAAGCGGTAGACCTGCTGCCCTCGCCGCAGCTCCAGCCCCCCAGCAGGCCAGGCAGCAAAAAGCCCCGCCACGAGAGCGGGGCTCTCTTACGCCGAAGCAACTCCTTGCCGGTTGCTCTTCGGCTCACGCCCAAAAGCAAAGCCGCCCCGGTTAGGGCGGCTACCTCAAGTAGCGATTGATAGCAGCAACCAGCTCGCCTATGTCCACAGGCTTGGTAAGGCGCACGTCGGCACCGGCCTGCTCTGTATCATTTTGTATCATAATGTCACGCTGAGCTTCGTGGTCTTCGACGCATCGAAAAGCAAAGGCCGATTCGCAAACTCAGGCGATCCGGCTCTGCTCCATAGCCATTATCATGATAATCGTTAGGACTTCCCCACCTCGCCCCGCCATGGGCAGCGGCAAGGCGGGGGCAGTGGGCGACCGCCCCCGCCCACCATAACTAGGCGCTGTTCAGAGAACTCTTCGATCTTGCCCTCCACCAGCACACCAGGAATAGAATCCCTGGAACCAGTGCGAGCGACAAGATCGCACCTTCTCTCAGTGGCATGAACTTTCCGCGAATAACCCAGTACAGCCCAAGGTTCGCCAGAAAGAAACCCACGTTAATCGCCCCGCCCAATCCCTCCCAGCGCCAGGCAACACCCAGCCCAGCAACGCTCACGCACATGAGCACAGGAAGCAGGTTCTCAATAGGGGGATAGTCCGTCGCATACGGATCTGGCCCACCTGCATGGCCGATGATCATCACTAGAGTGAACGCAATAATCACAATGCTCCAGACTCGGGCAATCCAACGTATCCATTTCGTCGTCCGATCAGCACCATCGCCAGTATTGGCCATGACTGTCCTCCGAGATCGTTTCTTGTGTTCATTCTGCTTCTGCAATCGGTGCAAGCTGGGCGCCAGCGACTCTCATCAAGTCTTTCGGGTCAAGTTCCAGCCCGGCCATCGGATGCCCGCTGCTAATACTGACCTTCTCGCAAAGTGCAATCGCTTCGTCAAAGATGACCGGTACATCATCGGGTAGTCCCAGTGGCGTGACTGCTCCTTGAACACAGCCAGTCACATCAAGAATCTCTTCTGCCGTAGCGAAATGCAGCCGTTTCCATCCTTGGGGCAGGTGGGCACGCACCGCTTTGGGGTCGAGTCGCGCATGGCCCGTTACGCAGGCCATCA
>JBGVTF010000284.1:0-11550 GCA_041862415.1 Anaerolineae bacterium | reverse complement strand
TGGAGAACCTCGGCACTGTCCGGGACGAGACCTGGCTAGAGGAGATTGGCCCTGCCGAGCAGGGTGATCAGCCCGAGGTTGTCATCGCGCTCGGCCCGGCCTTCGGCGCCGAGATTGACCACACCATCGGCGGGTTGGAACATCGTGACGTGCTGTCCGCCGTGCTGCAGGGCATCCAGGACGAGGGTGTTCCGGCGCGCGTGGTGCGCATCCATCATACCTCAGACTGCGCTTTCATCGGCTACGCGGGCGCGCAACTAAGCGGCTCCGGCGTCGCCATCGGGATGCAGTCCAAAGGCACGACCGTGATACACCAGCGCGACTTGGCTCCGCTCGACAACCTGGAGCTCTTCTCGCAGGCGCCCAACCTTGACCTGAACACTTACCGTCAGATTGGGCGCAACGCAGCCCGCTACGCGACCGGGCGGCAGACCACCCCTGTGCCAGTCAAGATTGATAACACCGCGCGTCTGCGACTAATCGTGCAGACCACGCTGCTGCACCTGCGTGAGACGCAACAGATCGAACGTGACCGGCCGCCCAGCGAACTGCGCGTGCCCTGAAGGAGAAGTGCTATGCCGAGTGACACTGTCCGCACCGTGAGCGGGCGCTCCCTAGATGAGCTCAGTTTGGAGGCCATTCGTTCCGGTGAATTGACCGCTGAGGACTTTGGCATCAGCGGCGAGACGTTGCGCCGCCAAGCCGACGCGGCTGCGGCCGCAGGCTACTGGCAACTCGCCGAGAATCTGCGCCGTGCCGCCGAATTGACTGGCATCTCCAACCAGGAAGTGCTCGACATCTACAACGCGCTGCGGCCTGGCCGCAGCACCTACAACGAGTTGATAGCCCTGGCCAACCGCCTCGAAAACGATCTCGATGCACCGCTGACCGCCGCCTTTGTGCGCGAGGCCGCCGGGGTCTACCAGGAACGCGGCATTCTCAGGAACTCGTAACGCTTCCGTGACACGAGGAATCAGCGCGGCGACGGGCAACCCTTACCAGGGCACTTTCGCTGCGCTTCCTTGTCCAGGTCAGGTGATTTGACGCGAGGGGCGAGCTGGCCGTCCTCTACTGTTCGACGCAGTGGATTCCTACACACGAGAAGGAGGCAACATGGATCTCGGACTAACGGACAAAGTAGTGCTCGTTACAGCGGCGTCTAAAGGCTTGGGAAAGGCGGCTGCAATGGAATTCGCCCGCCAGGGCGCTCGGGTGGCGATCTGTGCCCGAAGCGAGCAACTGGAGACGACGGCTGAAGAAATCCGCAACCAGACGGGGGCACAGGTCTTGGCCGTGCGAGCCGATTTGACCAAACCAGCAGACATCGAGTCGCTGGTGGAGGTGACCCTCAATAGGTTTGAACAGATAGATGTCTTGATCTTGAACGCCGGCGGCCCGCCTCCGGGGAATTTCCTCGACCTCAAGCCGGAGGACTGGGAAGCGGCTGTCAATCTGACGCTGATGAGCGCCGTTCGCCTATGCTATGCGGTTGTGCCCCACATGCTGGAACGGGGCTCCGGCAGCATCGTTGCCACCCAATCGGTCTCTATCAAGGAGCCGGTTGCCAACCTGATCCTCTCGAATTCTGTGCGCATGGCAGTCATAGGCCTGATGAAATCCCTGGCCAACGAATTGGGCCCCAAGGGTATCCGGGTGAACACCATCAATCCTGCGTGGACCTGGACGGAGCGCGTCCAGCAACTGATGGCCGACCGGGCGGCTCGCAATCAGACTACCATCGAAGAAGAGGCCGCCAAGGTCACCGCCGATATCCCCTTCGGCCGCATGGGGAACGTCGAGGAGTACGGCAGGGCGATCGTTTGGCTGGCCTCACCGGCCGCCTCCTTTATCCACGGCCACGCCCTGATGTTCGACGGCGGCGCTACCAAGGCGGCCCTTTGAGGTCGAGGTGAGAACCGCACCCCAAGCACGGGGGTGGCGTGGGTTGACGGCAGCCAGGTATAGAGTCCCATATTCGAATGCTTAGAAACGCCTAGACGGGAAAGGAGCAGACAAATTGAGCGAGTCCAAGGTACATTTGCACCGCGCAGCAGACATGAAGATAGAAGAGAGTGGCAGCGCGTTCGCCGCCTTGCTGCGTGAGAAAGGCGATGAGATCCGGCGAGACGTCTTCCTGATGCTGGCGCCCGAGCAGACCGTGTCCGGACGGCTGCAGGTAGGCTACACCATCGTGTATCCGGGTTGTACCACGCGCGGCCACGAGCACGCCAACCGCGAGGAAGTCTACTATTTTACCAAGGGCTCTGGCGTGATGGGCGTGGACGGCGAAGAATACCAGGTCATGGCGGGAGATACATTCTATCTCAAGCCGGGGCCATTCCATACTACGCGCAACACGACTGACTTCCCGCTGGAGTTCTTCTGGATCACGATCAAGGTCGAGTGACCCGTCTCCAAGCGCCAATCCGACCGTAGCTCGCTGACGAGGTGACGGCGCTTGGCCGGAGGAAGCTGAACGAACGCAGGGACATTCAATGAGAGGAGGTTCGGCTTGAAGCGTCAAATGCTGATGGGGATTGATGTTGGCACGCAGAGCACGCGTGTTGCTCTTTTGGACCTGAAGGGTCGGGTGGTGGCCAGCGCCAGCACCCCTCAGGAGATGATGACTCCGAGGCCAGGCTGGGCAGAGCAAGATCCGAATGTCTGGTGGCGCAACACGCTGGATAATATTCACAAGGCCATGGAACAGGTCGAGGCCACACCCGATGAGGTGCTAGCAGTAGGAGTGTGCGGGCAGATGCACGCCACCGTACCGCTCGGCAAAGACGGCGAACTGTTGAGCCACGGCGTGCAATTGTGGTGCGACAAGCGCAGCGCCGAATTAGTGGACGAATTCAAGGCTGGCCTGCACGTCGAGACGGCGATGCGGTTGGCTGGCAGTCCGCCAGTCCCCAACTGGCTGGGTTTCAACATCAAGTGGCTGAAGGTCCACGAGCCGGATCTGTATGAGAAGACCTGGAAGTTTGTCCTGTCCAAGGACTATATCAACTACCGCCTGACGGGCGAGATCGCCACGGACTGGTCCGAGGCCTCTGGCTCGTTCTTGATGGACGCCAACGCCAAGACCTGGTCGCCGGAACTGGCCCGGTATCTTGAGTTGGACATGGACAAGCTGCCCGACGTGCGCGCCTCCTCGGACGTGGTGGGCAAGATCACGGCTGAGGCCGCCGAACTCACCGGCCTGACCGAGGGGACGCCGGTCGTGGTGGGCGCTGGCGACATGCTGTGCATGTTGCTCTCGTCGGGTCTGACCGAACCCGGGCGTGCATCGGACATTACAGGCACAGCGTCCATCATGGCCGTATACGTGGAGGAGCCGGTCTTGGACCCGCGCCTGATGAACCTGCACCACGTGATGCCGGGCTGGATACCGTTCGGCATTAGCGACTCGGGCGGTGGCGCGCTGAAGTGGTTCAAAGACGAGTTGTGCCAGGCGGAGGCGGCGGAAGCCAAGCGGAGCGGCAAGGACGTATACGACATCCTGAACCCCAAGGCGGCGGCCGTCGAGCCGGGCAGTGAAGGCTTGCTGTTCTTCCCCTACCTGATGGGCGAGCGGTCATTGGGCACACCCTTCGCCCGCGGCGTGTTTTTCGGACTGACGCCACGCACCGACACGGGGGCCATGGTGCGGGCTATCATGGAGGGGGTCACTTTCGAATTGCGGCGCACGCTCGAGATCGTCGAGGACGCAGGCAACAGGGTGCGCGAAGTGTACACCATTGGCGGCGGAGCCCGGAGCGACCTGTGGTCTCAGATCAAAGCCGATACCTACAAGAAGCCGGTCTACACCTTCGAAGCCTCAGAAGGGGGCATCCTGGGCTCGGCCATACTGGCTGGCGTGGGAGTGGGCGTTTATACCGACGCGCGCGCCGGGGCCGAGCAGTGCCTCCGGGTGGACAAAGCGTTTCAACCCGACCCTTCCAGGGCCGCGCGCTACGACTACCTGTATGGGCTCTTCAAGGAGGTCCATGACCGGCTGCAGGAACCCTTCGACAAGCTGGCGCGCATGCCATAGCGTCCAGCTTGTTCCACAGCAGCACCGTCGAATGGGCTCGGGTGAACTGGTTCAAAAAAAGCGAGCAGTCTACTGAATAGACTGCTCGCTTCGTTTAGACCTGCTGCACAGCACTCCAGGTGGCACTCTCAGGAGGTGATCACCCCCAGTTCCTTTCCCACCTTCTCAAAGACCTCCAGTCCTTTGTCCAGGTCATCCCGGCTGTGGGCAGCGGTGTTCATCACCCGGATGCGGGCCTGGCCGCGCGGCACGGTAGGGAAGCCGATGGACATGGCGAACACGCCCTCCTCGAAGAGCCGGGCCGAAAACTGCTTGGCCAACGGAGCCTCACCCAGCATGATGGGCACGATAGGCGTCTCGCTGCGGCCGGTGTCAAAGCCCAGCTTTTTCATCTCGCCTTTGAAGTACTCTGTGTTTTGCCACAGCTTGTCTACCAAGGCGGTGGACTCCTCCAACAGGTCCACGGCGGCCAGACAGGCAGCCGTGTCGGCCGGGGTGACGGCGCTGGAGAAGAGGAAGGGCCGCGCTTTCTGCCGCATATAGTCCACGATGACCTTCTTGCCGGCGATGACGCCTCCCACCACCCCAAAGGCCTTGGACAGCGTCCCAATCTCCACGTCGAACTTGCCGTGCAGACCAAAGTGGTGCACGATGCCCCGGCCCTGGCCCAGCACCCCCTCGCCGTGGGCATCGTCTACCATGGTCATCAGCCCGTACCGCTCGGCGATCTCGTAGAGCTTGTCCAGGGGGGCAATGTCGCCGTCCATCGAGAACACCCCATCGCTGACCAGCAGCCCCCGGCGGTAGTCTCCAATGTTCTCCTTGACCACCCGCTCGCAGTCGGCCGGGTCGCGGTGCTCGAAGACGATGATCTTGGCTCTCGAGAGACGACAACCATCAATGATGGAAGCATGGTTCAGCTGGTCGGAGAAGATGACGTCGCCCTTGCCCACCAGGGGCGGGATGGCCGCCTGGTTGGCGCACAGCCCTGACTGGACATACAGCGCCTCCTCTACCTCCTTGAACTCGGCCAGCCGCTTCTCCAACTGGAGGTGCAGCGACTGGTTGCCAGCGATGGTGCGCACGGCCGCCGGCCCTACCCCCCACTCTTCGACGGCCTTCTTGGCCGCTTCTTTGATCTTGGGGTGGTTAGCCAGACCTAGATAATTGTTGGTGCAGAAATTGAGCACCTTTTTGCCGTCCACTACCATCCAGGCATCGGCCGGTGACTGGATGGTGCGCATGTTGATGAACAGTTTCGATTCCCGCAAGTCAGCCATATCCTCGCGGATGAAGGCCAGTTTGTCCTCTGCCATTTTGTTCCTCCTTCTTCTTTGAAGTTTAATGCAGTTCTATGTACTCCTCGCGAAAGTTGATGCGCAGGTCAAAGTGCCATAGAAAGTTCAGACCCAGCACACCGTCCAGGCCGAGTTTCGGCGGCAGCTCCCCACAAGCGACTTCCAGGTCATGCACCTCTTGTCCAAAGACTCGCAGATGCGGTACCTGAAGGACAGGAAGCTCGGCAGCACCATCGTAAGTATAAACCGAGCGTCGAGCAGTAGCCTCTGCCGGATCCAGGCCTACCTCTTGTAGAAGTCTGGGTGTGAAGAGTGTGATGGACGAGCCGGTATCAAGGGACATCACTGGATCAGTCCATCCTATCGGACCGAAGAGACGACCCACTACCAGCACCATCCCATGCGAGAGGCCCAAAAGGGGATAGCGTTGGCTCACAGCATTACCTCGCAGCCTTCAGGGACGATTCTTCCTGTGTACCAGACAGCGAAATACTGCCTACCAGTTCTCATCACTATTTCGTGAATCTTGTCTCGGTCTGGGTGATGAGCTCTTAGGATACCTTTGTAGGGTCGCTCGTATTGATCGTGTTCCACCACCTCGAAAAAGATCCACTCATCCGGGTAGCGGCTCATCATGTCTGATACCAACTCAACGTTATTGCCAGTTCGCTTTGTCATCTAAATCTCCCTCTCCAAACAGTGAGCCCATTATACACCCATTTGCGTAACCTGCCAAGTGCTCTCTTGGTCGGGGGCAAACCTCTCCCAGGACAGGTCTAACGCTTGATAGACGATGCCACCGAAATGATCGGGGGTCTATTTTCACCGGGCTGTACTGGCCTGTCGCTCCCGGCGTTTCCTCTCCGCTGCTTCCATCTCTGCTTGGTAGAGGTAGAGGACCACCTTGCCGCACTGGCCGGCGTCCATCAACTCGATCCCTTTCTTGAAATTTTCCTCTTCGAACAGAAAATGGTGGGTGATCAGGGGATCAACCTGCACCGCTCCCGAATTCAGCAGGGCCTGGGTCTGGTACCAGGTCTGATACATGCGCCGGCCGGAGATACCCTGCACGGTGGCCCCTTTGAAGACAATGTCGTTGGCCAGGTCGAACTCTATAGGTCGTCCCGGTATCCCCAGGAGGGCCGCGTAGCCGCCATTTTTCAGGAGGGCGAAGCCCTGCTTGATGGCCTGAGGGTGGCCTGACATCTCCAGCAGGACGTCCACTCCCTGTCCCTGGGTGGCGTCCATGATCTCCCGCACCACGTCCACTTCCTGCGGGTTAAAGACGGCGGTGGCTCCCGCCTGGCGGGCCTTTTCGATGCGGAAGGGTTTGACCTCGGTGGCATAGATGGCTGCTGCCCCCGCCGCCCGAGCGATGCTGATGGACAGCAAGCCGATGACCCCGCAGCCGGTGACCAGCACCGTCCTGGCCGTCAGGTCGGTGGACAGAGCCGTGTGCACGGCGTTGCCAAAGGGGTCCTGGATGGAGGCCCATTCAACAGGCATATCCGGCGGGTTCAGCCAGACGTTCTGGGCAGGGAAGGCCAGGTATTCGGCGAAACAGCCGTCGCGGTCTACCCCAATGATGGAGACGTTTTGGCAAATGTGGGACTGGCCGGTGCGGCACTGGTAGCAGGTGCCGCACACGATGTGACATTCGGCTGAGACGAAATCGCCAGGCACCACCGTCGTGACCTGCTCTCCCACTTCCACCACCTCGCCGCCGAACTCGTGGCCGGTGATGACTGGCGGCTTGATGCGGTTCTGTGACCAAGCGTCCCAGTTCCAGATATGCAGGTCGGTGCCGCAGATGGAGGCGGCCCTGACCTTGACCAACACGTCACGCGGCCCGACAGAGGGGATGTCAACCAGTTGCATCTCCAACCCAGGGGCCGCCTTGGCTTTGACCATGGCTCGCATTTTGTCTGCCATTTCGATTGCTCTCCTTTGAGTCTTTTGTGATGCCAGCTTGAACAATGGGTGCGTGGGGTGCTCCTGCTGGCGCCTTCGCTGACCCCGGCCCCCCTTGAGTATAGCACACCATGCTTTGTCAGTCAAAAACCTTCAAGGGGAAAGGTGACGCTAACATAAAATCATTCTTTTGCAGGCTCCAAGTGGAAGACAGTCCGCGTTGTGGACGGTAGACTATCGTCCACCGCGAGCTTGGATTTGAGCCACTAGAGACCAATGTAACATTGTCGAGGTAACCAGAAATGGCAATTGGTCGGAGAATGTGATATAATCTCGGTGGGGACTTGGGCAAAAACCCTGTGAGCGAGGTGAAGGTTTGTAGTGAACAGAGGGACGAAAGGCGATGGTTTCCCTGGTTGAACGACAAAAGAAGCGAGCGGAAAGGCGAGAGACGCTGGAGCGGAACTGTGCTCTCATTGTCGAGCAACTGAAGGCGCTGGGAGCGCTGAAGGTTATCCTCTTTGGCTCCCTTGCCCGCGGAGAGGTAGGATTATGGAGCGACCTCGATCTGATCGCCGTGATGCCCTCCTCGCTGAGCAGCAAAGCGTAGATGAGAAAGGTCCATGCGGAAGTTGAGGTGAGAACATGTCTCAACAGACCTCACAGAAAATCGCTTTCGCGTTGTTGACCGCAGCGGCGGTCGCCGTGGTGGTGCCCATCGTCCTGGTGATTCTCTACATCATCGTCCAGGGCATAGGGGCCATCAACTGGGAGTTTCTGACGGCCATGCCCCGCAGCGGGATGCGCGAGGGGGGAATACTGCCGGCCATTGTGGGCACGGTGGTGCTGACCTTTGGCACGGCCATCGTCTCCATCCCGCTGGCCATCGGGGCGGCCATTTACCTGGCCGAGTACGCCCGCGATACCTGGCTGACCCGCCTCATCCGCCTGGCCATCATCAATCTGGCCGGTATTCCCTCAGTGGTTTACGGCCTCTTCGGCCTGGGGCTCTTTGTCCTCTTTCTGCACCTGGGCACTTCCCTCATCGCCGGTTCACTGACCCTGGGTCTGATGACCCTGCCGGTCGTGATCAGCACGGCCGAGGAAGCCATCCTGACCGTGCCCCAGTCCTTCCGCGTGGTCAGCATCTCCCTGGGTGGCACCCGGTGGCAGACCATCCGCCATCAGGTGTTGCCCCAGGCTCTGCCAGGCATCCTGACCGGCATCATTCTGGGGCTGGAGCGAGCGGCCGGAGAGACGGCCCCCATCCTCTTCACCGTGGCCGCTTTCTACCTGCCGCGCCTGCCCCACTCACCCTTCGACCAGACCATGGCTCTGCCCTATCACCTCTACGTCATTTCCACTCAGGTGCCAGGCATGCCCATTGACATTCAGTACGGCACGGCCCTGGTGCTGATGGTCCTGGTTCTGTCTATGAACGTGGTGGCCACCCTCCTCCGCAGCCGCTTCCGGCGCAGAAGACAATGGTAGCCTCAGTAGCTTACAAAAGCTCGCAGCGGATCGCCAGATCCGCCGCCCAGATACTGGATCTGGCCATCCAGCAGGAGCCAGTTGGGATCTACTGAGCGCTGGAGAATCCGATGTCCTTCCAACCCAAGATTTCCATACAAGATTTGACTTTCTCGTACGATAGCGCTGACCACCCAGCCTTGACCGACATCAACCTGGACATCCAATCCAACGAGATCACCGTCCTCTTCGGCCCTGCGCAAAGCGGCACTTCTACCCTGCTGCGGCTCCTCAATCGTCTTAACGATCTGATTGAAGACACGACGATGACCGGCCAGATCCTTCTGGACGGCCAGGACATCTACGCCCCAGGGGTCAACGTGGTCGAGCTGCGGCGGCGGGTGGGCATGGTCTTTGCCCTGCCCATCCCTCTGCCAGCCACCATCCGCGAGAACATCACCTATGGCCCGCGCCTGAGCGGGGTGCGGGACCGGCATCGCCTGGAAGAGATAGTGGAGCGATCACTGCGAGCAGCCGCCCTGTGGGACGAGGTCATGGATCGGCTCGACGAGCCGGCCAACGCCCTTTCGGGTGGGCAGCAGCAGCGCCTGTGCCTGGCCCGCGTCCTGGCTCTGGAGCCAGAGGTCATCCTGCTGGACAGCCCCACCTCGGGCCTCGATCCTATCTCCACGGCCAAGGTCGAAGGGTCGCTGCAAGAGTTGAAAAAGGACTACTCCATCGTCATGGTCCCTCACAGCATCCAGCAGGCCGCCCGCATAGCCGATAAGGCGGCCTTCTTGCTCATGGGCGAACTGGTTGAGCACGCGCCGGGAGGAGAGCTTTTCACCCGGCCCCGAGATCAGCGTACCGAGGATTACATCACCGGCCGTTTCGGATAGGACGTCTAACCAGGGCCATTCAGTTCTCGAGATTGCCAGCCTTGCAGATGTCGAGTGCACTGTTGCGGCCAACGGCCATGACAAACCTTCGCAAGGCTTGGAATCCACTAGTGTATGAGACAAGTGCGGCATCCGCGTCCTGGCGAACCAGCCTCCCTGCCTCGACGAGGGGCGGCGCTTGTTTTTTCAAGAAGGTCAGGGTATAATAGGCCATGCGGGACGCCCAGCATCCATCGCCAGAAGAGATGACCGCTCATCTGGCTAGAGCGGTCTATGAACCAACCTATCAGGATCCAGCCAGAGAGTTGGAAGTGTGCCTCAACTTCTATCGGGCCTTGCTGGATGAATTGAGGGAATACGATGACATGGAGGTCGCCGCGCATCTCTGCTATCGGGATGGTATCGCCACGCACATTGCCCGCGCCGCCAGTCAAGAGGATCACGAGGGACATGACTTTGGGATTGAGGCGCTATCCCAGGAGCATCTTGCCTGGCCCGGCCATCGGCCTTCCCTTTTCGCCTCGCCTGTGGTATAATATCTATGTGTTGTCACAACAGCGGTAAAGGAGTGAGCGATGCCCCCCCGAGTGCCCGAAGCAGTGCGCCAAGCCTGGGGAGACGAACTGGTGGCTGAAATCGTCCCCTGGCTGGAACAAATTGTGCAGGAGAAAGCCGTCCCCCGCGACGAATATCGCCAGGTGCTCTCGCGGCTGGAGGTGCTGGAGCACGACGTAGCCGACATCAAAGCCGACGTCCGCGAACTGCGCCGCGAGATGAACGAGCGCTTTGACCGAGTGAGCGAGCGCTTTGACCAGATGAACGAGCGGTTCGACCGGATGGGCCAACATTTCGAGACGCGGCTCGACCAGATGTCAGAACGGATACTGGTACAGACGCGATGGCTGATTGGCACCATTGCCCTGTTCGGCACCATCCTGACCATCCTGATGGCCATCGCCCAGTTCACGCCGTGAGGCCGGCCGTTGGCCCACCCCCAGGCGAAATCTATTGGTACTGGATGGATATGCTGAAGTAGACAGCAGTCTCTTCTCTTGTTTCATACTGGCGCAGCAACTCAAAGCCCCCTTCACTTCAGGTCGTGAAGGGGGCTCGTCGTTTCGCCCCAGGGGCAACAGATCCGCCGATTCGATGCGTAATATCAGGCCGCCGCTACATCCTGGCGCAGCTTGCTAATGTCGAGGCCGCGAGGATCGGTCTTGCGTCCTGGCGAGACGTGATAGTGCCCCACGATGTCCTCTGTCAAGATGTTGTACTTGTGGACCAGAGCCTGGCACAACTGGACCAGAGATTGATACTGAGCTTCGGGATAAGGGTCCTGTCCATCGTTCAGATTCACCAACTCGATGCCCAGACCATAGTCGTTGACGCTGGGCACCCCGCGCCATTCGCTCTTGCCAGCGTGCCAGGCCCGGTCCTCATCTTTGACCATCTGCACGATCTTCCCATCTTTGTCTATCACGTAATGAGCGCTGACATAGGCCGTGGTATTCTGAAACCAGGAGACCACGCCGACCAGAGTGCTGTTGGCCGTGGCATGGACCACGATGGTCGTTATGTCGTCGGGGTCAGGCCGCTCGTTGAAGTTGGGCGATGGAATCCAGGAGATATTCAGATCCTCCAAAGTCGGAGGCTCCACAGGAGTGGGAGGAGGAGGCGGTATCGGCGGGGGCAGGGGCGGGATGCGCAACACCTGGCCGATGAAAATGCGGCTCGGATCCTCCAGGCCGTTGTATTCGGCGATGATAGAATACTTGGTGGCGTCGCCGTAGAACTCTTTGGCGATCTTGCCTAAAGTATCGCCCGCCTTGACCGTGTACGTCTGATAGGCCGGTTCGGGCTCCGGCACAGGCTCAGGGGGAGGTACAGGTGGCTGCACCGGCGGTGGGCCCACCCAGTCGGTCAGGAGTTTGGCCAG
>JBGVTF010000283.1:0-21857 GCA_041862415.1 Anaerolineae bacterium | reverse complement strand
CAGGGTCAATGGTGGTCTCATGATGGAAGATGCCCAACAGCACCACACGAGCCCCCTTGGCCGCCGTGCCAATCACGGCCGATAGCACCTCGGGGTTGCCAGTAGCTTCCACCACCACCGTCGCCATCTGGCCGTCAGTCAGGCGGGCTACAGCCTCGACCGGATCCTCCTGGCGGGTGTTGACGACGGCGTCAGCGCCCAGTACCGCCGCTGTCTCCAGCCGCTTGCCTCCACGCCCGACCACGATCACCTGTTTCGCTCCCCGTGCCTGGATAGCTTGCAGAGCATACAGGCCAATGGGGCCCGGCCCAAAGATGACCACCCGATCCTCCGGCCCGATAGCCGCCCGACGCAGGCCACGATATGAGGACGCCAGCGCATCCACCGTCGCCCCCTGGATGAAAGAGACATCATCGGGCAAATGGTGTAGACAGCTCCAGGGGACGCGCACGTACTCAGCGTAAGCCCCGTCTATGTGAATGCCGATCTCCCGGATGTTATCGCAGAGGGTTTCCTCGCCCTGGCGACAATAGGGGCAACGGCCGCAGCCGATGACCAGGCCTACGGCTACCCGGTCGCCGACCTGCCATCCCTCCACACCCGGCCCCACCTCGCTGATGATACCGGCGAACTCGTGACCGGGGATGAGAGGGTAAGGCACGGGTCGGACACCCTCGAAGACGGGGATGTCGGTGCCACAAATGCCGACAGCTTTGACCTGGACGATGACCGTCCCTGCTTCAGCCTGAGGTTTTGGAACCTCACGCAAAGCAAAGCCCGGACCAGGGCTCTCTTTGACGATGGCTTTCAAAGGCCAACTCCACTGCTGCTCTGTCAACCCTAAATTAACGTATTGTCATTCTGAGCCGGAGCAAAGGGGAGGTGAGGAATCTCGTTGTTCGCGTAGAGGAGTGATTGTTTGCCATAACGAGATTCTTTCTCACCTCCCCTTCGCTCTGCTCAGGGCTTCGGCTCATGCCTCAGAATGACAGGCCATACAGTAATCTTGACAAAGCGCTACCACTGATGGCGGCGCAGTACGTTGAGGATGATGTCCACCCCTGTGCCCGCCTGCTCCTTGGTGATGATGAGCGGTGGGGCGATACGCAGAGCACTCGCTCCGCATTTGGTGAGGGCCATTCCGCTGGCTCCCATCTCTTTGATCACTTTCTTGATGATTTCGCCAGCCGGGCTGCCGTCGGCGTTGACCAGCTCCACGCCCACCATCAGCCCCTTGCCCCGCACGTCCCCGATGATGGGCAACTCCTTCTGAGCTTCGCGGAACCGACTCTGGATGTAGTCGCCCACCTCCACGGCGTGGGCCATCAGATTCTCTTCCTGGACGATCCGCAAGGTAGCCAGGCCGGCCCGGCAGGCGATGGGATTGCCGCCGAACGTAGTGCCCTGGGCAGCCGGAGGCCAGGCGTCCACCAACTCCGCTTTAGCCAATATCGCACCTAAGGGCAAACCGCCTCCCAGCGCCTTGGCCAGGCAAGTGACGTCGGGTACCACGCCCCAATGTTCCATAGCGAACATCTTCCCCGTGCGTCCCAGCCCTGTCTGTACCTCATCGGCGATGAGCAGCGCCCCGTGACGGTCGCAGATTTCCCGCAGCCCCTGCAGGAAACCATCGGGAGGGACGATGTAGCCTCCCTCGCCGGCGATGGGCTCGACGATGATACCCGCCAGGTCCATGGGCGGGACCACCGTCTGAAGCGCCTTTTCCACCAGGTTGAGGCAGGCCAGCCCGCACGTCTCCGGCGATTCGTGCTTCAAGGGACAGCGGTAGCAGTAGGGATAGGGAGTGTGATAGACGCCTGTGAAGAGACCGGACAGACGTCGGCGGTAGAGTTCGCTGCTGGCAGTGAGCGCCAGTGCGCCCATGGGCCGCCCGTGAAAGCTCTCTGTGAAGGCGAGGATCATCGGGCGGTTGGTGACGTAGCGGGCCAGCTTAATGCCCGTCTCCACGGCCTCCGACCCGCTGTTCATCAGGACGCCCTTGCCGTTCTTGAGATCACCGGGGGCGACGGCTTTGAGTGCCTCCAGCACCTCCACGTAAGGCCCCATGTAGCCCACGTGGGAAGCGCCGTGGATGAGGATGCGGGCCTGGTCGCAGATGGCCTCCACCACATCCGGGTGGCAGTGTCCCACGTTATTGGTGGCGATACCTGCTACAAAGTCCAGGTACTTGCGCCCCTCGAAATCGTAGAGGTATACCCCTTCGCCGCGCTGGAAAGCGATATCAGTGTAACGATAGATAGCAGCGGCCACGATGGCGTGGTCGCGTTCAACCAATTCTGCGGAGGTTAATTCGGTGTCTGTCATCAGTCCTTTCTCCTGAAATGAGTTAACGTCCCAGATAAGCCCGCCTGGTATGCTCATCTTCCAGGACCTCCCGGCCAGGACCGGAGAGCACAATGCGGCCCGTCTCCAGGACATAAGCGTAATTGGCAATAGCCAGCGAGTGGCGCACATTCTGCTCGACCAGCAAAATTGTCAGGCCACGTGCCTTCAATTCTTGCACAATCTGGAAGATCTGACGGACCAAGAGAGGGGCCAGGCCCAGGGAGGGCTCGTCCAACATCAGCAGCTTGGGCTTGGACATAAGACCCCGCCCGATGGCCAGCATCTGTTGCTCACCTCCAGAGAGGCTCCTGGCAAGCTGAGTCCGTCGCTCTCGCAACACCGGAAAGAGTTCGAAAACCTCCTCGATGGTTTCTTCCCGGCTGGGTTTGGCGCGTGGATGCATAGCCCCGCTGATCAGGTTGTCATAGACCGACATGTTGGGGAACAACTTTCGCCCCTCGGGTATCTGCACCACCCCCTCGTGCACAATCTTGTGGCCGGGTAGTGCGGTCAACTCGATGCCGTCGAAAGTGATTTTGCCCGAAGTCGGTCTGAGCAGTCCAGAGATGGTATTCAGCAGGGTCGTCTTGCCTGCCCCATTGGCTCCCACGATACTGACGATCAACCCATCCTCGACGATGAGGGAGACATCGTAGAGGGCTTTGAAAGCCCCATGTTGCACGTTGATGTTTTCTACTTCAAGCAATTGCCTCCTCCTCTCCGAGGTATGCCTCGAGCACCCGGGGGGCGCGGCTGACCTCGTCCGGTGTCCCTTCAGCGATTTTCTTGCCAAAGTTGAGCACGATGATCCGCTGCGACAAACTCATGATCACTTTCATGACATGTTCGACGACCAGGAGGGTAATACCTTGGTCATTCAGTCCCTGCACCAACTCTAGAACCTCCTCTATCTCCGCTAGATTCAAGCCGGCTGCCACCTCATCCAGGAACAGCATGTTGGGCTCTGTGGCCAGCGCTTTGGCCATCTCCAGTTGTTTGAGTTCAATGAGGGTCAAGTTCTTGGCCAGCTCGTCGGCTTTGTGAGACAGCCTCATCCGCTCCAACGCCTCTTGCGCTTTCCGCTTTGCGGCCGTGGTTGAGGGATAACGGACATAGGCACCGATGAGCACATTCTCCAGGGCGGTGATGTCAGGGAAAGGCTGAGCGATCTGGAAGGTACGAGTGAGGCCCAGCTTGCAGATTTGGTGAGGCTTGAGGTTCTTTAAAGGGCGGTCGTCAAAGGTCACTTCGCCCGTGGTAGGGGGGATGAAGCCAGTGATCAGGTTGAAAGTCGTCGTCTTTCCCGCACCATTGGGTCCGATGAGACCGACAATCTCTTTTTCTTCTACGTCGAAAGAGAGATCATCAACGGCTGTCAGACCGCCAAAGTCCTTGGTCAGGTGACGCACACTCAGCATACTCATAGGTCAGCCTCCTGCCTGCTCGGACAGTTCGCTGGTCGTGGGTTTAGCCCGTTGCCCGAACTTTTGGCTCACATTCTTGACCACGCCAAGGATGCCATAGGGCATGAACAGCATCACGATCATCAGCACAGCGCCGTAAAGAAGCAAGGGAGCACCGGCGAAACTACCACCCAACTGAGCGCGGGTGAACTCGGCGACAGGCACCAAAATCAGCGCGCCCACACTGGGCCCCCACACCGTCCCCAACCCGCCGATGATGGAGAAGAGCAGGATCTGCACCGACGGCCCCTCACCGAAGACCAATCTGGGATGGACATAGGTAAAATACTGGGCGAAGAAAGTCCCTCCCACGCCGGTCATAAAGGCACTGATGATGTTAGCCTGGGTCTTGATCTTCACCGGGTCCACCCCCAGGGCGTCGGCCGCTCTTTCGTTTTCCCGCACGGCTACCAGATAGTAGCCAAACCGACGCCGGTCCAGCCAGGCGGTGTACAGGATGGCCAGGACTGCCATCGCCAGGATGATGTAGTAGTAGCCGGTCTTGCCCCCAAACTGCATCAAGAGCGGTCTATGCCCTAGCCAGGTCACCTCCAGTCCCCTCGCTCCACCCACCCAGCGGATGTTGGTCGTCAGGTAAACGGCCGCCTCGGCCAGGGCGATAGTCACCAGAGCGAAGTAGCCTCCCTTAAGCCCGTAGCGGAAACAGACATAGCCGACGAACCAGCCCAGCAGGGCCGCTCCCACCCCAGCGATCCACATCCCCACCCAGGGGGTGAGCCCCAGTTTCAGGAACAGCATAGTGGAGATATAGGCACCTACGCCCAGGTAGAGACCGTTGCCCAGAGAGTGCTGGCCAGCGTAGCCGCCCAGGACGTTCCAGGCCGTAGACAGATAGGCGTACATCAGCACAAGGATGACGATGTGCAGGTAGTATTTGCCTTTAGGGATCCGGGTGAGAAGCAGAGGCAGCAGCACCAGAAACAGGAACAACAGTGCGAAGCCGATGAAGTGGCCACCTTGTAGGTTCTTCTTCATGTTTGCCTACTGCCGAAGATGCCCTGAGGCCTGAAGAGAAGCATCAATATAAAGATGGCGAAGGTCAGAACCCGGGATAGCGAGCCAGGCAAAATAGCCGCGCCCATGGTCTCACTCAGGCCGATAATCAAGCCCCCCATCAGGGCCCCGAGGACGTTGCCCATGCCCCCCAGCACCACCACCACGAAGGCGACGAGACCGAGGAAAGCTCCCACCATGGGTGAAACGTAGTAGAAAGAGATCATCAAAGAGGCAGCCAAGCCCACGCAGGCAGAGCCGATACCAAAGGCCACTAAGTAGATACGCCGGACGTCAATGCCCATCAGCGTGGCTGCTTCGCGGTTCTGCGAGGCGGCACGGATAGCCCGGCCCATGTCGGTGTATCGCAGAAACCACCAGAGGATGGCGACCCCCAGGAGGGAGCCGACGAGGCCGAGCAAGTTAGACAGAGGTATCACGACGGGGCCAACGTGGAAAGTCGTTGTGTTGTAGGGATTCGCAAAAGACATCGGAGTCGCTGTGAATAGCACCAAGGCCAGGTTCTGCAACACCAACATCAAGCCCACGGTCAGAAGGATCTGATTCATGATCGGGTCCTTCAGCACGGGCTGGATGTTCACCCGAAAGATGCCCGCGCCGATGAGGAACAACGCTGGCACGGTGACCAGAATCGTGAGGTATGGGTCCAGGCCGGCCTTGGCGGCGAGAAAGTAAGCGACGTACATGCCGACCATCAAGAATTCGCCGTGGGCAAAGTTGATGATCCCCATCACCCCCCAGATAAGAGTCAACCCAATGGCGATCAAAGCGAAGACGCCACCGAGCATTACCCCGGTAACGAACGCTTGGGCTAGGAGAGGGAAGCTCAGAGTTATGGACATGTCTACACCTCTTAAAGTGGCACAAGATATTAGTGCACAGTGGCAGAGGTTTACCCACCATTGGCTGTGGCAGAGGTAGCCCTGCTCTCGCCTTTGACAGAGTCACGGGCTTATTGACCCGGGTGACATGGTTCACAGGCCGGATGAGAATTGTCAGGTGAAGAAACTAGGCCAAGCAAGCGCCTGTGTTTCGGATAATGGCGGGTTGATCCGCGCCAGGATGCACTAGCGAAGCTTTGCCTCAAATCGGATAAGTCAGGGGGCTGAGGAGATTGTCTGCTTCGATCTGCTCAGCCCCACTGACAACACGACTGCCGTGCGGCCAAGTATTACCGGGTCCTACGGCAGTTGGACTTCAGCCGCAGCGTAGTCTGGCGGCCAGACGGGCAGCAGTTCGCCGTTCTGGACCTGCACGATGTACATACGGGCGTTGGGGTTCTGGCCCTCCCCATCGAATTCCAGCATCTCTGCCGGCAGGATCATTTGCGGACCATGAGGCATCTGCGTCCCGGCCAGAGCGTCCCGAACGGCCGCTTTGTCCGTAGTACCTGCCCGCTCAAGCACGTCGGCGATGACCCACCCGGCCACGTAGGAGTGGGAGCTGTTGCCCGTCAGATCCTCCCCGTATTCCTGGTGAAAGCGCTCGTTCACCTCAGTCGGGGGACCAGGAGCGTACTTGCTGAACTCCAGCACAGTCAGTATCCCCTCTGCTGTAGGGCCCAGTTGCTCGATGAAGCCGGACACAATGGTGCCGCCAGCGGCGTCTACGAAGGGGATGTCCATCATGTCCAACTTTTCCCGCTCCTTGGCGATCAGGACGGCATCATTCAGGTACGTGCAGGTCAGCAGCACGTCGGGATTTGTCGCCTTGACTTTCGATACCTGTGTGCTCAGATCGGCTGCACTGGCTGGATAGGCTACGTCAATGACCATCTCGTAGCCGGCCTCTTCCAAGTACTTCTTCTGTCCGTCTGCCACGGACATGCCCCAGTCGGTGTCCTCGTGCAGCAAGGCCACCTTTTCTATCTTGTATCCGAGCTCGCTCTCCAGATACTTCAGGAAGTCTACCTGGTCACGAGCGTACCAACTGGACTTGGGGCAAATGCGATACACCCAGTCGAAGCCTCGTTCCGTGATCTCGTCACTGCAGGCGATGTCCACCAAGAAGGGGGTTTGCAGCCGCTCTGCGGCCTGGGTGGTCGGCTTGGTCACCGAGCTGTTGTAGCAGCCCACGACCATGGCTACTCCTTCGTCCTCGATCAGGCGCTCCACCTCGCTGACCCCCACGTCGGGCTTGGTCTGGGTATCACCGTAGACCAACTCGATCTCGGCACCACCCAGCGCCTTGATGCCTCCTTGAGCGTTGACCTCGTCAACAGCAAAGGTCAGTGCGTTGCGCATCGCCTTGCCCATGGCAGCCGAGTCACCTGACACCGGGTGCAATGCCCCAATCTTCACAGTAGCGACTTCCTCGACGGCTTCCGGGGGAGCCTCCACGGTCTCGGGAGTCGGGGTGGCGGCTGGCCCACAACTGACCACCAGGGCCACCAGCATAAGAATTGTCAAAAGCACAAACACAAAATGCCTACTGGGTTTCATCTTGATCCTCCTTCTCATAGTCTATCGAAACGCGGATATTTCCAAACGATCTCGTGGCAGCACTTCACCTCCTTCCCTGTCCTGATAGCTTTGCTCTGACGCTCCCGCCCGTCCTCTCCCTTAAAAAGCGATCGAGAAGATCAATGACCAGCAGCTCTTGCTGCTGGTCTATCAATGACGGGAGTTGAAGGCTCATGATTTTAGGGCTGTTCATGCGATGGATGGCGGTGATGCCAGCGTCTAGGAGAGTATGAGTGGCATCAATGGCTACATCTTCCAGGTAGAACTCCACATCCACTACCAAATGGCCACGCCTCACATCGCCAATGAGGCGGGGATAACGCGTCTGCAGTTGCTTCAGACGGCCCAAGAGAAAGTCGGCTTCTGCCGTCTGCGAGATAGCCTCTTCTTGCATGCCAATTTGACTCGATTCTCTGAAAGGGGGGGAACTCAAAGAGTGTTCAGTCCTGCCTGGAGCGACGACTCTCATCAATTATTATACCATGTGCACAGGGACATGTAAACGGCCAAATAGACCACAAAAACGGCCCCGAAAGTGTGCGCGATGCACATTAATCGTCCGACTGCAGCCTTCTCTCCTTCAGGGCCACGTGTACATTCAGGCAGGTAAGGGGATCGCTAAGCTTTAGATGGCAGAGGGTCTCGATCTTGCTCAAGCGTTGGCGAAGTGTATTGCGATGAAGGAAAAGGCGTCTAGCAGCCTCCTGTACATTTCTTCCCGTGTCGAGGTAAGCCTCCAGGGTCTTGAGAAGCTCCCCACCTCGCCGAGCATCGTAGTCGGCCAAGGTCAGGACGACCTGGCTGAAACGGTTCTTCTCACGCACCCCCGGAGGCAGATGACGCAACCAGTACAACAACCCCAATGCATCGAACGAAATGACCTCTTCTCCCAGCAGCGAAGGCCCTGTTTCCAGAGCTTCCCGCGCTTCCTCGTAGCTTTCAGAGAGCTTTTCCCATTCCCGATAAGCTCGCCCTACACCTGCGGAGAAAAGGTATCCTTCCTTCTTGCCCTCCTCCCACAGCTTATGAGCCAGCCGCACCCCTTCCTCAGTCTGACAGCCTCCCAGGAGAAGCACCAGGCCCTCTCCTCTTTCCACCAACAGGCCCGGCTGGTGTTGCGCCTTGATCTTCTGCTCCATCCAACGGGTCAGATTAGACAGGTCGCCGCCGTTGTTCTGACGGAAGATCAGGATTTGCTGACTCTGAGTCAAGCTGTGGTCGAAGTGCCTGGCCTTTTCCAGCAATCCGCTGAGATCGGATTCCCCCTCCAGCAATTCGTCGAGCAGGGAACTCTTGAGTCGTTGCCTTGCCTCATAGACGGCCTTCTCCTTGAGAAGGATCAAGGCGGCAACGGTGGCGGCATGCTCAATGGCTATCATATCCAATTCGCTGATGGGCCTGTCTTCGACGATCAGCCAGACGTAGCCGTGAACCTCGCGCCCGGCCACGATAGGGGCCGCAATCCGCTCGAGGGTAAGCCCTTGCTCCGGCAGAGGAGGAATGCGCATGGGGTGCAGGCTCTGGCGCAATTCGTCCAGGATGCCGCGTCGCTCCAGTTCGGTCAAAAGGGCCGGCGGAGTGCGCCGCTGCAAGATGCTCTCCTGCCGGGCTCGGTCAACCCCTCCCCACGAGGCATAGGCCAGAAGTCGAAAGGAGGCATCCTCGATAGTAATCGGGCACTGGACCAATTCTGCCAGAGCCTTGGCCAAAGCATCGAGGTCATCCCCCATCAGCACCAGCTGGGTGAGGGTGTTGTGAATCTGCAACGATTGCTGCATCAGATCGTAGCGCTCGCGCACGATGTTTTCGCAGATAGCCCGCGTCACCTCGATGAAGGGTACCTCCCAGGGCAGTTCAATAATAGGAAAGGACAGCTCGTTGGCACACTCTATCATCACCTCTGGAATGTCGTGGAAATAACGACCCACCCCCACCACCATGCCCACCACTCCTCGTTCAACCAGGTCGGGTATCAGAGTGATTTGAAGATCGGGACTATCCTTAAGACCAAAGGCAGTGGTGAAGAGCAGTTCCCCCTCCTGCGACCATTCCGCCATTTCCGGGATGTCTATCATGTGTATCCACCGGATCGGTTTCTCCAGACCATCCTCGCCAGCCACCACCCTGGCCGAGGCGAAAACTTCCATATCCAGCGATTGAGCAATGGTAAGCATGGTCGTATTCCCTCCTGAATCACCCCTCCTGCGCGCAGTTTTTCGCTCTCCTCGCACCCGTAGCCCAAGAGGGTCGTCAATGCCACTACCGAGGCAGATGTCACACCGGCAGCAAGATGCCTGGCATGATCCGTGATACCCGTCCGGATAGCTTCTGTTCCGATGCAAAGCCAACTTCTGGTGTAAAAGGATTATATCATCCCCACCCATTGGTTGTCAATTTGATTTGTCTACCTCCAACCGGACTTGCTGATTCTGGACCTGGCTATGCCTGACAGCCTTGAAGTCTGCCGGAGCGTGAAGGCGAACCCGGCGACCCGGCACACCAGAATCCTCGTCCTGGCCGAGTCTTCCCAGAAGGATGGGGAGACAAAGCCCTTGCTTCTGGTGCCAACGGCCACCTGACCAGGCTCCCGCACGCTGAGGAGTTAAGGCAAAAGGTGCAGAGCCCGAAGCGGTCTTAGAAGGTGTCTAAGTGAATGAGAGGATGCGTGCACCGGGCGCTCGTTTGCACAGAGGTACAGATCGTGGTATAATAACACGAACTGAATAAGAATCGTGTGACTAGCGGGAGTAGCTCAGTGGTAGAGCTCCTGCCTTCCAAGCAGGCTGTCGCGAGTTCAAGTCTCGTCTCCCGCTCCTCCCGGCAGATGGCAGATAGCCAATAACGCTGTCGGCCATCTGCTATCAGCCATTGGGCCTATAGCTCAGCGGTAGAGCGGCCGGCTCATAACCGGTTGGTCCCGGGTTCGAATCCTGGTAGGCCCACCTTTACAGGAGGAGAATCCCCCTTCGGGGGAACTGAAACTTGCACCAACGCGGCAGATGTGGTATAATATAAATCACCTCCTACATTAGCTAGGAGAGGGTGGGAGGAACTCTCAAAGCCTGCCCGCTCTCTCCTTTTTTCTTTTCCCGCAAGTTGACAGGTAGCAAAGACACGAATCCCCTTCGAGGGACTGAGTTGGTCTGACTCCACAGCACAAGGCCCCTGGAAAACTCTCCAGGGGCTTTTCTCGTGCAGCCAAAAAAAGCGGAGGCTCAGGCCCCCGTTTGCTAATCCTTCCCAACGGAAAGCGGCGCAAGAAGAATCTCTCGCCCAGGACGATTCCCGGGGTCGTTTGCTCGTTGCTGATTAGAGGCAAGGTAACAGCCCGTCCAAGACTTATGCTCTACCTCATGATCTCGTCCAGGGCCAGGCCATCAATGATCTCGGCTGGAGCGAAGCCCAGAAGCCTGGCCACGGTGGGGGCGATGTCTACCACACGCACCGGGCTGATGGTTTCCCCTTCTTTCACACCACGGCCAGCGGCTACAAAGATGCCGTGCATCTCCTCCTGGGCCGAGTCGTAGCCTGCCTCTCCATAGTGGTTGGTCGACTCGAAGGCTGCTTCCTTGCCCCATTCGTCAGAGAGGACGTAACCTGGCTCAGCCTGGACAAAGAGATCACCTGAGTAAGGCGAGGACAGGCGCAGGCCGCCCATCTCCTGGCGTCTGACGATGCGGGCAAAAATCGGCTGACCGTTGGGATCCTCGATTTCGGACAAGGTCCTGACCAGTTCATCCAGGAGGGCTGGGTATTCCTCCTCTGGCACCACGCCTGGCTGCTCCCGTTTTTTTAAGTTGACATAAATGTGGGCCGCGCCACCGGAGGCCAGGGCCAAAGCTTTGCTGTTGGTCGCGTCAATAGTGAAGCCGGGTGACTCCTGGAAGCTCAAGAAGCCAGCCTGCTCCAAGATGGTGTTGAGGTGAACCACAGTGTGGACAGGAGCCAGCCCATGGTCGGAGACGACGAGGAAGGCCGTGTCCCGTAAGTCCATGGCAGCCAGCAATTGGCCCAGGCTGGCATCAGCGATCTGAGCGCCTCGCTCACGGTAGCCAGCATACTCTTCGGCCCGGTCCGGCGAGTAGCCTGGCTGGCGTTCGTCTACCAGCAGAAACTGGCGGACGATCTCGCTGAGGGGGCTCTGTCCGGTGAGCATCAAGTCCGGCTGGTAGGTGGTGTAGACGTGGATGGCCACCGCCATCATCCAACGGGACTGGGTCTCGGCCATGGTCAGGTAGTCTTCTGGGGTGATCCAGCCCTGCTGCAGAGCGTGCCAGTCGGGAGGGGGCGGGAAGAAGCCAAAGAGTTCGTTCACCTCCCGCAGGAGCTCAACCGGGCTGGCCTGATTGTAGCTGACCTGGCTCTGAAAGACGGTCAGTCTGATGGGAGCAGTGACTGTGATGGGCATGGTTGAACTGAGAGGATTGGTGAAGCTTGTCAGGTTGGAAGCGGTGATCTTGAAATAGGCGCCGCTCCTGAGGTGAGGGCTGACGGTGACAGGAGTCCATTGGCCTTCAAGCAGTGGGGCGCTGTCCTTGTCAATCTCCTTGAATCGGCACAGGTAGAAGGTGTCATAGTTGGCACTGCCATCGTTCCGGGTGTCAACAGCCAGGACGTTGATAGCCGAGACCAAGGCGTCTTCGTGGCCGGTGATGCGTAGCAGACCCTCCTGGAGGGGGCTGAAGGAATGGGGAGGGTTCTCCCATCCGCTGGCCACGGTAAAGGTGATGGTGTGTTGAGCCGAGGGGACATCGCTCTCCCCATAGGCCACAGTGTAGTCGGCGGTGTCCTGATGGTTCGACAAGCTCACCACGAAGGGTTGTCGGAGGGCGGACTGTTCGGGGAGGTCGGATCCGGCTCCTGGCCAGAAGACAGCCGCCGTGCGAAGGCCGTGACGCATGGCCGTGCGCCAGATTGGCTCGACGGCCATTTCAAGTCCATTTATGGCATTGACGTATTGGGTGAAATCGTCCTGGGGGCTATGGTATTTGTCGGCGATAACGCCGGTTTTGTCGGGGAAGCAGCCGCTACCGATGGAGACGTGTGCCGGGATGTCCAGAGGAGGGTCAACGCTTTGGGCGTACTGGGCTTTCACCCCTCTTTTCACCAGCTTGGCCAGGTTGGGCATGAGGCCATCGGCCATGTATTGTTCGATCAGGTCGGCTCGCGCCCCGCCCAGGGAGAGGACGATGACTCCCGGCCGACGGTAGGCGACTCCGGCGGGGGTAGGGGCGACGGGTGGATTGGCAGAAGTGGGCGTGGGGTGCGTTGTTGCTGCCGGGGCAGCGCAGGCGGAGATGAGTAATATGGCTGCAATGGAAGAGAAAACAGTCCTTTTTAGCACTTCTCTCTCCCACCAACCGTCAAAATGTTCAGCATATCATCGTGGAGCAGGCCGTTGCTGGCCAGGCAGCGCCTGGAATGGGTCTGCCAGGGGTGGCCGGAGAAGTCGCTGACGGTCCCCCCCGCTTCTTGGACGATCAGCGCTGCCGCCGCCGCGTCCCAAGGGCTCAGGGAAAAGTGGAAGTAGGCGTCCAGCCAGCCAGCGGCCACGTAACAAAGGCCCAGAGCAGCCGCTCCCAGGGTGCGCAAAGTTCTGACTTGCAGCGCTACCCGGGCTGCCAGTTGGACGGTGACCTCTCTCTCTGTCTGGGCACGGGCCCAGTCCAATCCGACCAGAGCGTCGGCCAGCGATCCAACCTGGCTCACCCGCAGGCTCTCACCGTTCAGGCCAGCGCCTTTTCCGCGCTCTGCCTGAAAGAGGTCATCGCGCAAGGGATCATAGACCACACCCAGGATGACCTCTCCCTGGTGGCTCAAAGCGATGGAAGTGCAAAAGCAGGGGAAGCGACGGGAGTAGTTGGTGGTGCCGTCCAGGGGGTCAACGATCCAGGTGTAGGGACGGGCTTTCACGGCTGCCTGATCCTTCGAACCGAGGTCAGACTCCTCTGAGAGGACGTAGTGGTTTGGGAAACGGGCCTGGATGATTTCGATGATGGCTTGCTGGGCCTTCACGTCAGCATCGGTAACGATGTCCCGTAGACCCTTGACCTTTGTCCGGCGCGGTTTTCTCAGATTGTCCGCCAGTATCGAGCCAGCCTCTCGGGCGGCCAGGATAGCCGTTTGCAGCATCGCCTACTCCACCAGGATCCCTTCCGCTTCCTCTACAGCCTCGTAAATCGCCTCCTCCGGGCTCATCTGGCCGCTGACCACGCCCATGATGGCTTTGTAGAGCGCGTCGTGTATTCCTTGCCAGCCAGCGATGGCTGGTTCCATCCTGGCGTACTCCAGGAAGCCAAAGGCCTCCTTGTCGAGAGGGTTCTCCGCGAAATAGGCTTTCATCGTCTCTGTCTCGATAGCCGACTTACGCACCGGGAAGTGGTCCGCAGCAATGGCCCACCGGGCTGCCTGTTCCGGTTCAGTGAACCACTTGATGAAGAGCCAGCCAGCCAGTTGCTTCTGGGGTGTGGTTTTGAAAACACAGAGGGTGGGACCGTACATGCCCACAATGGGTTGGGCCGCCTCGTGGGGGAAGGGGACGATGGACCATTTGAACTCTGGCTCAACGATGGTTTCCTCCTCGATAGCCGCTGAGTAGTAGCGTAACCCGTCCAAAGAGTCAAAGATGAAGAGCACTTTTCCCTGAGCAAAGTCCAATCGGTCACCATCCTCGACGACGGCTTGATAGGCGTAGCCACCATCCAACAGGTCCTTCAGGAGGGTTAGCGCCTCTAGACCCTGCTCCTGGAACATGACGCTCTGGCCGTCCTTGCTCAGGAGTTTGCCACTCCTGCTCCACACCCAACCGGCGAAGGTAGAACCATTAGGCGAGACGGCGTAGCCAAAGGTGTCGTTGATGCCGTCACCGTCCGTGTCCCGGGCGGCGTCCATGCACATTGCTTTGAACTCGTCCCAGGTCGCCGGTGGGTTCTCATAGCCCAGTTCGTTGAGCATGTCCACGTTGTAATACATGACTTCCATTCCAAGACTGGGTGAGAGGCTGAGCAACTCGTCGTCAAAAGCCGGGTAACGGTTCCCAGCCAGAAAAGCGGGGAAGTAATCCTGCAGCGCTTCCTCGGTCAGGCCGTATTTCTCGTTGGCGATGCAATCGTCCAGAAGTTGGATGACGTCTGCCTTGGCGTACTCGGCCACCCTGCTATGGTAAGTGAAGGTCATTTCAGGGGGGCTGCCGAAGGCGATGGCTGCCAGGGTCTTCTTGTGCAGATCATGATAGTAGCCACCGTATTCTGGCTTGACGGTGATGCCCCATTCGTTCTGGGTATTGAACTCTGAGATCAGAGCCAGCAAGGTCTGCTCTTCGGCCCGGGTGAAAGCGTGCCAGAGGGTGATCTGTGCGCCGGTGGGATCAAGGAGGCTGATGGTGTCCGAGTGGGGCGTTGCAGTGGGCGATGCAGATGGGCCAATTGGTGATGGCTCTGAGGTTTGGGCTTCGCCCTGAGCTTGCACCGTCCCGGGCCTGTCGAGGGGTTGATGGGTGCTCAGCCCAGCGGTGGATTCAGGTGCAGGGGTAGGCCCGCAACCAAGGAGGGGGAGGGCAGACAGAACGGCGATCAGTAATGGTGTCAGCAGTCTATTTAACTTCATTTCCCCGGTCACGGCCCTTGATGCTCCACGATGACCCGCACCTCGCAGGGCAGTGGGTAGTTGCCCGTGGTGTCAACCACAGTCAGACGCAGTTTGTAGACCCCTGCTGGATAGGCTGAGGGGTCCCAGATATCAAGGAGGCCGCCTGCGATAGGAGAGTTGTGAATATTGCTAAACATGCTCCAGGAGGTGGGGTGCTCTCCCGAGCCCACTTCGACTTTGTAGTATTGGAAATTGGCGATGTTGGCCGTGCCTAGAATCTGAACAGGGCTGTTCAAGATAGCATCCATCCCTGGAGAAGTGATCTGAACTCCGGGGTCGGGGCATATTGGAGTGGGTGGGAGAGGCGTGGCTGTTGGAGTGGGAGTCTCAGTGGGCTCCTGGGGGCGGGGTGTGGGACGTACTCGAGTGGGAGTGGGTGTAGGCGTTATGGTAGGTGGCACCGGGCTGGGTGATGGAGTGGGCATCAACAGCGCGGACGGGGTGGGCTCTTCGATGAGAGGGAAATCCAGGCGTGGCTCCAGCATGTTGGCGATAAAGAAGATGACGCCTGCGATGACAGCAAAGACCAGGGCCACACTGAGGGCTCGATAAGCTTGCCCGGTGGTCGTTTCCCTTTCCAGAGGGAAAATGGTCCGCTCTGCCTCACGCCTGGCCTGTACGGCTACCCAAATATAATAGATAATGCCAAGCCCACAGAGGCCATACAGCCAGAAGGAATATTTGGAAATTACCCTTACCAATTGAAATAGGATCATCTGGTCATAGCCTTTTTGCAGTGAGTATCCACAAAGGAGGGAACGTCAGGATCGCTCCTCGTTCCCACGGTGAACCGTCGGTAAATTGAGCTTAACTTTGTTTCCCTATCTCGCGAAGAACCCCTTTGATGAGAGCGATAAGCTTGGGCACCAGCGTCTTGCCAGCTTCAAGCACTTCTTCGTGGGTAGTTTCGTGGCCCTCTCTCGGCCCTGGGCTGGCCACGTTGCTGATCCCGGATAGGCCCAATACTCTCATGCCAGCGTGGCGGGCTGCCGTGACCTCAGGCACAGTGGACATGCCCACGGCGTCGACGCCGATCATCCGCAGGAAACTTAAGTCCGCAGGCGTCTCAAAACTGGGGCCGGCCAGACAGATGTAGACGCCCTGCTGCAAAGCAAAGCCCAGCTCATCGGCTACCTTGAGGGCTATCTGTCTTAACTCGGGATCGTAGGCCTGCGACATGTCGGGGAAGCGAGGTCCCAGTTGGGGATCGTTGGGACCGCGCAAGGGGTTAAGACCGGCCATACCGATCAGGTTTATGTGGTCGGTGATGAGCATCAAGTCGCCAGGCTGAAAGGTGGGGTTAAGACCACCGGCAGCGTTGGTCACAATGAGCGTATGGATACCCAGAGTATGCATAACGCGGACAGGTAAGGCGATGCGCTGCATGGAGTAGCCCTCGTAGTAGTGGGCGCGTCCCTGCATGATCAGCACTTCCTGCCCTTCCAATTGGCCAACAACCAACTTACCAAGGTGGCCTTCGACGGTCGAGACAGGGAAATGAGGGATAGCCTTGTAGGCGATAATATTCGGCTCGGTTACATCGGAGGCCAAGGGGCTGAGACCCGATCCCAATATCAGGCCCACGGTGGGACTGCGCTGTGTGCGGCTGCGGATGAGATCGGCCGCCTCCTCGAACTCTTTCCTGGTGAAAAATTCAGTCACATTCAACATTACTTCGCTCTAGGGTGTGATTCGTCGTAGACCTCGCGTAGCCGCTCACTGTTGACATGGGTATAAACCTGAGTGGTCGAGATGTTGGCGTGGCCCAGGAGCTTCTGAACTTCGCGCAACCCAGCTCCACCGCTGAGCATGTGAGTAGCGAAAGAGTGGCGCAGAGTGTGAGGGGTGATCTCGGCACCCAGGCCTATCTCTTCGGCGTAGCGTTTGATAATAAGCCAGAGCCCCTGTCGGGTCAGCCGCTTGCCCCGGTGGTTGAGAAAGAGCGCTTTCTCCTTGGGGTCCTTCATGAGGTGGGGCCTGCCTTGTTGCAAGTACTCTTCCAGGACCCGAACGGCCCGGTCGTAGATCGGGATGATCCTCTCTTTGGCTCCCTTACCGAAGCACCGCACGTTAGCCGAGGCCAGATTGATGTCGTCAATATTCAATAAGACGAGCTCACTGACCCGCATACCTGTGGCGTAGAGCAGTTCAAGAAGGGCTTTATCGCGTTGGCCTTTGGGGGCGGAAGATTTGCCAGCCTCTTCCAGCAGACGATTGACAAGATCATGGCTCAGTGCCTTGGGAAGTCGTTTCTTCACTTTAGGCGAATCCAGTGTAGCCGTTGGATCGTCTTCAATAATACCTTCGGCCAACAGAAAGTGAAAGAAGGACTTGATAGCAGCTACTTTGCGTGCCACGGTGGAAGAGGTATACTCCCGCTCCTTCAAGTGCAGGATGTAGTTAACGATCTCATTTTTGTCTACCTCTGCCCATGATGTAATTGGCGGATCCATTTCAGCTAGAAACCTGGCAAACTGAGATAGGTCGTTACGATAAGCAGCTATCGTGTTGTCCGAATAGCCCTTCTCCACAGCAAAGAAGTCAAGTAGTTTCCTTATTTGCTCCTGCATGGCCAATACTCCTTTTAAGTGCCTATCCGAAAGTTGTTCGTAGTGGCGAAGTTGCCCCAGGAACGGCGCAAGCAGCTAGCGCGGGGTTTTCGGGTAGACTCTATCTATACCCTCCTATCATCTGGAGAGTGTCAGCTAACTTTTCTGCACCCATATTGTACCATTAACTTTGCATAAAATCAAATCTCTAGTAGTGCACTATCACCAGGGTGCCGGGGTTCTCCTCACTGGCGCGCACAGAATTCTTGCCGGCGGGTACAACGGGGCCAGACCACTCGTAGAGCCACCGGGCGTCCTCAGTCCGCAGGTTGACACAGCCATGGCTCATCGGTTGGCCGAAATTGTTATGCCAGTAGGTACCGTGAAGGGAGTAGGCTCTGTGGAAGAACATGACATAAGGGACATTGGGCAAATAGTAGCCGGGACCGGACATGGTCTGAGAGCGGACCTTCAGGTAAATCTGGTAGCGGCCTGTGACTGTAGGGGTCCAGCGAGTACCGGTCGAGACTGGCGCCCAGTAGATGGGTACGTCACCTTCGTAGGCTGACAGGCTCTGGGAACTGAGGTTGATATCTATCCGCTTGTTGGAAGCAGCAACTGGAGGCGATGTGGGTGTGGATGTGAGTGTCGGCGGCGGAGGTGGCGGTGTGGGGGTAGGAGGTTCCGTCGCCACAATGGTTGGTGTAGCTGTCGGCTGGGGCGAGGGGGTGTCTGTGGGAGGGGGAGTAAAGGTCGGCGTATCCGTAGGGCTCACTGTTGGCGTGGGACTGGGCCTGAGAGTCTCGGTGGGTATGGGGGTGTCGGTCGGCACTGGCGTATCTGTAGGTGTGGGTGTGGGCGTATGGGTCAACGTAGGCGTCGGCGTATCCGTGGCTGTGGCGGTAAAGGTCGGGCGCAAGGTGGCTGTGAGGGTTGCAGTGGGCACAGTGGTAGGCAACAACGCAGCCCCGACTGTCTGCTGGTCATCGTCTTCAACGAGAGCGAACAAGCCACCCACCAGAAAAGCTAGAACACAGAGAAGCGCGGCCCCGCCGATGCTTGATATCAAGCGTCGAGCTCGATGGGCTTTGACAGCTTCCTTGCCTCTCGTGCGAACTGCCGATGAAGTCAGGTCCACTGGACGTGGGGGGGCCTGAACCCGGCGACCAGCCTGCTCGAACTGCGTCACCCGCTTGCGGGCCCAGCGGATGCCAGCCTTGGCGTATTTGTTCCGCGGATTGATGGTCAATACCCGGGCCAGATAGGCCAGGCTCTCGTGGGGGTCATCGGCCAGACCAGCTTGCCAGAGGAGAGCCTGCTCGTTATTCGGATCCATGTCCAAAACAGCAGCAAAACAAGCACGGGCATCAGCCCGCCGGCCTACGTCGGCCGCGAGGATGCCCAGCCTCAGCAAGCTCGAGATTTGCTCCTGTTTTAGGGGAGGGTTGAGCCTCCTTGGGTGTGGGTTTCTCTCTTCAGGCATCCAAAAGCTCTCCACCTGCTGTGAGAATCGCTGTCCAACTGGATTATGTTGTGTTTTATCTTACCATAAAATCACAAATTTGACAAATCAGTCGGGAGTGGCTCTGGCCGTTTAGCACTCGATTTGACAGTTGGGGCAAAATGTGCGATAGTTTAGGTGGAGGTAATGGGCTATGAAAGTAAATGCAATGTTATGGGATTTGCTCCTGTTGGCCCTCGCGGTAGGCTGCGGGCTATCTGGGGTACCCTCGGGAATGGGGCAAGGGACATCGGTTGCTGTCATTGACGAGTCTACTCTAGAGGCGCAAATGATCTCAACGCCCGTCAGCGGGACGCAGGTTCCAACACCGACGGTCATGGTCTCTCTCACTCCTGAGGCGAAGCCCACGTCGATCGCTCAGGCGGAGGCGGCGTTGTCTGCAGTGCTGACGGAGCTTTCCTTGGGTGTGCCGGCCGGTAACGGCTACTACCCGGAGAAGATGGCCGTTAACCCCAACACCCACCTCGTCTATGTGCACAATCAGGCCGGCGAGGGGGGTATGGGGCGGGTCTCGGTCATTGATGGGCAAACCAACGAAATCGTTGCCACCATTGACGTGGGACCGAGCGATTACCCGGTGGGCAGGGTGGCCGTAGACGAGGTGTCCAATCGCGTCTATGTGATCTGTGGCGATGAGACTGTCTCCGTCATCAATGGGGCCACCAACGAGGTACTGATGACTATTGACAAGGTTCAGGATGTGGCCGTGGATCCGGCCGGTGGTATCGTGTACGTGGCGGACAACAGCTCACTGCGGGTTCTGGATGGCGGCGATTATCATGAGTTACGGCGGACCAGACTAGCATCGTCAGGGACCGTAGACCTGTTGGCCGTCAACCCGCCCGCCGACCGCCTCTACCTGTCCCGCTCGAGCCCCGCGACCCTCGACATCATCGCGGCCAGCACTTTGGAGACGATCACTACCATCCCTCTGGAGAGTCCGATCCAAGACCTGGCCGTCAACACCCTCACCAACCGCCTCTATATGGCCCTCAGCTCTCAGGACCGCAACCAGGTCCTGGCTCTGGCTGGAGACAATGGAGGTGTCCTGGCCAGTGTGGCCGTAGGTGACGAGTACCAGTCCAGCATCCTGGCCGTGGATGAGGCCGCCGAGCGCCTCTACGTGGGCAAAGGGGCCAGTGAGGAGCCAGGCATAACCATTGTTGATGGACGCACTATGAAGCCGGTGGCCGAGCTACCGACACTCACCAACGTGTATGGCCTGGCTATTGATTCCACTCTCAACCAACTCTACGCTGCTCAGACCTACGAAAACCGGGTGCTGGTCCTAGATGTTGAGCGGGAGACTACTGTGGCCAGGATCGCCACAGCCATCGAGTTGGCGGACCTGGAGGTTGACCCCCAGGCCCAACGCCTGTACGCCACCGACAGCACCGATAGGCTGCACATCATTGATAGCACCAGTTACGAGGAGTTGGAGGTCATCCCAGGGCGTGGCTCTATGGCCCTGGACCAGGAGCGACGGCGGCTCTACGTCGGCGATGCCGATGGCCAGGGCATTCAAATTCTCGACACTCGTAGCCATCAATCCATGGGACTCATCCCTCAGGTGGGCAGGCCAGCCGTCAACCCGGTGACGGGCAAGGTCTACATTGTGGAGCGCGGGGTCTACATTGCTGATTCCGAAGCACAGACCGTGCTCGGCGAGATCGAGGGTCTCTCCGCCGGGCCGGAGCAGTTCTACAACCCCTTTGCCCTCGATCTGACGGTTGACTCCCAGCGTGAACTGCTCTACGTCATCGTCAACAACAACACCCCCGGTTCAAACAACGGCAATTATCTCTACGTCTACGACGAGCCCACTCTGACTGGCGTCTTGACCGACACCGAGCGCAGCGTGCAGTCCGTTGACGTGGACCCGCTGACCGGGCTGGCCTACGTGACCCGCGTCTGGTTCGACCGGAGCTTCCTGAGCGTGCTGGAGGCGGGCGAGCGCTACGTGGCCCGTCTGGAGGGCGTCACCGGGTCAGGGCGGGTAGACCCGGCCGCCAGGCGCGTCTACCTGACCGAGAGCAGCTTTGAGCGCACGCGGCTGCTGGTCATTGATGCCGAGACGACCAGCCTGATGGCCACGGTGCTTCTGGAAGGGGACTATGACCTGGATGCTTTGGACCCGGCCACCGGTCGCCTCTACCTGCGCGGGCGGGGGGGGCGCATCCTGGTCATGGCCTCCAGCGGCGGGGAGTTGCCGCCAGCCTCACCGCCTCAGCCGGTGGTGTTGCCAGCCGGCCCGATTCAGAAGATCGTAGCCTCCCCGGACTTCCAGGAGGACGACACCCTTTTCGCCATCGTAGAGGCCAAGATCTACAAATCCACCGATGGCGGGGAATCGTGGGGCCTGGTCGGTGGTGGTCTCCCTTCTGACGAATGGGTGGTTTCCCTGGCCCTGTCCCCAAACTATGCTGACGACCAGACCCTCTTCGCTGGAGTGTCTTCGGGCCCCACCGGGGGAGGGGTCTACAAATCCACCGATGGCGGGCACTCCTGGCGTCTGGCCTGCCTGGGGCTGAGCGACCTCGTCGTTCAGGGGGTGGCTGTCTCGCCCAATTACGCCGACGATGCCACAGTCTTTGCTCGTTCGTATCGCCAGGGGCTTTTCCGCTCTACTGACGGCGGGGCTCACTGGACAACCCTGGGGGAGCGTTACGCCGGGGAACTGGCGGATCGCCGTCTGGGAACGCTGGCCCTTTCCCCCGCTTACGCCACCGATAGTACCCTGTGGGCCGGGATGAGCGGCCTGGACCGCAATGCCCTCCTGGCCTCGACCGACGGTGGGGATACCTGGCAGGAGTTGATGAGCGGAAAGGCCGAG
>JBGVTF010000282.1:0-2809 GCA_041862415.1 Anaerolineae bacterium | reverse complement strand
GGGGTTCCGCACCGTGGTCCTGGACGACCGGGCCGAGCTCGCCAATGCGGAAAGGCTACCCCAGGCCGATGAGATCATCGTGGGCGATATCGTGGAGGAACTGGCCAGGTTCCACATAAACCCCCAGTCGCATATCGTCATCGTCACCCGAGGCCACGAGCACGATCGGGACGCCTTGCACCAGGTGGTGTCGTCGCCAGCGGCTTACATTGGGATGATCGGCAGCCGGCGCAAAGTCACAGTGGTCTTCGACGAACTGAAAAAGGATGGGGTCGCCGAGGAGATCTTGGCAGCGGTCCATGCTCCCATCGGGCTGGACATCCATGCGGAGACACCTGAGGAGATCGCTCTCAGCATCATGGCTGAAATGGTCATGGTGCGCCGAGGCGGCCAGGGCGGCCTCATGCGCCTTGGAGAAGGATAAGAGACGGTGACTTCTACCCTCAGTGCAGCAGCCCAGCGTCACCTGCGGCGCAATTTCAGCCTGGGACTGGCCAATGGGGCTCTTTTCAATCTGTCTGCATCTTTGCTCGACCCCTCCCTGGTGCTGACCTGGCTGGCCAGTCAGTTGACCTCTTCCAATTTTCTCATCGGGCTGGTGATGCCTATCAACCAAGGGGGGTGGTTTCTCCCCCAGTTGCTGGTCTCTGGCTATCTGCAAGGACGCACGCGCAAGTTACCGGTGTACGTGGCTATGTCTGTGCCTCGGGCCCTCTGTTGGGCCTCGATGGCTCTGGCCCTCTTCCTGATCAACGATCAAAGGGTTCTACTGATTTTCTTCTATATTCTGCTCACTGTCTACAGCCTGGCAGATGGCACGGCCGGGCTTCCTTTCATGGATGTCATAGCCAAAGCCATACCGCCCACCCGGCGGGGCGCTTTCTTCGGCTGGCGGCGCTTTGTGGGGGGTATCCTGGCGCTGGGTGGGAGCCTGGTGGTCAAGTACGTCCTCGATGAGCGGCGAGGCCCGGCCTTTCCTCATAACTTTGGGGTCCTCTTTCTCTTGGCTTCCCTGACCATGAGCGCGGCTATGAGCTGTTTCGGCCTGGTTGTGGAACCCGTGGAGCCAGTGCTGAATCAGAGTATGGCCTTGTCGGGTCAAGTAAAGCGCGCTCTGCATTTGCCGCGCCGCGATGCCAACTATGGCCGCCTTTTGGGGGTGCGACTTCTGGCAGCAGCCGCCGGAATGGCTATCCCTTTTTACATCGTCTACGCCAAGCGCGTCCTGGGCGTGTCAGCAGGCATGGTCGGTGTCTACCTGATCTGGGCCACCCTGGCCGGGATCGCTTCCACCTTGATCTGGGGGCGGATTAGCGACCGGCGCGGGAACAGGAGGGTGATTCTGTTGGCCAGCCTGGTGGGTTTGTCCATGCCTCTGGCAGCTTTGTTCATCCCTCCGCTGGTTGGCTGGCAGCCTTCGATGGCTGCCTATGTTCCTTCTGCCTTCGCCATTGTTTTCGCCTTGTCAACCATTTTCCAGATGGGCTTGATGATAGGCTATCACAGCTACCTGTTGGACATCGCTCCCGCCGAGGACCGTCCCTTGTACATCGGCCTTGCCAATACGCTGACGGGGTTGACAATGCTTGCCTCGGCCGTGGGTGGGCTGATCGTGGACGTGGCTGGCCTGGCAGTGCTCTTTTGGGTGGCGGCGGCTTTCTACGCCGCAGCTCTGCTCTTGGCCGGTAGATTGCGGGAGCCGAGGGAAATCGCGAAGGGCCTGTGATGGCTTATTATCACGTTGTCGTTGGAGTGCAAGTTGCCAGCCTGCCATTGCGTCGCGCTGCACGGCGAAGAGCAGACTTGCGTCTGCAATCCGGGAGTGAAGCACGTTTTGATTGGAGTGCAGGATAGGAGGGCCTATGCTTGAGGATATACTGGTCGTGGTCAAAGGTGGTGGCGATTTGGCCACTGGCGTGGCTCACCGGCTCCACCGGGTCGGGATGAAGGTCATCATCACCGAACTGGGCCGGCCGACGGTCATCCGCCGCGCTGTGGCCTTTGCCTCAGCCGTCTTTGAAGGGGAGATGATAATCGAGGGAGTGGTGGCCCGCCGGGTGGAAGATGCTGCGCAGGCCTTGGCCCTTCTGCCCGAGGGGATCATTCCCGTGCTGGTTGACCCCGAGGCTTCCGTGCTGCGTCCTGAGCCCTGCCCTGAGCAAAGTCGAAGGGTTGTCGAAGGAGGGTGGCGAGGCGGATACGCCGGCCAAAGTGACCGACAAAGCCCCGACCCTGGACGAGAACTATCCCGACGCTGTGCCAGTGACCATTCAACTCCTAGTAGGGACGCTGCTGCTGGAGGAGACACCCAAAGCGGTGACGGCGGAGCAGGCGCAGGAGTTGCTGCCCCCGTGGCAGATGCTCCGGGCCTTGCAAGGGAGCGGCACCGCCGCTCAGGTGGAGATTGAGGCCGTCCTCAACCAGATCCAGGCGGCGATGACGCCCGAGCAACTGGCGGCCATCGAGGAGATGCGCCTGACCACGACCAGTATGCGGGAGATGGCCCAGGAACTGGGCTTCGGCAGAGGTGGGGGTGAAGGTGAGGGTAGCAGCGGTGGCCAGGGGGGCGGGTTCCGCCCGCCGGCCGGGATGGAACCGCCGGGCGGGAGGGGCCCGGGTGGCGGGATGATCCCGGGTGGCATGCAGGACCTCAGCCCTGAGGAGCGGGCTACTGCCATGGCGGAGCGGATGAGCTCGGGCTTCGGCATAGCCCTGATGGACGTGCTCATCGAGCTGCTGGAGGCGCGGGCCGGGGAGGAAGCGAAAACGGCTACATCCGGATTGGCTTCATCTCCCCCTTCTTCGTCGG
>JBGVTF010000281.1:0-19233 GCA_041862415.1 Anaerolineae bacterium | reverse complement strand
AACTGACGATGTCCGCGCTGGCGATGCGACCAGAGCGGGACGGCATCGTCAGCGACGTGCTGAACTTCCCCTCCGATCTCTACATCCTCCAAGGGTGTGCCCGCCTGCTGGGTGACCGCCCTCACCTTCACCTGGTTCCCTCAGCGGACGGGATAACGGTGGACCAGCAGGCCCTCTTCGACGCCATAGACGAGCGGACGGCGCTGGTTGCCCTCTCCCACGTCACGTTCAAGAGCGGCTTTCTCTACCAGGCAGCAGCGGTGACGGAGCGGGCGCACCAGGTGGGGGCGCTGGTCCTGTGGGACCTGAGCCACTCCATTGGCGCGGTCCCGATGGAACTGGATCGTTGGGGCGTGGACCTGGCGGTCGGGTGCACCTACAAGTACCTCAACGGTGGGCCCGGTGCTCCCGCCTTCCTGTACGTGCGGCATGATCTGCAGGAGAAGGCGCTCTCCCCCATCTGGGGCTGGTTCGGCCAGCGTTCTCCCTTTGATTTCGATTTGGAGTACGAACCGACGGAGGGGGTGGCCCGCTTCCTGGTCGGCACCCCGCCCATCCTCTCGCTCCTGGCCATGGAATCGGCCCTTGACCTCCTGCTGGAGGCAGGCTTAGAGCGCATCCGCCGCAAGTCGGTGCGGCTGACCTCCTACGTGGTCTACCTGATGGACACGGTGCTGGCGCCGTTGGGCTTCGGCCTGGGCTCGCCACGGGACCCGGCCCGACGGGGCTCCCACGTCAGCATCCAACACCCGGAGGGGTACCGGATCAACCGGGCGCTGATCGAGGAGATGGGCGTCCTGCCCGATTTCCGAGAACCGGACAACATCCGGCTGGGCCTGGCTCCTCTCTACACCTCCTTCGCCGAGGTATGGGAGGCGGTGGATCGCATCCGGCGGGTGGTGGAGGAGGAGCGGTACCTGCGTTACTCGGCGGAGCGGCTAGCGGTGACCTGAGAGATGCTTGGCCGTTTTGCCGCATCAACGCCCAACATGGTTGGGCTTCTACCCTCAATTCGACATTGTCAAGCTATCTAGTTCTTGTCTGGAAACCCCAGCAGAGGCGGCTCCCATGCCTGTCCTGAGCGCAGCCGAAGGGCCGCCGGATGCCGGGCGTGGGAGCCCGGCCCGCTATTTCCAGACAGAGTCTGTCTAATAGCAACAGACTATGCCAAGAGAAAGTAAAGTGAGGAGGAGAGCCATGAAACGGCAGTTCGTAGTATTAGCTGTAGTCATTGCCAGCCTAATCTCAGTTCAGTGTGGTGGACCTCCACCGGCGACTGAGATCCCGGCGGCAACTGAAGCCCCGGCGACCGAAGCGCCAGCGACTGAAGCACCGACGGCTACCGAGGTCCCGCCTACCGAAGCGCCACCGACCGAAGCACCGACGGCTACCGAGATCCCGGCAACCGAAGCCCCAGCGACCGAAGAAGCTCCAGCTACACTTGAGGGCAAGTCTTTGCTCGAGGAAAGGTGTACCCAATGCCACGACCTGGGGCGGGTGGAGCGGGCTAAAAAGACAGAGGAAGAGTGGAAGGCGACGGTTGAGCGCATGGTGGGAAAGGGTGCCCAGCTCAACCAGGCGGAACAAGAACTGCTCATCAAATATTTGACAGAGACATATCCCAAATAGTCCGCCTGTAGATCGCTCCGCGGCCTATACCGCAACAGTGATAACGGTAAATGCTACCTGGTGAGCTGCTGATGGCTGTTGCAGTTCCAATGCTATCCAAGCTGTCGTTCTTCTCCGGGCTTGGCAACGATGCCCTGCTGGAGATTGCGCCCCATATCCACGAGCGCACTTTCTCGCCTGGTCAGGTGCTCATGTTGGAAGGAGAGCCCTGCCAGACGGTGTATTTTGTCGCTCAGGGTGTGGTGCGGACCCTCAGGCTATCACCCGAAGGCCGCGAGCACGTACTGGCTTACCTTGGACCCGGCGAATCCTTCAACCTGGTCCCCGCCCTCGACGGCGGACCCAATCTCGCTACCGTGGACACTGTGACAGATACCACACTCTACACCATCCCTTGTGAGCGTTTCCGACGGATTATGCGCGACCATCACGAAGTAGCGCTGACTGTCATGGAGCGCCTGGCGGCTGAGGTGCGACGTCTGAGTGATATGGTGGAGGACCTGGCCTTGCACACGGTACGCACCCGCCTGGCGCGCTTCCTGTTGACTTACGCCGAGGGAACACAACCACCCAAACGCTGGACGCAGGAAGAGATCGCCACGCACATCGGCACCGTGCGCGATGTGGTGGGGCGCGTGCTACGGACCTTTGCCGACGACGGCCTGATCCGCCGGGAGCGTGGACGACTTATTGTGATAGATCAGGCTGGCTTGGAACGCGAAGCGATGATGAATGGATAAAATACGACTTTTGTCATAGACAGACGGCTGCTCTGATGATATAATAAGGGCAGCCGTTTTTAATGGAGGAAGTGAGGATGACTACCACGTGGGCATTGCCTAAGGTTGACGAGACTCGTTGCACCCTCTGTGGGCTATGCGTGGATGCCTGCCCCTGCCATGCCGTGAAACTGGGAGAACAGGGGCCTGTTTTCGCCTGCCCGGAATCCTGTCCTCACACAGCTACCTGCGATGAGGCTCTGGGCTGCTCCTGCCTGTGTGAAGAGGTCTGCCCCACTGACGCGATCACCTGTGCTTTTGAAATCATCCTCGAGGCTGATCAAGGTGGAGAGACGAGGTGAAGAACGATGTTGCGCAAATTGGTCGGCCGCCGGGAGAAAGAAATCACTATCTACACCCAGCCTACCTGAGCGGATTGCCACGCAGCGAAGAGGTTCTTCGCTGAACACGACATCCCCTTCACAGAGAAAGACGTCACGACCAACCTACAGTACATGGACGAACTCCAACGGCTCGTCGGCCGCTTTTTCACGCCGACCCTGGTCATAGATGGCGAAATCCTGCTGGGCTTTGGGATGAACATGGGCCGGGTGCGTGAATTGTTGAGAAAAGAGACGGAATAGGTGCGAAAAATAGGGGGCTTTTTTGCATTAATTACGTACGTTTACGGATGGACAGGCCGAGCAAAAGCGTGTAGTATGATAATGGTCCCCTGATCGCATTTACTTTGGAATTTGCAGATACCTTCTAGCGGAAAGGAATCACCTATGTCAGCAAAACAAGTTACCATGCCCATTCAGGGCATGACGTGTGCTTCTTGTGTCAATCACGTCGCTCAGGGGCTCAAGAAAGTGCCCGGAGTGGCTCAAGTCCAGGTCAACCTGGCCACAGAGAATGCCACTGTCACCTTTGACGACGGCCCTGTCCCGCTGACCACGCTGGTCCAGGCCATCCAGGGGACCGGCTACGACGTATCCACCGAAAAGGTATCCCTGCCCATCGGCGGGATGACCTGCGCCAGTTGCGTGGCCCACGTCGAAGGGGCATTGGCCAAGACGCCTGGCGTGTTAAGCGTCAACGTCAACCTGGCCACCGAAAAGGCCAGCGTGGAATACATCCCTACCATGACCGGTCTGTCCGATTTCCGCCGCGCCGTGGCCGAGGTGGGTTACGAGGTATTGCCCACAGCGGAGGAGCAGGCAGAAGAGGAGCTCTCCCGCGAGGTGCGCAAAATGCAGACCGCCCGCCGACGGATGATCCTGGCCTGGGCCTTTACCGGCCCTATCATCCTCTGGATGCTGCCAGAGATGCTGGCCGGCCTGGCCTGGCCAGACGAGACGGTTTTCAAGCTGGGGATGCTGCTGCTGGCCGCGCCGGTGCTCTTCTGGGTCGGACAGCACACCTACGTGGCGGCCTGGCGCTCGACGATCCACGGCGCGCCCAACATGGACGCCCTGATCGCCATGGGCACCGGAGCCTCTTTCATCACTGGCATCGCCACTTTCTTTGCGCCCATCCCCACCTACGCAGGAGTGGCAGCCATGATCATGGCCTTCCACCTGACCGGCCGCTACGTGGAGGCGAGCGCCAAAGGGCGCGCCTCGCAGGCCATCCGCAAGCTGTTGGAACTGGGAGCCAAGACCGCCCGCATTCTGGTGGACGACCCTTCGACAAGCTCAGGACACGGCAGTGAGCGAGAGGTCCCCATTGACGAGGTACAGGTGGGCAACGTGATGGTCATCCGCCCCGGCGAAAAGATCCCCACCGACGGAGTCGTGGTGGAAGGGGAGAGCGCCGTGGACGAGTCTATGGCCACGGGCGAGTCCATGCCGGTCAACAAGCATCCTGGCGATGAGGTCATCGGCGCTACGGTCAACCAGGACGGGTTGCTCAAGGTGCGGGCCACCCGCGTGGGCAAGGATACGTTTCTGGCCCAGGTGGTACGCCTGGTCGAACAGGCCCAGGGCACCAAGGTGCCCATCCAGGCCTTTGCCGACCGGGTGACAGCCGTCTTTGTGCCCATCGTCATCGGCGTCGCGCTGCTCAGCTTCCTGGCCTGGTTCCTTTTCCCCGATGCGCTGCGGCCCGTGGCCGAATGGGCGGCCGGCTTTCTGCCCTGGGTAGACCCCACTTTGAACACATTCACCCTGGCTTTGATCACCACCGTCTCGGTGCTGGTCATCGCCTGTCCCTGTGCCCTTGGACTGGCCACGCCCACAGCGTTGATGGTCGGCAGCGGCATTGGGGCCGAGAACGGCATCCTGATCCGCTCCGGCGAGGCCATCCAAGCCATGCGCGACGTGCGGGTGGTGGTCTTTGACAAGACAGGGACGCTGACCAAAGGCAAACCTGAGATGACGGATCAAATCCCAAACCCCAAATCCCAAATCTCAAACGATGAATTGCTGCGGTGGGCGGCTTCGGTAGAGATAGGGAGCGAGCATCCACTGGGCAAGGCAATTGTACGCCAGGCGGAAGAGCAGGGGCTAGCTCTGGGCGAACTGGGCGACTTTGAAGCGCTGCGCGGCAAGGGCGTGCGGGGCGTGGTAGACGGAAAGAGCGCGTTGGTAGGCAGCCGGGTTCTGCTGGAGGAAGACGGCGTGGCTGTGGCAGCGCTGGAAGACGAGATGCGCCACCTGGAGGACGAGGGGAAGACGGCGATGTTGGTCGCGGTGGATGGGGAGTTGCTCGGCCTGCTGGCTGTGGCCGATACCCTTAAGGAAGACGCCGTGGCTGCCGTCCGCGAGCTGCGGGCGCTGGGCCTGGAGACCGCCATGATCACTGGTGACAACCAGCGCACAGCGCGGGCCATCGCCCGTCAGGTGGGGATAGATCACGTGCTGGCCGAGGTGCTGCCCGAAGCAAAGCTGCTCGAGGTGCAGCGATTGCAGGAAGAACTCGCCCTGAACTCGTCGAAGGGGACGGAAAGGTTGGTAGCCATGGTCGGCGACGGCATCAACGACGCCCCGGCCCTGACCCAGGCCGACGTGGGCATCGCCATCGGCACCGGGACGGACATCGCCATCGAGGCTGCCGACATTACCCTGGTGCGCGGCGATCTCTCCGGTGTGGTCAGCGCGGTCAAGCTCTCGCGGGCCACCTTCAACAAAGTGATACAGGGCCTCTTCTGGGCCTTCTTCTATAATGTTGTCATGATCCCGCTGGCTATCCTGGGAATGATGCACCCTGTGCTGGCCGAGATTGCCATGGCTACCTCTTCGGTGACCGTGGTGACCAACGCCAACCTGCTGCGCAGGGTGGACATCCGACCCAGTTATGCCCGGCGTTGAAAGTGGCACTATTGCGCCACAGGCAGTGGGGGTTTACGAGGGAGGTGGGTCTGTCCCCGTCCCAAATCGCGCAATAAAGCGTCCTCCCTCGTTCTGAGAAAGAGGTTTTAGCGATGATTGCAGCACTTTTGATTGCCCTCCGTGAGGGGCTGGAAGCGGCCCTGATTGTGGGCATCGTGTTAAGCTATCTCAAGAAGATGGGCCATAGGCGGCAGGGCGCTGTGTGGTGGGGCGTGGCTTCGGCAGTGACAGTGAGTATCGTCGCCGGAATCGCCCTGCAAGTCCTGGGTATCGCTTTCGAGGGGCGCGGTGAGGAACTCTTCGAAGGGATCACCATGCTCCTGGCCGCTGGTGTGCTCACCTGGATGATCTTCTGGATGCAGCGCCAGGGGCGGAGCATCCGCGCCGAACTGGAGGCGGACGTGCGCCAGGCAGTGACGGGCGGCAGCCAATGGGCGCTATTCGCTCTGGCGTTTGTGGCTGTGGTTCGCGAGGGGATTGAGACGGCTCTCTTCCTTACCGCAGCGGCCTTCAGCGCCACACCTGCGCAGACCCTGATCGGCGGCGGGCTGGGACTGGCCCTGGCGGTGGCCGTGGGCTGGCTTCTGTTCGTGGTCAGTGTGCGCCTGGACGTGCGCGCCTTCTTCCGCGTGACCAGCGTACTGTTGATCCTGTTCGCGGCGGGATTGGTAGCCCACGGGGTACACGAACTGCAGGAGGCCGGTGTCCTGCCCGTGATCATCGAGCACGTGTGGGACATCAATGCCATCCTGGATGAGAACTCGACAGCGGGCAGCATCCTCAAGGCATTGTTCGGATACAACGGCAACCCATCGTTGCTGGAGATGATAAGCTACGGGGCTTACTACCTGATTATCGGTATCGCCACTGGGCTTGGACAACGCATCGCCAGAAGTACGCCAGAGTTCTCTCGAGAAGCGCCACAACACTCGAGTTGAGCCAACCCAACTCCACCCACGGACTCGTAGAAAGAGATACAGAAATGGATCAACAGGTGACCGTCTACACTCAAAGCGGTTGACTGTTCTGTGGTCGGGTGAAAGAGTTCCTTTCACAAGAGGGAGTCTCCTTTGAAGAGCGTGATGTAGCTCAGGATGAGGCCGCCCTGTCCGCACTGGAGCAGTTAGGCGTTATGACCACCCCGGTGACGCTGATAGACGATGAGATGGTGATTGGCTTCGACCGTCAGAGATTGAGTGCTTTGCTCTTTGGAGAGGAGGTGAGCGACAACGGCTAAAGATATGTTGCAGGATGGAGATTGATCCCAGGATCGCCACCTTGACTTGGGTGGCAACACGATCATTGAGAGGAGGTTTCACAGAATGAGTAGAATCAATTGGACACAGGTGCTGGTCTTTGGATTGGTGGTGCTGGTCGTCTTCCTCGTAGGCCTCAGCCTCTTGCCAATGCTCTTCGGTGGCGGCTACTGGGGGATGGGGCCGGGGATGATGGGGCGCGGCAGCGTGATGGGCGGCTGGTGCCCCTGGTGTGGAGGCACAGGGCAGTTCGGCGATGGTGGGCTGCTGGGTGGCCTCTTCGGACTGCTCTTCACGCTGCTGGGTCTGCTGATCCCCATCGGCCTGTTGGGGCTGCTTATCCTGGGAGGCGCGTGGTTGGTGCGCAGCATGGGCAGGGTGACTGCGCCACCGGCCCCGGCTAAAACCTGCCCGGGTTGCGGTCGGCCGACCGAGCACGACTGGCAGAACTGTCCTTACTGCGGCACTTCGCTGCGAGAGGGGTAGGACGATGAACAAGAGATCGGCCTGGATTTTGACCATCGTCGGGGCGGTGCTGGTGGGCATCATCCTGGTCTGCCTGGCGGGCGGGTTGCTCTTCCCATGGAGCCGGGCCGTCCGGCCAGCCGCAGTGGCCCCAGAGCCGCTCCAGGGGTATGCCAGCAACGGCGAGACCATCTACTTCACCGGCGTGAACGACAGAGGTCAGCGGATCCCCTTCAGCGGCGGCCTCATGTGGCTCTCGATGCACGGCGGCGGCTGCGCCAGTTGCCACGGCCCCGATGGCCGGGGCGGAGCGCCGGTGATGATGGGCACCGAGATACCGCCCGACATCCGCTATCACCACCTGATCGAGGAGGAACGCGAGGCGGGAGAGGCCCATCCGCCCTACACCGACGAGACCATCAAGCGGGCCATCACCGAGGGGGTCGAGCCGGACGGGGAGCCGATGGACGTCGCCATGCCTCGCTGGCAGATGTCCGAGCGGGACCTCGATGACCTGCTGGAGTTCCTCAAAACGCTAGACTGACTGGACGAAGCTACAATCCAGACCAAATCCCGTTACAATCGCATCGCCCCAGTCTACGACTTGATGGCCACTTGACTAAAAGGCGAAATTCAACGACAATATTACCAGGCATGCTGTCAGCTACATCATTCACCCCGAATGGTAATCAGATGAATCTGCTGATAGTTGCCGGAATTTACCTGAATTGTCCAGGAACACTACCGGCTTTTCGGTTCTTGTTCAATGGACTGACCATGTGACTAGAGTCAAGTAAGCATGACAGGACAGAGAGTTTTAGTGGTTGACGACGACCCTCAAATCGTCAAAGTCTGTACAAAGGCCCTCCGGGCCAGCGGCTTTGTGGTTGAGAGCAGCCTCGACGGCAGAGAAGCCATCGCCCTGTTGAGTGAAAAGAAATTCGACCTCATCATTGTAGACTTGATGATGCCGGATATTGATGGCTTTGAGATACTGCGAACTGCCAGGGAGTATGCTCCCTCAACAGCCGGGATCATCATCACTGGCTACGGCACGATGGAGAAGGCTGTTGAGAGCATTCGCGTCGGGGCCCAGGGCTTCGTGGAAAAGCCCTTCTCACCTGAGGACCTCATTGTCGCAGTACAAGACGTGCTGGAGAGAAGGCAATCCCTATACGAGGGCCTTCGTCTCGAGGTCTGGATGCCGATCCTGGATATCATTGATGCGCTGACGACCGAGATCAATCTGGATCAGCTATCAAGGCTGATCGTGGAGACCATAAAGTTCGCATTCAGGGCCGACCGCGTTTCATTGCTGCTCCCGGACGATGAAGGGAAACGGTTGTCCGTTGCAGCCGCCGTTGGGTTATCAGACGAAGTCATTGGGGCCACCTACAGAGCGGACAAAGGTATTGCTGGTCGGGCGTTACAGGTGGGAAGCCCTATCACTTTAAGCACCGAAGGGGATTTGGACTCACCCGTCCCCGATGAGGTGCAGCAGGCCGATGCCTTTCGGACGGTTTGTTTGCCTCTACAGACCAGGGAACGGGTCATCGGTGTGCTTAACGTCAGCCGGTTGCCAGGTAGTCCGGCCTTCAGGCAAAATGACCTGCAATCGCTTTCCACACTTTGCGGCCCCATTGCCATTGCCATCGAGAACGCACGATTATACGCCGAAAGCCGACAGCAGGCTGATGAGCTGATAGCCCTGTGGCATATCGGTCAGGACATTAGCTCTACCCTGGACCAACAGACCGTGCTAGAGCGAATCGCCCACTGGGCCAGGCAGCTCATCAACTCCGACGGGGTGGTCCTCTATTTGCTCGACTCACGCGCTGACCTTTTGCAACCCGTCGTCTCACTGGGGCCTCCCACCACCGAAATGCCGCAAACCCCCACCAGGGTCAGCGAAGGAATTATCGGCCGGGTGGCTCAGACCGGCGTGGGCGAAATCGTCAACCACGTGGAATTGGATCCGAGAGCGGTGCAGATTCCGGGCACGCCCAAGGAAGTGGAATCTCTGCTCTGTGTGCCTATCCTGTCCAGAGGGAAAGTGATCGGAGTCATGTCGCTCAACCGCCTGGGGGACCGCTTCTTCCGGGATGATGACTTGCACCTGCTGGGTAGGATAGCCCACCAGGCCGCTATTGCCATTGAAAACGCGCGGTTGTATAAGGAAACGCAGCGCCGTGCCATGCAGTTGGCCGCCGCAGCCGAAGTGTCGCGTGACGCCATATCAACTCTGGACATGGGGCAGTTGCTGACTAACACTGTTAACCTGATTCGCGACCGATTCGGCTTCTATCATGCCGGTATCTTTCTGGTAGACGACGCCGGCCAGTACGCCGTAATCCATGCTGCTACCGGCGAAGCTGGTCAGAAGATGCTGGAGCAGCAGCACAAGCTCAAAGTCGGTGAGGTCGGCATCGTCGGCTACGTGACGGGGAAAGGGGAACCCCACATCGCTCTCGATGTGGGCCAGGACGCAGTGCACTTCGACAATCCATTGCTGCCCAACACCCGTTCGGAGATGGCCCTGCCCTTGACCGTACGCGGGCGGGTTATCGGCGCGCTGGACGTGCAGAGCACCAAGGAAGCCGCTTTCAGCGATGAGGACATAGCTGCGCTGCAGACAATGGCCGACCAATTGGCCATTGCCATTGAGAACGCACAGTTATACGAGGAGGAACGGCGGCGCGCCGAGGAATTAGCTGCCCTTAACGCCATCACCGAAACGGTGAGCCGCTCTCTTGACCTGGATACCATCCTGGGTGAGGCCCTGAACAAGGTGTTCGAGATCATAGAGGCAGATGCGGGTGGGATTTACTTGCTGGATGAAAGGAAGGACGAACTGACATTGACCGCCCACCGTGGCCTCTCCAAGTCACTCTTCCAGAAGGTGAGACGCTTGAAAGTGGGAGAAGGTGCAGTTGGCCAGACAGCTCAATCGGTGATGCCTGTCCTGCTGGATTCCCATCCTATGGATGACGAATTGCTGACAGAGGCAGAGAGAATTGTTTTAGAGGAAGGCATCCATTCGGAGGTCAATGTGCCTCTCGGCACGCGGGGCTGGGTGCACGGTGTGTTGAGCATCGCCAGGCATCGCGAGCAGCCTTTTACCTCTCGGGAGGTAGAACTATTGACCGCCATCGGCAATCAGATTGCTGTGGCTATCGAGAACGCGCAACTGTATAAGAAAGCCACCGAGAGATTGAGAGAGGCGACGGCTCTGCATAGGGTGAGCGGGACCCTGATGCGCACCTTCAACGTCCATCAACTTCTGGAAAGCATCCTGAGAGTGTTACAGAGGTCCTTCGGCTATTCTCACTGTGCCATCCTGCTGGTTGATGAAGAGAGAGAAAAGCTCCACACCGAAGCGGCACGTGGTTACTTGCGATGCACGGTGGGGAAACTGGAGTTCAGAATAGGCCAGGAGGGGGTCATCGGCTGGGTAGCGGCCAACAGGATGCCTCTGAATGTCCCTGATGTGACCCAAGACGACCGGTATCATTTGGACAAGGTGAAGGGGATTGGGTCAGAAATAGCCGTGCCAATGCTGGTTGGTGACAAGCTCGTGGGCGTTCTGTATGTGCAGAGTACCGAGGTCAACGCCTTCGGTGAGGATGATCTGAGGACACTGTCCTCAATAGCAGCCCAGGCCGCCCTTGCCATCGAGAGGGCTCGGCTGTACAAGGCCACTCTGGCCGAAAGGGAAAGGACCGAGCGCATCCTCACCAGCATTGCCGATGGTGTGATCACCGTGGACCGAGAGCTACGGGTTCTCTCCCTTAATCCGGTCGCCGAACAAATGACCGGTTGGCAAGAGACAGAAGCCATCGGCCGCCCTTGTGCCGAAGTGCTGAGCTTGACCTCCGAGAGCGGTGAACCCTTTTGCATTGAATCCCGCAGGGAACTGTCGGGGTACAACTTCCCCAGGGCGGTCCTGGCCCGAAAGGACGGTCATGCGACTCGCGTTTCCGTCAGCCTGTCTCCACTGTTAGGTCCTGCCGATCAGGTGATGGGAGGCGTCATAGCCATTCGAGATTGCTCAGCGGAGATAAAGTTTGATCGCATGAAGACGGAAATGGTCACTATGGTCTCTCACGAGCTGCGTTCCCCCCTGGCCAACATGCAGACTGCCATGGAATTGCTTCTGACCTCCGACTTTGAGGAAGACCTGCAACAGGAAATGTTGCACATCGTGCGCTCCCAGTGTGCTCGCCTGGCCTCCTTCGTGGAAGAGCTTCTGGATATCTCGCAGCTTGAAACAGGGCAAATCGCTGTGCAACAGGAGCCAGTGACACTGTTGCCTCTGATCCAGCGGGTCGTTGGTACTTTCGAGGCCACAGAGCAGAGAGGGCATCGCTTCCAGATCGTTGGCCAGGACGAACTGCCGTTTGCCTGGGCAGACTCACACAAGGTGGAGATAATACTCACCAACCTCCTGCAGAACGCTGCTAACTATTCCCCCGAGGGATCCACCATTACCATCGAAGCGAAGGCCCCGGATAATGCAAACATCGCGGTCTCCGTGGGCGACGAGGGAGAAGGCATTGCCCCCGCACACTTGGAGCAAGTCTTTCAGCCATACTATCGAATAAGCAGCAGTAGTGTGGAAAAGGTGCCCGGACGGGGACTGGGCCTGTACATAGCCAAGAAGCTAGTGGAAATACAAGGAGGCAGGGTTTGGGTGGAGAGCGAGGTAGGAAAAGGCTCTCATTTCAACTTCACGCTGCCGAGGATGATAGAAGAAGGATGAGCTATGGGAAAAGAGACCATCCTGCTCATTGATGACGACCGGGACCTAGCCAAGATGGTGCAGTTGAGCCTGGAGCGGCAAGGGTATCAAACAGTGATAGCCCATAGCGGGTTGGAAGGACTGCGAGAGGCCTATCGTGTTCAGCCCGATTTGGTCATCCTAGATATTATGATGCCTGAAATGGATGGCTGGGAAGTGTGCCGACGGTTAGTAGAAATATCAAATGTACCTATCCTTATGCTCACGGCCAGAGGCACGGAAGCCGACATAGTGAGGGGCCTGCGAATGGGAGCTGATGACTATCTAGCCAAACCGTTCAGCATTGCTGAGTTCATAGCCAGGATTCAAGCCCTGCTGCGTCGTGTCGGCTCCCGATCCCAAACAGATAAGCCAGACATCCATTCTGTCGGAAATCTGACCATTGACTTCAGTCGGCGATTGGTTGTGCGGGGGGGAGAAGTGGTAGACTTGACCCCAACTGAATTCAAGTTGTTGGAGTGTTTCGTAACACACAGAGATAGAGTTCTTCCTCATCAATTTCTGTTGACTGAAGTATGGGGCCCAGAGTATTCTGGTGAAACGAGCTACCTTAAGCTGTACGTAAGTTACCTGCGGAAGAAGATCGAGGAAGACCCAGCTAATCCAGAATTGATTGTCACCGAGTGGGGAGTCGGCTATCGGTTTTGTGGAATTTGAATTCCCTCTCATCCCCCGAAAGTCCGCCACACGCGCTGCCCCTTCACTCCAACGATCTGCCTGCAATTGCAGTTTCCGGTCCAGATAGAAAAAGCGTCCCCCCATCACATCTCGGGCAGACGTAATAGGCTTGTTCCGGCCTTGCCCCCCTCCAAGCCTTGGACTGCCCAGGGAAGATATCTCCTTGAACTCCATCCAGCCTCCACAGCGACAGTACCTGGCAGCGGCTCCTTGAAATCCCCGTGTCACGTCCCTCGAAGTGCACTCCCCATCGGCGCCCGACGATGACGCCGGGCCCCCAGTTTGCTCCCCAGGAGTTGACAGAGCCGATCCCGACGGAGGGGAATGACTCGTCAAAGCTCTAACCACTTTCTAACCTTTTTCTAACCATATTCTTACCTTTTTAGTATATACTGATGCTGGGTGGGTATAAAGAACCCTGCCGAATGGTATGTTTGGCTATGCGAGCGGAAGTGCTGCTCTGTGGCATTGCAATATCCACAGGAGAAGATCACATGGCGAGCGATAAAGACCTGGAGGCACTGTGCGCTCAACAATTGCGTGGGACTCGTTGGCCTGAACAAGTGAGATGTCCCCACTGCTGTTCCCAGGAAGTGACAGACCTCAGACAATATATGGGTGTGTTCCAGCGTTATTTGTGTCTTGCTTGTGGCAGGACCTTCAATGACAAGACAGGAACCATCTTTGAGAATTCAAAAGTCTCGCTCTCGGCGTGGGCCAGGGCAGCCTATCTGCTGGCAGCCGACCAGCCGATCACCGTCATTGCTGAGAGCGTTGGCATCAGTTACCCCACCGCTTTGCGGATAACGAAACAGTTGCGGAAGTCGAGTTTGTCACATATGCTAGAGGAGATTGTCAAGGGAAAGCCATTGGGGCTCTCCAAGCAGATGGAAATCGAGTCTGTGGAGAGAGAGGGTGCATCGTGAAGCGGATGCGTTTTCTCGTCGCTGTACTCATCATGTGGCTCTGTCTCTTTTACAACATAGAGCGGCTGAGTGAGCCCATAAGTATTTCCTCAGTTGCTTATACTTTTGTACCGGTCATGGCTGCCCTCACGATACTCGTTCCTCACTTGCGCAAGGTCGCTTTAGGGTGGATCATGGTGTTGTCCATCCCGATATTCCTGGTGCTCAAAGCGTGGCTAGGGTATCGTGTATGGGGTACGGCTATCCCCTTGACGGTGACAGAGATATGTGCCATTGCTCTGACGACTACCCTCGCGCATTGGGTAGGCAACGGGGTAGGTGAGTTTGAGCGTGCTATAGCCCGTATCACCATCGGGCAGGTCGGCAAGCTACCTGAGCTGTTCTCGACCGGTCAGGCCGAGATGTATCGGGAGATGAGACGGGCCCGGCACCACCAACGTCCCCTGGCACTGATGGCCATTGGAATTGAGGAAGAATCAATCCAGGTCGTCTTGGACCGCATGGTGCAAGAAGCCCAGCAAGCGATGATGAAGCAGTATGTTCTATCTGACGTTGCCAGGACGCTATGTGATGAGCTGGAAGACTATAATATTATTGCCCAGAGAAACGACCGCTTTCTTGCCTTGTTACCGGAAGTAACATCAGAGCAGTTGACTGATCTGGCTGGTCGGTTGCGCGAGGCCGTATCTGGGCAGGCGGGGGTTACCCTGCAAATTGGCACCGCATCTTTCCCCGAGGATGCTGTGACCTTTGAAAGCCTGGTGGAGAAGGCTGTCGAGGAAATGGATGCAGAGCCGGAGCCAGGGCCCTCCCCGCGACCTCAACGGTTGACAACGAAATCCCCTGTATAGCATCGGCAAAGGAGAAGGCTGATGGACTTGGTAATCATCAATCAACCTCGGGTGTTCCCTTATCGAAAGGCGTATCAAATCGCCAAGCGTGTGATGGACGTGGCCCTTTGCCTCCTGGCCCTGCCCCTGGCCCTGCCCCTGATGGCCATCTGTGCACTGGCCATCCTCCTCGATTCGTCAGGGCCTGTCCTCTTTGTTCAGGAACGCATCGGCAAGGGAGGCCGTCCCTTTCGTATGTACAAATTCCGCACCATGCAGCAAAACCTCGATGACAGGCCTCATCAGGCCTTTATGAAGGCGTTTGTGAACGGACAGGTTGGCGGCAATGGAGACGACAAGGATGACAGTTTTCATTGGGCCTTTATGAAGATTTTTGTAAACCACGAGCAGATTGGTGGCAATGGAGATGGCAAGCAGATTTATAAGCCTGTTCAGGTATCACAGATCACCCGCGTGGGCTGCATCCTACGCAAGACCAGCCTGGACGAACTGCCTCAGATCTTCAACGTGCTCAAGGGGGAAATGAGCCTGGTCGGCCCACGGCCCAACGTGCCTTGGGAAGTCGAAGAATACCGGGGCTGGCACAACGAGCGGCTGGAAGTGCTGCCCGGCATTACTGGCCTGGCCCAGGTGCGGGGACGAAGTTGCATTTCGTTTGATCACATAGTACAACATGACATTAAGTACATTGAGAAGCAGAGCCTGGCGATGGATTTGAAGATTCTATGGTGGACGGTAGTTTCTGTTTTTTGGGGGAAAGGAGCCAGGTAGTACAACACCCAGATCAGAATCTTGACGTGGGGGGGAGCAGGAATAGGTGGAGTTACAACGCTATCTTGATACTCTAAAGAGACGTGCTTTGATTATTATAATCGTTACTTCTATGACTGTGCTGGTGACCATAGCAGCAGGCATCTTGATGCCACCTGTATACAAGGCCAGAGCTACGGTGCGTGTTCTCTTGGACGTGGGCGTTCTGGACTTTAACCTGCGGGTGGACTATGGTGAGCGTTTGTTGAATACCTACAGCCGCATCCTGAAAAGCGGTCCTATCCTGGAGAAGGCTATTGGCCGGCTGACGCCACAGCCATCCTCAACGACGGTCGGAGACCTCCGCGAAAGGGTGGAAGTAGAAGCCGTTCCAGAGACAGAGTTAATTACTATTGCTGTGGAAGACAAAGACCCTGTCCTGGCCAGAGATTTGGCCAACATACTCGCCACCCTGCTGGTAGAACATGCCCAGAACCTTTACGAGGGTAGTAGCAAGAGTGCTCGTCAGATTGTAGAAGAGCAACTAGCCAGCATGGAGACCGAACTTGAAAGCGATCGTTTACAGCTCGCTACATTGCTGGCCAGCAATGCTTCTAATGCTGAGGTCGAGGCCCTGAGGAGCCAAATCCGGTTTAAGGAAGATTCATACGACCGGCTCTTGGATCGCTACGAACTGGCCCGCTTGAATGAGTCCTTACGGGCCAATAGCATCACTGTCGTCGAGCCAGCCTCACTGCCTGGGACGCCTTCCAATGCCCTCGGATTGAAAGAAGCCGTGCTTGGCTTTCTCATAGGAGTGTTCGGTGGGTTGGGGCTGGCACTGGTCATGGAGAATCTCGATACTCGCATTCATAGCCCACAACAGTTAGAGTATTCAATGAATGTTCCGGTGCTGGCCACAGTACCTCGAGGGTTCCTATCCCTGGCGGGCTCAGGGCACCACACCAACGGGACAGGCAAGACACTTGCTGAAGCCTATCGCCTCCTGAGCATTAACCTTCAGGCACTGGGACAGGGCATGTCTCTCAAGACCATCCTGATTACCAGCGCCGTGCCTCAGGAAGGCAAAACAACAGTGGCTGCCAACTTGGCCCAAATGCTTGCTGAACGAGGGCAGACGGTTTTTCTCGTCGAAAGTGACATGCGGCGCCCGACTGTAGAGAAGCTGTTTGGGATAGATAATGGTTTGGGTCTCAGCGGCTTACTGACTGAACCAGCAAAGCTTAGCCCTGAACTGCTCGGTCAAATAGTGCATCCTGCTGAACAACCTTGTCTTTTCGTCATCGGTGGCGGCCCCAAGCTAGCCAACCCGACACCGCTTCTAACCTCGCCAGCAATAGACAAACTGTTCGGTTACCTGGCCGCCCAGGGGCAGACAACTATAGTGGATGCGCCGCCAGTACTGGGTATGGCCGATGTCTCGATCCTGGCTCCCAAAATGGATGGTGTTATTGTGGTGGTGAGAGAGTCGTTCACCAGACGCGAGCAATTGCTTGCCGCTATGAAACAGTTGCAGGCGAGCCAAGCCCACGTATTTGGCCTGGTTTTCCTGCAGAAGAGCAGCAAAGCCTGGGACTACCAGTAGGTTTGTCGTTCAGATGAACATATAACTTAGACCGTAGGCATTCAGGAAGATCGGCGAACCTTTAGGGGCTGAACGCTCACTATCCTTCGAGACTCCACCCTTAACACCTTCCCCGCGCTGCTTGCTGTGGCTCTCGGCCTTGTGCTGGGAGCCTTAATGATTCTCAAAGGCTACCTGAACCATGAATGCTCTGGGCCGTTTGTGGACGGACTTTCACAAATATGAGATCCGGTAAGGCGATGGATTCCCCTGATAAGAGACTATGTTGAACAGGTTATGGCGGAATCAAGTATTAATTGATCTGATACTGATTTTCCTTCTGGCTTTTGCCCTTCGGCTGGCTTTCACGTTTGTGGTGCTCCCTATCACCATTGGCTCCCCCAGCTCTGATGCGATTGATCCGGAAGGGTTTGGGATGAGAGCCATGAACATCCTGGAGGATCGAGGATATAACGATACCGATGGTAAGCCGACGATATGGCGAGAACCGTTTTATCCCTACTTTATGGCTAGCGTGTGGGCCTTGGGCGGCCAAAGTGAGGAGATCATTCAAGTAGCCAATTCCGCACTCGGCGGACTGGCTGCCACTTTGACCTATTTACTTGCCTATTATTCGTTTGGCCGAGGAGTGGGCTTGGGCGCTGCGTTGCTATATAGCTGCTTCCCGCTTAACATCTGGTACGTTCCATTGTACCGATACGAGGCGTTGTTTACCCCTCTGGTGACTCTGTGTGGTATTTTCTATATCAGACTACGCGAGCATTTACGCTGGCGAGATGCCATATTGATGGGCGTGGCGTTGGGGCTAGCTACCCTAAACAGCCAGGTAGTGTTACTGATGCCCTCGGTCTCTATTGTGGCCTCGTTAGGAAGCCCTCGTTGGAAACGGCTTCTGTTGCGAGTTGCTGTGGCCATGTTGGTAATGGGCGGGGTCATATTCCCATGGACTTTACGCAACTACATCGTGACGGGGGGGGAGTTCATCATCGTGCGCCAGGGAGGGCCTGCCAATTTCCTCCTGGGCAACTATGCCGTAGCCCACTATGACGAGACGCCGATGCAACTGTCGTCTCTGCGTAGATTGGCCAAAGACAATTACGTAGCCACTATCCTGGAGACTACGGGAGCCACATCTATCAATGAAGTTGATCCCATCGAGCGAGAAAAAATCTTGGGCCAGGAAGTTACCAATTTTCTCAAAACTCAACCGGAGCAGTTTGTCCGTAAGGTGATCATTCAATCAATACGGTTCTGGTATTTGGGAGACACTAGACCCAAGTCTTTATTCATCCTGTCTACCCAGCTACCTCTGTTAGTTATGGCAGTCCTGGGAGTTGTTTATGCGATTCGCCAGCGGAAACCTTTTATATTTTATGTACTCACGATTTTTTATTTCAATTTGATCTACGCAGCGATATGGGTTGAGGCCAGATACTCGGTACCTGTGGAACCTTATGTGATGGCTTTGGCAAGCTATGGCCTGTTAAGTCTCACACCAGTTCAACGCTCTGTAGAAAGTTGCAGATTGGCATTTCAGCACCGCGGCAAGTAAGGTTTGAATAGCTATCCCTGGCACTGAATGGAGTGACGGGCATGAATCTAGCTTTTCGGCAACAATTAAAACTACTTCAAAGGGAAATCCAACACATCTTTCCTGTGTTGTTAGCCATTCTCATAGGATGCGGAGTGGGTGCCCTAGCGGTGGTTGCTAACAACGCCTCGGCCAAATGGGCGGTTGTGATCTTCACCGCTGTCGCAGCCCCCGCGGTGGTCCTGCTAGTCAACGACATCAAAAAACTCATCCTTATTGTCTTGCTGATAGATATGCCTTTCGGGATAGACATTGCCATTCAGAATCATGGGGAGCATCGGGGTGGCCCCACCGGCTATATGGTATCGCTGATGACGATTGTCTTGATCGTCGGATATGCGCTTTGGATTGTAGAACGAAAACCAAAACCACGATTCTTTCCCGAAGTCACTATCCCAGCCCTGTTGTATTTGTTTATAGTCGCCCTTTCTTTTTTTCAATCTCCCCACTTGCAACTCAGCGCATTCGGACTTTTCCTTAAGTGTCAGGTTTTCTTGATGTATTTTTATATCGTTAATCATGTTAAAACATGGGCTGACATACGCCTTGTTGTGACCATTGCGATTACTTGTCTATTGCTGGAAGGTGCCCTGATGGTGCTCCAGTATTTTGCAGGAGCCACCCTGAATATT
>JBGVTF010000280.1:0-5888 GCA_041862415.1 Anaerolineae bacterium | reverse complement strand
CGTGCACATCACCAGGCCCTTCTACATGGCCAAGCACGCGGTGACCCTTGAGGAGTATGACCGATTCTGTGATGATACAATAGGCATACGTAGACCGAAGGATAAATGGGGACGTGGAAATCGGCCTGTTATGAGTGTAACTTGGTATGACGCTGTGGCGTACTGTAACTGGCTGAGTGAAAAAGAGGGGCTTAGCCCTTGCTACAGCGGGAAAGGTAAACTCACTCAGTGCGACTTTTCGGCCAACGGCTATCGGCTGCCCACGGAGGCAGAATGGGAGTACGCCGCTCGTGGTGGACAGAAAAGCCAGGGGTACACGTACGCTGGCAGTGACAACCCGGACGATGTGGCCTGGTATCGTGGCAATTCAGGTAGCCAGACCCATCCTGTGGGGCAGAAGCAGCCGAATGAACTGGGACTGTATGACATGAGTGGTAATCTATGGGAATGGTGCTGGGACTGGTATGGCAAGGATTACTACACCTCATCTGCAGCCAGCGATCCTCAGGGGCCCCCAGCACCACCCACGACACTTTCCTGGCAGCTCAACCGGGTGCGACGTAGCGGCAGTTGGCGCGAGAATTCGGACAGCCTCCGTACAACTTATCGCAGCATGGACTACGCGTCTTATATCGGCGACAACGGGTTTCGCATTGTGAGGACAAAGTAGCTTGGAACTGCCGTGATTTTTTTCAAAGGGACTGCTGGAGGGGAAAGTCAAATCGGAAATGGTTCAAAGCGTGTCCGGGCAGACGTATGTGCTGGGTACCAATTCTCTTTGGAATGCTTTTCTTTGATTTTTCAAGAACAAGCCGGTTGTCAACGGCGAAATAAGGAGAGAAAGCAATGAAATTCAAAGTCTTCGCCTTGCTAGCTTTAGCCATGCTTCTGGGACTGACAGCGTGCAACGAGAAGGCGGCGCCAACGCAAATTGTACATCCGTTTGATATGGCTTGGGATGACCGCGCCATCTTCCGTGAAGGGCTGACTGACGCAGAACAAGCGGTACTGGATCGCTTGCCAGACGCAACCGTGTATCACATGGACCTGCAAATCCCCGATGATTTCCTTCTCCTACAAGGCCGTGAGCAAGTCCGCTATACCAATCAGGAGAATGAACCACTCAACGAGGTTTACTTCCGCCTATTCCCCAATGTGGCCGCTGGTAAGGCGACCGTGTCTGCGGTCAAGGTAGACGACCAGGATGTAGAACCAATCTACGAACTGCAGGATAGTGCCGTGCGTGTGCCACTAGCAGCGGCTTTGCGACCCGGTGAGCAAGTGGTCATCCAGATGAACTTTGAGGTAGAAGTGCCCCGGGAGATGGGCGGCAACTATGGTTTGTTCGGTTACTTCGATAATGTGTTGGTGTTAGATGAGTTTTATCCGGTCATTCCGGTCTACGACGATGAAGGGTGGAACGTGGAGGTTCCGCCTCCAAACGGGGATGTCACTCATTTTGACGCCAGCTTTTATGTGGCGCGCGTGACCGCACCTGCCAAGCTGACGGTTGTTGCTTCGGGGGTCGCGGTGGGCCGCGAGCGCGAGGGTGATAACCAGGTGCTGACCTTCGCGGCCGGCCCCGCACGCGATTTCTATCTCGCTGCCAGTGACCGCTACACCGTTATCAGCGAAACAGCGGGGGAGACGAAGATCAACAGCTACGCCTTTGCAGAGCGAGCCGAGGGAGCGGAGTTGGCCTTGCAGCATGCGGTGGACGCGCTGGAAAGTTTCAACGCGCGGTTTGGCGTCTATCCGTATACCGAGCTTGACGTTGTCAGTACGCCAATGCAAGCGCTGGGCATTGAGTATCCCGGCATAATGGGGATAGCCCTTAATCTCTATGACCCCAACGAAGAAGTTTCGGGATTACCAGCCCCGGTCATGATGGAAGGCACTGTAGCTCACGAGGTAGCTCATCAGTGGTTCTATAATGCCGTCGGTAACGATCAGGTGGACGAACCGTGGCTTGACGAGGCAGTCGTCCAATACGTCACCGGCCTCTATTACGCCGATATGTACGGTGAACGTGCTGCACAAGGTTACCGCGATTCGTGGTATGGTCGCTGGGACAGCGTTGACCGGGCCGATATTCCCATCGGTATGCCTGCAGGAGCCTACGCGGATGAGGAATATGGTGCGATCATCTATGGCCGTGGCCCGCTTTTCGTTGCGGCTCTGGCAGAGAAGCTGGGGCAAGAAACGTTTGACGAATTTCTGCGTGATTACTACGAATCTCACAAGTGGGGAATCGGCACGAGCGATGCCTTTGAACAACTTGCCGAAGGCCATTGCCAGTGCGACTTGACCGCTCTATTTGAGGAGTGGGTTTACGAAAAGTAAGCTGTTTCCTTTCCCCGTCAACGTCCACACCCGCGTTGGGCCGCCGATGGCACAGGCCTCGGCCACGGAACAACCAGCACACTGAGTCTCACACCCGTTGGCTACCGGCCGCAGGTATCCCATCCGCGCCAAATCCTCCAGCATCTGCTCCAACAGCTCTTCACTCACGTCCAGTTGACGGGCCAGGTCAACGTAACTGTGCATACCCCCCTGGCCCACCAGACTCAGCAAACGTTCCAGCATCCTATACCCCCCATCCCAGCAACCTGGCTCCCTGGTAGACCCCAATGCTTGCCCCAAAGGACACCACCAGCAGGAGGGCCAGGTTGAACAGTGTCCAGCGGGCGGAACGGGTCTCCTGCCAGATGGCGGCCACGGTGGCCACGCAGGGGATGAACAGCATCTGCACGATCAGAAAAGCCAGGGCAGTGGCAGGCGTCAGGGCAGTGCCCAGGATGGCCGCCAGCGTGGCTTCCTCTTCACCCACCCCATACAGGATGCCCAACGTGGCCACCGAGTTCTCCTTGGCAACAAAGCTGGTCAGCAGGGCGACCATCATCCGCCAACTCATGCCCATCAGCGCCCCCAGCGGAGCCAGCAGCCGGCCAAATTGGGCCAGGTAGCTGGTCTCCACATCGCCTGTCGGCAGCGCTGACAGAGCCCAGACAATAACCGAGATCACCAGGATGACCGTGCCCGCCTTCTTGAGAAAGTCCAGGCTGCGCTGCCACACCAGCAAGCCGATGGTCCGCCAGTTAGGGATGTGGTACAGGGGTAACTCCATGATAAAGGCCGCTCGCTCGCCGCGGAAGGCAATCCTGTTGATGGCCATGCCCGACAGGGCCAGCACCACCAGGTTCAGCGCGATCAGACCCCACGAGACCAGCGTCGCCGCCCGCCCGAAAAAAACAGGAGCCAGGAAGGCGATGACCATCATACGCCCCGTGCAGGGCACAAACGGAGCGAGCATGATGGTCAGCAGTCGCGCCCGCCAAGATTCGATCACCCGCGCCCCAACGATCGAGGGCACGTTGCAACCAAAGCCCAGGAACAAGGGCAGGAAACTCTTGCCGTGCAGGCCCATCAGGTGCATAAAGCGGTCCATGACGTAGGCCGCCCGCGCCATGTAGCCCATGTCCTCCAAAAGACCCAGGGCGGCAAAGAAGATGAACAGGATGGGCAGGAAAGTGATCACCGTACCCACGCCGCCGATGATGCCCTCCACTACCAATCTGCTGGCCCACTCTGGCCCCTTGGCCAGCAAAGTCCCCGCCCAGTCGGCCAGAGCGCCCACCACGTAAGTGTCCAGCGCGCCCTGCAACGGCGCACCGATGGCGTACGTCAGCCAGAAGACCAGGGCCAGGATGCTAGCCAGCAGTCCCATTCCCCACACCGGATGCGTGGCCCAGCGGTCCAAGCGCTCAGTGAGGCTGATCTGTCCCACCCGGGGGCGGACCACTGCGGCGCGGATCATGCGGCCGATCCAGTCGTAGCGCCCGCTGGCCACGGCCACCAGCGCGTCGTCGTGCGCCATCAAGATATCGTGAACCTGCTCCCAGACCGCCTCAGACAGCACGCCGCGCATCATGGCCGTGATCTCTTCGTCGCCCTCCAGCAGCTTGAGGGCTACCCAGTCGGCCGGGTAGGGAGCGGGTACGTGAGGCTCCACCAGGGTCAGAATCTCGTCCAGCACAGCCTGGTGATCGTCCCGGATTTCCGGACAGCGAGGCTGGTAAGGGATGTCACCACGCACCAGCCTCTCAATGGTCTCGGCCATCTCGCGCACGCCCTGGGCCCTGGTGGCTACCATGGGCACCACCGGCACGCCCAGAACTGCTTGCAGCACCTCCGGCTCCACGTGTCTCCCCTCCCGCTCGGCCACGTCTATCATATTTAGGCCCACGATGACCGGCGCGGGCAGGGGCAACAGTTCGGCCACCAGATACAGGCTGCGCTCCAGTATAGCTGCATCCACCACGGCCACCACTACATCAGGCCGCTCCTTAATGATGTAGTCGCGGGCGATGACCTCCTCTGGCGAGTTGGCCGTCAGGCTGTAGGTGCCTGGCAGGTCCACGATGTGGATGGTCAGCCCGTTTTGGCGACAAGTGCCCGTCTTTTGTTCAATGGTCTTGCCGGGCCAGTTGCCCACGTGCTGGTTCAGCCCGGTCAACAAGTTGAAAAGGGTGGACTTGCCCACGTTGGGCTGCCCGGCCAGGGCCACGGTAATCGTCGTTTGCCCGACCAGGATATTGAGCGACGGAGCGGGCCCCTCTTCTGTCTCCGCCGTCTGACAGTGGCTGACGGCGGTCAGTGATCCTTCTCTATCCACTTGACCATATCTCCTTATTCCTTGGTGACATATACTTTGGCTGCCTCACCCCGCCCCAGGGCAATGCGCGTGTCGCGGATGCTCACAATCAGCGGGCCGCGGCCAAAGTTCTGCACCATGGTGAGCTTGGCTCCAGGCGTGAAACCCAGCGTGGCCAAACGGCTCATAAACCCCCACCCTCCGGCCAACTCATGTACCACGGCCACCTCACCAGGAGCCAGATTGCTCAATGCAGTCATGTTGTGACTCATGTGCGTCCTTTCCATAACTATGGCTTTTCAAGGCCTTTGCAGTGACGTCAAGCAGAACAGAATCGTCCTCAGGCCCTTTGGACGGCAATCTGAGAAGCCACCTGTCGCCCAATCACCCGGCGATACTCACCAATCCTCACAGTCAGCGGCCCGTCGAAAGGAGCCACTTCTTCAACCTCGATCACGGCCTGGGGTCTCAACTCCAGCTCGGCCAGGTAGCGCAGCAAATCGGCATTGTCTTCGGCGACGCGCAGCACCACCGCGCGCTGACCGGGTTCTAGATCCGACAGGGGGAGGCCCTCTTCATGGCAGCAGTCAGCGCCTGCTACCGGGTACCCGTGGGGACAGGTATCCGGCTCATCGAGGAACTGGGCCAGCTTCTCCTCAACTAACGACGAGGTGGCGTGCTCCAGTTGACAGGCTTCCTCGTGGACTCGATCCCAGGGTATGCCCAACACGTCGGCCAGAAACCGTTCCCACAGGCGGTGGCGACGGATCACGCACAGGGCCTGCGTCTGTCCCTCTGCCGTTAACGTCACACCCTTGTAAGGCTCGTAGGTGACCAATCCCCGCGCCACGAGCTTCTTAATCATCTCATTGGCCGAGACCGATGAGATTTCCATCTGGTCAGCCAGAGCCGACAAGGCCACAGGGCTTTGCTCACCGCTGAGTTTGCAGATAGTCTCGAGATACTCTTCCATGCTGTCAGTGGTCATCGGCTCCCCCTCGAAAATAAAAAGGTATGCCCTATCTATTTTTTTAGGCATACCTTATTATACACCCGTTTTCGGTTTTTGTCAAGCCCCAGAATTATTACTCAAGCCGAACGATGTTTCTCCGCCATCCCTTCCAGCCACATGTGGGGAATGAGACAGATGAAACGCAGGACATCGTCGCCCTCGTTGACGAACTGATGTTCCACGTCCCCTGGCACAAAGACCACCGTGCCTTCCTTGATCGGA
>JBGVTF010000279.1:0-4824 GCA_041862415.1 Anaerolineae bacterium | reverse complement strand
CCCGACCTCCGCGCCCGCCTGCCGGAGGCCCAGGTCGAGGCTGTGCTACAGGCTCATCTTACCCCCACGCCCCGCGTAGCCGAGGGACAGTTCGCTGGGGCCTTCGGAGGAGTGACGGCTGCCATTGATCTCAGCGATGGCCTGGCTGCCGACGTGGGCCACATCTGCGACGAAAGCGACGTCGGCGTGCGGCTCTTCGCCCAGACCCTGCCCGTGGAAGAGTCAACCCGGGCTGTCGCCCAGGCTGCTGGAGCCGACCCATTGCACTGGGCCCTCTTCGGCGGCGAGGATTATGAGCTTTGTCTGGCCGTAGCGCCACAGCGAGCTGAATCGCTGGTCGAGGCCTTGCCAGAGGCCACCGGCACCCCGGCACGTGTCATCGGTGAGTTCGTCCCCATCCAGGCTGGCCGGACCCTCGTCTGGCCCGATGGCCGCGAAATCGCCCTCACACCCCGGGGGTGGGATCACTTTCGTATCCAGGAGGAAAACTGACCATGCACAAAGCCCTGACCATCGCCGGCTCTGACTCAGGCGGAGGGGCCGGTATCCAGGCCGACCTCAAAACCTTTGCCGCCCTGGGCGTCTATGGCATGAGCGTGCTCACCGCCATCACCGCTCAGAACACCCTGGGGGTGCAGAGTGTCCATGAACTGCCGCCCGAGTTCGTAGCCCAGCAAATTCGCAGCGTGCTGGATGACCTGGGAGCCGATGCGATAAAAACGGGTATGCTCGCCAGCGCCCCCATCATCAGGGCCATCGCCGAAACGCTGCGGGCTTACGAGGTCAAGCGGCTGGTGGTAGACCCGGTGATGGTAGCCCGCAGCGGTGACCCTCTGCTGCGGGAGGACGCCCGCGATGCCTTGATCAGCGAGATGCTCCCTCTGGCTACGGTACTCACCCCCAACCGCCACGAGGCCCAGGTGCTGGCCGGGCTCACAATCCATACCCTTGACGATGTACGCCAGGCGGCCATTGCCATCCACCAACTGGGGCCGCGCTACGTCGTGGTGAAGGGGGGCGACCTGGAGGGAACGGAAGAGAGCGTAGACGTGCTATACGACGGCCAGGAGTTCCACGTCTTCAGCGCACCCCGCGTAGAGACCCGTAACACACACGGCACCGGTTGCACCTTCGCCTCGGCCATCGCTGCCGAGCTGGCCAAGGGCAAAGACATCCCCACGGCGGTTGCCGCAGCCAAACAGTACGTGACCCAGGCTCTCCAGGCTGGCGCTGCCCTCCGCCTGGGGCAGGGCCACGGGCCGGTGCACCACTTCGCTCCATACTATGAGGCGGAAGGATTGCCCTGAGGCGTGAGTATCCATCTTTGCCAGGGGTGGGCGAGTTCGGGGCCACGCCCTCATCACCCACCCCCAGTATCCGACCATACCCCTCGCCATCTACCGTTTCCTGAGCCGGCCGGGGGGACCCTTAACTATGGCCAGGGCCTGGCCATGAGCACCCTGCTAATGATCGCCTGCGCCGTGGGGTTCCTGGCCATCGAGCGGTTCAGATACGGGGAGGTTGGGGAATTCTGACCTTGACCGCTGGCAGCTTGTGTGCTATTATGGGCGAGAGGAGACTTAGGTCGATGACACAACTGGTGTGGAACGCAAGTGGCCAGACAGTAGCAGATCTTCTAGGAGAACTCGCCTCCAACGCCCGTAGGATTCTCATTGCGGTTGCATTTCTCTCGAAGGATGGGTGGACGATAGCAAAGGATTGGTTGCAAGATAGCCTTGACCGAGGTTGCCATATCGAACTTTTTGTTGGGACTGACTTCTATCGAACGGATCCACCTGCCTTGCGGGAAGCCGAAGCTTTGCTTCGCGACAAAACTGGCTGCGCCCTTTGGATATGCAGACGACGTTCAAAATCAGTTTTCCACCCGAAACTGTATGTGTTCGAAAGCGATAGTGAGATTGTTGCAGTCGTTGGTTCGGCCAATCTCACATCTGGCGGACTGCGTGACAATCGCGAGGTGTGTTGCATCTCCTCCATGGCACTCGATTCGGCCACTGCCAAACAGTTAGAAACGATCTTTGTCTCTTATCGCTCGGATAAGGATATACACCAGGCTACTGTTTTGGACATTGCACGATATGAAAACAAATGGACACGCTTCCATCATCACATGAAGAAGGCAAAGCGAGAAGCGGACAAAGAGATTAAGGCCTTGCCTTCGATCCGCGAAGACGAATTGAAACGATACTTAAAGGAATATCTCTCCTGCGAGAAGGAACAGGAAGATTACAAGCATCGAATGCGCAAGTACGACCACATTCCAGCAGTACTAGATCGTCTGATGACAGCAAAGACGAGAGCCGAATTCTTGGAGATCTATGAGCAACTCGTCGGCAAGCGAGGGCAGCGGGGTCTGTGGTACTCAGGGAATCTTTTCCGTAACAAGAACCGGGTGGCCGATGGGTTCTTGGAGGTTTGTGCGATGATTCGGATGGTTCGTGAGTATCCAGAAGCATCGGCGACTGAACTATTTGAACTTGGCAAACCCTATGTTGGACGTGTGACAGGTTTGGGTGTCAATGTGCTGACTGAGGTGATGAATTCGTATTATCCCGACCAGTGCCCGGTGCTCAACAACAATTCATTAAGTAGTCTGCGGCACTTGGCGATTGGGCGGTTTCCTGAACCACAATCTTTTGATGCCAAAGACTATCAAAGGTTCACCGAGATCTTATACGACTTGCGCACCAGATATGGTTTCAAGTCCATGGGGCACGTTGACCATTTTTTGAGCTTTGTGTACTTTTATCATGTAAAACCAGATCAGGCAAAGCCATGAAACCAGAATCCACCTCAAAAAATGATCGCCACTCCTTTCACCCAACCTTGGCGAGCTTCAATACCGAATCATCGGAGGAAATTGACGCTGAGGAACGGAGACGGGCTATCGCTGCTGCAGGCCGATTCCACTCAGGAGCGTCGGACATTTCTGCGAAGCATGATAAGTATCTGGTAGAGGCCTTCCAGGAATGAGCGTACCATCGCCCATCAGTTTCAGTGTGGACGAGGGCAACATCCTCCGCCTAAAGCAAAACCCTCTACCCAATGCGAGGTAGAGGGTTCTTCACTTACTGGGCAGTCGGCGCCAGAGCGTGAGGGCGTCTCAGAGAACACCCCGGCCTTAAGTGAGACCTCTAATATCTCAAGATAGCCCCAACACTGCCCGCCTCCTCCAGAGCCACACTGCCCTTGACCACTTCCACCTCCATACCCGACTCGATGGCTTTGCGAACAATGGTATTCACGGCATCCTCAATGTGGGCTATCTTCCCGCCGCAGAAGGGGCACTCTTTCAACTTGTGGGCTGCAACATAACCGCAGTTCTGGCAGCCGTAGCCCGTGGCTGCGTACCCCTCAGCCACCACCAAAATATGCGCCCGCCCCTCCTGTACAGCGGCCAGGGTGTCATCCAGGCCGAGAGCTCCGTGCCCTCCCTTGGAGGTAGCAGCAGTGATCAGTTGCTCCACCAACTCCCCTTCTCGCCTTCTTTCTACCTCTTGGATCACCTCCAGGGAACGATCCAGCACCTCCGTCTCGGAGGCCGCCATATCCAGGGGGATACTGCCCACCACCTGCTCCTGCAGCTCCTTGGGCAACATCCCTTGAAATTGGGTCAAGGTCTCGTCGGTGCCTCCCAGGACGACGCGGCTGCACCTTCCCCCTTCACAGAACCTGGCTGCCAGCTCGGCCGCCTCCCTCAGATTGCGCTGAGCTATCTCCTCTTCATGCCGGCTTACGCGAGCGGTCAGCCCACCTAGACGCCCTGCCGCCGAACCGCCGCCGCGCTTGGTCCGCTTGACCTCCTCACCCAGCGTGCCAGCCGTGTCTTCCAACTCTCCCTGATGGAACAGGAACAACCGCGCCCCCTCGCGGTCAACCAGAATCACGCCGTAACGTCCGTACTCGTCGAGGACGTCAGTGAGGGGCTTGATGTAAGGGCTGTCGGCCACAAAGACGTGGTTCTCTACCGGAACAGCCAGCGGATAGGCCCGCCAGAAGTCTTCTTCCAGGCAAGAGAAGATGACCACTCCTTTCCCTTGCCAGTCGTATTGAAAGTCGAAGTATTTCTCCGCCTCAGCTAGGTCCTTCGCTGAGGCCTCATTGGCTACCCCTTTGAGCATGCTCTTCAAAGTCAATCTGTACTCATCTTTGGTGTGTTGCGTCGGGTCTACGTTCAGGTACAGGCTGAGAACAGAGCCCTCCTCAGCACGGAAATCAACTAGCTCCTGAAGTTCCTTCTCGCTGATCATGTCTACCTCCTAAAAGATGATATGTCGCTGCAAGGGGTGTAGTGAGTGCTTCCTTATCCGCGGTTAAGGATATCCCTCAACTTAAATTTGCTCCAACTCTCGTCGTAAACGCTGGATCTCGGCCTCGAACTCGGCCTCCATTCTATCCATCTCTCTTTGCAAATATTCCATACGCTCGCTCATATTCAGGATAACCTCCACGCCAGCCAGATTGACGCCCAGGTCATTGACCAGGCGATTTATCTTGCGCAGGCGTTCGAGGTCACGGGGCGAATAGAGCCGCCGCCCTGAAGCGCGAACTGGTTTGATCAGGCCGATTTCCTCGTAACGTCGCAGGGTTTGTGGATGCAACTCAACCAGTTTGGCTGCCACGCTGATGACGTAGCAAGGCTCGTCTCGACCCGGATTTTGAGCCATGTCCATCCCTTCCTCAAAAGTCTGGTCGCTCATCCAATTTGATCGTGAGGTGCTTTTCATCCCCATCACGGATGATACTCAGTTCCACCTCCTGACCGACCAGGGTGCTTTCAAGATAGGTGATCAGATCATCCAT
>JBGVTF010000278.1:0-2791 GCA_041862415.1 Anaerolineae bacterium | reverse complement strand
TCCAGGCCGGTTATATCTCGCTCGAACTCAGGGATACGAGCCAGCACCTGGTCGCTAAACAGCTCGTCTATCCTCTTAAGATAACCATCCTGCATGTCCAGGCGATGCCGCAGGTATTCGGGAATGTTCTGTGACGCCAACTCGGGAGGGATAACCCGGTTGACCACGTAGCCCGAAAGGGGCACCTGGAATTTGGCGAAGAGTCCCGCCGCCTTCTGGGTATCGAGAATGGCCATTTCTTCGGGGATGATGACGAAGAAAAAGGCGGTTTTCTGCCTATCGGTCAGAATGCTCGACGAAGTATTAATGCGATACTTGATGTCCTGTAGTTCCCCAAGGATCAGGTCCTCTTCGAACTCCTTATCGCGTTGGATCACGGCCGCCACCTGCCGATACTCTTCCATCTCCTCGCGCAACCTGGTGATCTTGTCTATCCACTCGTCGTAGACACTGGCCATGCTCAGATAGTAAAGGGCGTGGCCTAAAGGCACCAGGTCGTAGATGTAGTAATCGTACTCGGCTCCGACCACGATGTCCACTACCCTGTCAAAGATGGCGCTTTCCTCCATAGCAGGCTCGGCCGCCGCTGCCTGAATATAGTTTTCGATCTCCTCGGGGATCTCGTCCAGACCGTACATGTCAAAGATCTTCTGCCGGATTTCTTCCTGGTACTCTTTGATCCGCCGGTCGGCATCAATCTCCTGAGCGTAAAGGTTGGGTCTGATCTCCACCGCCCCCTTGCCGAAAATGTCTTGCTGAAAGATGTCGGTCAGAGAAGCCTGGGGGTCCACGGAGAAAACCAATACCTTATAGCCCTGCCTGGCCAGCCAGTAAGCTGTGGCGGCCGAAAAAGTGGTCTTGCCCAATCCCCCCTTGCCGCCAAACATGATGTAGCGGCGGTCGGGATATTCCTCGAAAATCCTTGCTAGTGAAATGGTAATCACCTCCTTGTGGATGATAGACAGGTACACAAGCTGTTTGCTTGTCTACCTGTGTACGACCTTTAGGCCAAGGCGTCTGTCAGGTCACGCTCCCTCAACATGCGGCGCTTCCAGGTGGAAATCTGGGGCACCACGTAGGGCAGGAGCCGCAGGGAGTAATAGGGCGGCAGGATGGGCACGCCCAACAGGTCACCCATAGTTATGAGAATGAAGAGATGCTCCATGCTGCCCCGGGTCTTGAGGGCAAAGCGGGTCATGTCATGGCCGGCCATGCCGTACAGGAAATCGCGCATACCCAGGCCAAATCTCTTCAGTCCGCTCATTTCTTGCTCTTCTGCCATCGAAACACCTCCTGATGTTATTCAGTCCTTCAACGGACCGATCAGCCGATCTCGTGATCAAATAGATCGGTGAAATCTCTTTCTCTCAGCATACTGCGACGCCACGTATTCAGGGTGGGGACGATATAAGGCAGGAGCCGCAGGGCATAGTAAGGGGGCAATATGGGCACGCCCAGCAGGTCACCGAAGACCGTCAATATGAACAGGTGCTCCAACCTGGCCCGGGTCTTGTTGAGTTCACGCACCATCTCATAGATGGTCATCCCGTAAATGACCTGACAAAAGGCACGGGCCAGTTCACGCAGGCGATCCAGCTTTGGCACCCTTGCAGCTATCCTCACAGCGCACTCTCTCGTTGTCCCATCTCCAAATACAGCTCAGCCGCGCTTCTCCAGCGCACGGATCTGGACCTTCAGCCAGCGAGCGTGTTCTATCTCATCATAGAGGTGCTCCTCCAACAGGGTGGCAGTCTCGTCGTCGTACACGATTTCGGCAATCTGGGCGCTGTAATCCTTGATGGCCTGCTGCTCCTCCCCCAGTTCCAGCTTGAGCATCTCGACTGTGCTGGCCTGACCGCTGGCTGCGCCCACTGCCCGGCCAGCGACCGTGGCCGCTCCGCCGGGCTGAGCCGGCTCGCCCCCCAGCTCTTGGATCCGCTTCGTCAACTCCTGGGCATGGCCCTCCTCGACACTGAGGATGGCACGTACCCCCTGGACGATGGCATCCTCAGCGATGGCTCCAGCGTGGGCCCCGTACATCTCCACCGCGCTCAATTCGGCCATGAGGTCGTGATTCAAAGCCTCAAGGACCTGCTCTTTGCTCAGAGCCTTCATGGATCTCTACCTCCTTTGCTATGCATTACAGCCATCCCCCCGCCAGCACAAATGTACCATCTTCCGACAAACCCAACGACCCTACCACCCTTTTGCCGTCTACCAGGAACCCCGCGTCTACTAGGTCTCGGGTACAAACAGAACAGGCACCGGCGACCGGCGGCGCACTTTTTCGCTCACACTGCCAAAGAGCCAGCGGCCAATGGCCGAACGTGCCTGGGTGGGCATGACGATGAGGTCACATTGGTTGGCTTCAGCATAGCTTACAATGACCTGGGCGACGGGCTCCTCACTGATCACGATCGCCGTACTTGCCTCCACGCCCTGAGCCCGCAAATCCTGTTCCAACTGACTCAACTCTGTCTCGGCCGTCGCTATGGCCCTAGCGCCCCTCGATCCCACTTCGATCTGGAGGCGACGATCGAACTCATGTCCCGCCGGAAGCACAGTGATAACCCGCAGGAGCACCAGGGCTGCCCCCAACTGAGCCGCCAACTCTCGAGCGTGATCCAGACTCCTCCGGGAGTACTTGCCCTCTTCCAGGGGAACTAGAATCTGTTTGTACACGTGCCTCCCTCCACCATGCTTATTATACCAGATTTGCAGCAAGTTGCAACAATAGACGTGGGGACCTTCCACATCCAATCCGCGATCTCGGTCATCGTCGCTGCCTTGC
>JBGVTF010000277.1:0-41326 GCA_041862415.1 Anaerolineae bacterium | reverse complement strand
CCTGAGCGACTGCCTGGTGCGTTTGTTGTTCTAGAGGTGGACAAAGTGCGTGTACGTCCGCTGGCATGAGCCCCACGGCCAACGTCGTACGAGGAAGCCCACTACCTGTTCAGCAAGTGTGCCGCCGGGGCAAGTAAAGGAAATCGCCAGTTGGCCCAGATAGGTAGAGGATTGCAACCTTCAATTTGTTCGAGCCGCTTCCGGTGCATCCGGGGTTCCGAGCACCAGAGTGAACTTGTGAAGACTTGAAGAGCTTATTCATACCAAAAAGCCCCCTGAGTGTAGGGGGCTTTGGCGTCAGAGTAGTCGCTGAGGGGATAATGCCGTCCGGTCTGTCAGCAATCCGAAGATGATGGATGTTTAGGTGGAGATTCTGCTCTGTGGCGAGAATCCCTCTCTTGAGAACGGTCTTTTGGTTCAGAGTCGCCAGTTGGCGACGGGTGAGGCGTAGCGGTGGTTGTCGCTGTCATCTTGGGCGGCCAGGGCCAGGTAGGTTTTGACCATTTCCATTGTGCTATGGCCCAAGAGGCGTTGCAGGGTGTAGGCGTTGCCTCCATTTCTCAGGAAATTGATGGCGAAAGTGTGGCGGAAGTGGTGGACGTTGGCGTTAGGGATGCCAGCGCGCCGGCCCAGGCGACCGATAAGAAGACGAACTGAGTTACGATTGAGGGGACGGCCTTCCCGGGTGACGAATAGTGGGTCGTCAGGGCGGGCGTCGGGACGGATGGTCAGGTAGCGCCAGATGGCGCGGGCGGTGGACGCGTCTATGTAGACGATACGTTCTTTAGCTCCCTTGCCCCAAATAAAGATGCGTTTGTTGCGCTTGTCCACATCGGCGATGGTGATCGAACAGAGTTCGCTGGCACGAACACCAGTATCGACCAGGGTAAGGATGATGGCTTTGTCACGCTGGGCGGTGGGGCGACTGTGGTGACTTTTGCGTTTGCCGGGGCGGGTGTAAGGCTGGGAATGGTCGCAGACGGCAAGCATGGCTTGGACATCGCCTCGGGTGTAGGGTTTGATAGCAGGCTTCTCAGGATCGGGGCGAGCTACGTGTTTGATGATGTGCTGTTCGACCAAGCCCTCCTCGACAGCCCAGGTCCAGAGCGCGCTCAGACCGGTGTGATAATTCAGGGTGGTTTTCTTGCTGAGGTGGTCGAGGCATACGAAAAAGGCACGGACGTGGTCAGCGGTGATCGAGGCGATGGGGGGATCGTCGCCCAGGAAGGCTTGAAACTTGCGGAAGGTGTTCGTGTAATCAGCGATGGTGTGCAGCGACAGGCGACGGGCATCAGCGTAGAGTAAATAGCCTTCGAGAGCTTGTGAGAATGTGATTTGGCTTTGCATTTGTGGCCTCCGGTTTCCAAAAAGCCGGTCAACAATCCGTGCAATCTGCGGTTCGCTTCAGTACGCATAATCTTAGTGGTGCAGTACGGATAATTGGCAATTGGCTTTTTTTCGCCCGGAGGAGGGGGAGCCGGAGACTGCATGGCTTGGGGATTTTGGTAGCCGTGCGGTCTCCGGTAGGGACAGTGGCCGCGTGCTCGGCGAACTGCGGCCTGGGTAGTCGGGGCGAGAGGATTTGAACCTCCGACCTCACGGACCCGAACCGTGCGCGCTAACCGGTCTGCGCTACGCCCCGGCCTGGCCTGTGCCCTTGCGTTGCTCATGGGCACAGGCTCTGGCAGCCTGTATTATAATCTACTTTCGCTATATTGACAAGTTCAGAGGGTGCCGTGTCCTGGGCAAAGTCACGGTTGCGATAGGGCGCGTTTGGTGATATAATGACGTGTGTAGGACCTGGATCAACAAGTCAGAGGGGATAGCTATGCCGTTCTACTGGATGGGCCCTTGGGCAGATCCGTACTTCATTCCACCCGTCCGTACCGAGGGGTATCTCTTTTTGAGCCTGCACCTCCTCATTTTGTCCTTTGTCCTTTACCGTTGGCGGCATGATTTCCGTCGCCTGGGATGCAGGGGTGTCTTTCTACTTCTTGGGCTGGTTCTGGCAGCAGCTTTGCTGGGCAACGCCTGCAAGTTTCACCCCACAAGTGAGGACGCTGTCTGGGTGCCTGCCAGACCCGATTTGCCCCTCCTGGCTGGTCTACCCACCCTGTTAGCAGCCAGTCTGTTGGGTGCAGGGCCGGCTACCCTCGTCGCTTTTATCGGCGGCATGGTCAGAGGGCTGTTCGAAAGCCATCTCATTCTGCGGCCTTTTGAGATGGCCGTCTTTGGTCTTCTGGTTGGCTTTCTGATACGGCAGGACTATGCGGGACGCCTTTTCTCTATCCTTCGCCAGCCTATCGTGGCCAGTCTTCTGGCCGCGCTGCTGGCCTGGACTATCTTCTTCTGGTCCTTCTACGTTTATGCTGCAGGGCCATCCCTTTATGTCTACATCAACTCTTTTGCTGCTGCCACAGGCTATCTGCCCTTCATACTGATAGAGGGCCTGATCGCTGGCCTTGTCGTGCAGGCATTGCTGTTGCCTTTTCCCAGGTTGAAGCCAGTCATTGAGGCCCAGCGAACTCCCCCTTATGGCTATAGTCTCAACCGCCGTCTCCTCTTTTTCGTCGTCCCTTTGATCCTGGCCTTTATCTTGGCCCTTTTCTATGTCGTCAACGTGAAAGCCATCCAGGTGGCCACCGGGCAGACCATAGCCCAGATGGCCAGAGATGCTCAGAACATGGCCGAGGAGCGTATTCCCATCTTTCTCCTCTCCGGTCAGGGGACATTGCAGGGGCTTGCCCGTAATCAAGACCTGCAAAGTGAGAGCTACCAGGTCCGGCAGGACAGGTTGGACGAAGATGGCCGCTCCAGCGCCTTTTTCCGCCAACTTTTCCTGCTGGACAACAACCTGGCTCTGCTCAACGTCTATCCCGAGTCACCTCCAGAAGGGCTCGCTCTCTCCAGTGAAGAGGTGGCCAGTATCTTCAAGATTATCGGAGGGGAAGCGGCGTCGCAGAGGACCCCGGCCTACCGTCTGCCTACGGGTGATCTGGTCATCTCTTTCCTTGAACGCCTGGAGGGTGAGGCCATGGGGGAGCCTGGCGGCATTCTGGTGGGCCGGGCTGACATGGGAGAGAGCAATCCTACGATGCGTGGTATCCTGGCCGGTTTGCAGCCAGCTACAGGAGAGGGCTTTGGTTTCGTGGTTGATGAGCGGGGCTACATCGTCGCTCACCCCGATCGGAGCCTCCTCCTCTCGTCGTGGACGGCAGAGGGTTCCAGGTTGCCCTCTTCTGACTCTCTCCCCGGAGAGGCCTATCAACAGACCGATGAAAATGGAAAGACCCGGTTAATCTATCACATGCACGTGCTCGGTCAGCCCTGGTCGGTGGTCATTATGGTCCCCTATGAGGTGGTCATGGACCTGGCGGTAAAGATATCGGTCCCTCTCCTGATTCTCCTGGCCTTGATGACCTTGGCAGTCACGGCTCTGATCTTGTTGATCATCTCTCATTTGACGCGGCCTCTCCAGGTGCTGGCTGAGGCATCCGGCCAGATCGCCAGGGGGGACCTGGCAGCCCAGGTGAACGTAGGTGGTGAGGACGAGGTGGGCCAGCTGGGCGCTGCCTTTGAGCAGATGCGAGTCAGGCTGAAAGACAGTTTTGAGGCCATTGAACGCGAAAGGGGGCGGTTGAAGGCTATCCTGGACAGCACCACCGATGCCATCCTTGTAACGGACAGCCGGGGTCACCTGATGCTGGCCAATCCCGCTGCGGAGCACGCTTTCGGCATCAAGGCCGCTGAGGTAGGGATGCAACCCCTGGCTCAGGCCATCGCCAATGAGCCTCTGGGACAGCTCTTCACCCGGCCAGCAGGGGATCAAGAGGCTATTGTAGACGAGATTCCTCTGCCTGATGGACGGATCCTTTACGCCAGTGCTACAACTATAGCCGACGGCGACGGGCGGACTATCGGCCGTGTGGCAGTTATGCGCGACATCACCGCCCTGAAAGAACTGGACGCCATGAAAGACGAGTTCGTGTCCACGGTCTCCCATGACCTGCGCTCCCCTCTGACTTTTATGCGCGGCTATGTAACCATGATCCCTGCGGCTGGAGATCTCAGCGATAAACAGCAAGAGTTCGTGGCCAAGATCTTGAAAGGCATTGATCAGATGTCAGAGCTCATTAATGACCTTTTGAGCATTGGACGGATCGAAGCTGGCGTGGGGATCAAAATGGCCCCTTGTGAAATGGGCAGTTTGGTAAGGATGGTTGTGGCTGAGCTGAGCGGGCGAGCCGAAGCCAAGAACCTGGAGCTCCAATTGGAAATACCCCGCACTCTGCCGCCGATTGTCGGCGATGAGGCCCTCATCAAACGGGCTGTGGCCAACCTGGTGGACAATGCGATCAAGTATACAACAGAAGGTTCGGTCACCGTGAGGGTCAGAGAAAGGGATAGCTACCTGGTGGTGAGCGTCAGTGATACGGGTATTGGCATCGCTCCGGCTGACCAAATACGCCTCTTCGAGAAATTCTACCGGATAAAGCGGCGCGATACCATCAGGATCAAAGGGACAGGGCTGGGTCTGGCCATTGTCAAATCCATCGCCGAGAAGCATAACGGCAAAGCCTGGGTGGAAAGCAAACTGGGGGTGGGGAGCACTTTCCATCTGGCTCTGCCCACAGAACAACCTGAACGCCTGTCCGCCCCTCGACACAGTTTATGCTGAGCAAAGTCGAAGGGCTCAGGACAAGCAACAATGGGGGTCGTGACGAATGAGCCTGCAAATCGGTATCGTTGGCTTGCCCAACGTGGGCAAATCGACCGTCTTCAACGCCCTCACCAAAGCAGGAGCGGCTGTGGCCAGCTATCCTTTCACCACCATTGACCCCAACGTGGGAGTAGCTGAGGTGGATGACCAGCGGCTAACGGACATCGCCGCCCTGGTCGGTCCGGAGCGCGTGGTGCCCACCGCCATCCAATTCGTAGACATCGCCGGCCTGGTGAAGGGAGCCAGCCGTGGCGAGGGTCTGGGCAATCAATTCCTGGGACACATCCGCAACGTGGATGCCATTGCCGTGGTGGTGCGTTGCTTTCGCGATCCAGACGTGGCTCACGTCTCGACTGAGTTGGACCCCCGAGCCGATATCGAGACCATTGATTTGGAGCTGATCCTGGCTGACCTGGCCACCGTCGAGCGGCGTATAGAGAAGGTGAAATCCATGGCCAAGGCACGCCCCAGGGACTATGAGGCTCAGTTGACGTCGCTTACAGGGCTGCGCCAGCACTTGGACGATGGAGCGAGAGCCGATCGCTACGACGAGGTAGACCGGGAGGCCCCGTGGCTAAGCGAGCTCAATCTACTCACGGCCAAGCCGAGGCTCTACGTGGCCAATGTGGGGGAAGAGGATTTGCCCGACGGGGGGGAGTTGGTCGCTCAGGTAGCCGAGACCGCGGCCGCCGAAAAAACGGAGATGGTGGTCCTCTGTGCCCTGCTGGAAACAGAGTTGGCTGAATGGCCACCGGACGAGGCGGCAGCTTATCGCGCGGAGGTCGGATTGAGAGAGTCTGGCCTTCAGACGTTGGTCAAGGCAGGGTACCGTCTGCTCGATCTGATCACTTTCTTCACCGCCACCGGCGGCAGAGAGGTCCGAGCCTGGACGCTGCGACAGGGGAGTCCGGCTTTGGAAGCGGCCGGCAAAGTGCACACCGACATGCAGCGAGGGTTCATCCGGGCCGAGGTGGTTTCCTACGAGGCCTTGATGGCCGCCGGCTCCCTGTCCGCTGCCAGGGAGAAAGGGTTGCTCCGTTTGGAGGGACGGCAATACGTGGTGCAGGATGGCGACGTAATCCACTTTCGGTTCTCACCACCGTAATGGAGGTAGTCTCAGCGAATGCTGAAATCGCTCCTGGAGACGACTTTGCATTACACGGCGTGCCGAATCCAAGACAAAAGTGGCAACCCGCCTGGCAAGATTAAGGAGGAAATGTGACGCAGATAGAAATTCTGGAAGAACTCAAGAGGCTTACGACCACAGAGCGTCTGACAATCATCGAAGCCGCCTTGCATCTGATTCGTGAAGACCTTCAACAAATGGAACAGCCGCTGCCCCGGATAGAGAGAAAACGGCAATTGGCCGCAGCGGCTGAGGCTCTGCTACCAGATTATGCAGCGGGTGGTGAGCTGACCATCTTCACGACTCTCGACAGCGAGGATTTCTATGCGTCGGGGTGAGGTCTGGCTCATCAACTTGGACCCAACGGCTGGCGCCGAGATCAAGAAAACCCGCCCGGCGGTCATCGTGAACGATGATGCCGTCGGAATTTTGCCGTTGAAGGTGATCGTCCCTGTTACCGAATGGAAAGAGCGCTATGCTGTAGCACCGTGGCTGGTTCAGTTGGAACCCGATGCAGAGAATAGTCTGGATAAGCTTTCAGCAGCAGACGCTTTTCAGGTGCGCTCAGTGGCACAAGAAGGTTTGTCGGGCGACTGGGGAGACTTTCTGACACAGTGATGCGGGAAATCAGCAGGGCATTGGCAGTTGTGCTAAGCATCGAGCTATGACTGCCTACCTGCCGTATCTACGGATGATCACGGCCACGTTCTGTCCTCCGAAGCCGAAACCGTTGATCATGGTCGCGTTGATCTCCTGCTGGCGGGCCACGTTGGGCACGTAATCCAGGTCGCACTCTGGGTCCGGCGTCTCGTAGTTGATGGTGGGCGGGATCAGCCCGTCGCGGATGGCCAGCACCGCCGCCAGGGCAGAGATAGCGCCGGCTCCTCCCAGGGTATGGCCGACCATGGATTTGGTGGCGCTGACGGCCAACCGGTAGGCGTGATCGCCGAAGACTTCCTTGATCGCCCTGGTCTCCACGGCATCGTTCAAGGGGGTTCCCGTGCCGTGGGCAAAGATGCAATCCATCTCCTCGGGGGTCATCCTGGCGTCTTGCAGGGCCAGCCTCATGGCCCGCGCTGCCCCATCGCCACTGGGGTCAGGGGCAGTGATGTGATAGGCGTCGCCGGTGATGGCCCCACCGGCTACCTCGGCGTAGATGTGCGCTCCCCGCTGCCGGGCATGTTCCTCCGTCTCCACCACCATGACCGCCGCTCCCTCGCCGTAGACGAAGCCATCGCGGTTTTTATCAAAAGGACGGCAGGCGTGCTGAGGGTCGTCGTTCTGAGTGGAGAGGGGGCCCATACGGCTCAGGGCAGCAAGGGTTAGAGGGACAGCACATGAATCAGCCCCTCCAGCGATGACCGCCTCGGCCTCCCCCAGGCGCAGCAGGCGCAGGGCCTCCAGGAAGGCATAGTTGCCGCTGGCGCAAGCTATTGTGGAGGTGATGGTTGGACCTTTGGCCCCGGTGACCATAGAGACCAGGCAGGAGACGGCGTTGGGCATGACGCTGGGGAGGAAGAAGGGGCTGATGCTGCGCGGTCCCTTGGCCAGCAGCGTCTTGGTTCCCTCCTCCATTTCGCCGATGCCCCCGCCGCCGGTGTTCATCACCACGCCCACTGTGGTCTCGTTGTTTCCATCAATCGTCAGGCCGGCGTCGGCCAGGGCCATCTGTGAGGCGGCTATGGCAAACTGGGTGGCCCTGCAAGTGCGTTTGACCAACTTGAAATCTATGTAGGTCTTGGGATCAAAGTCCTTGACCTCACAGGCGATGCGCACAATGAAACCGGTGGTGTCAAAGGTGGTGAGGGGCCCCGCTCCGGAGACGCCCGCCGTCAGGTTGGACCAGAACTCTTCCACCGTGAGGCCAATGGGGGTTATGGCCCCCAGGCCGGTGATGACTGCACGCTGCATGATGAATGCCTCCTTGTTAAACAAAGGTTTTCACGTTCGCTACCGAATCTTGGCCAGTGTCTTCTTTTTGGAGTTGAGGCTTCAGCCGGATTTTCCCGCCTGAAGGCTCTACTCCAACTGCTTATCTAAATCGTACTGGCCTTTTAACATATAACCCCATTATCTCCAACAAGATGCGTGCTGCTTCTCATTGGCCATATTCCTCATCTTCCTCGCTCCACCATGCCATTCCCAACACGCCGGGACCGCCGTGGGTGCCCATGACCGGTGTGATGTCGGTGATGTACAGCTCTCGACAGTTGAAGAGAGAGGCTACCTCCTGGCGCAACCGTTCCGCTTCGTCGAGCGCATCAGCGTGGACCACCGCAGCGTGGACCGGTCGCTCCCTCACACGCGTGGCCATGATCTCCACAATGCGTCGGACCGCTTTGGCCCGGGTCCGGGGCCGCTCCAGGGCATCCACCATCCCATTCTCTACAGAGAGGATCGGCTTGAACTGCAGTGCCGAGCCCATCAGCCGGGCCGCCCGCCCGATCCGTCCCCCTCGATAAAGATACTCCAGAGTGTCCAGGCTGACAACCAGGTTCACCCGGGGGATCATCTCTGTGGCCCGGGCCACCACGGCCGCCAGGTCGCCCCCTTCGGCCGCCACCCTGGCTGCTTCCAGAACCACGAAGCCGTGGGCCATGGCCGCGCTGCGGCTGTCCACGATGCGCACAGGAACTTGCTTGAAACTCTGCCCCACCTCTTCGGCGATGGCCAGAGTGCCACTCAATTCGCGGGCCAGGTGGATGCAGGCGATGGCTTCCGCTTCCCCGGCCAGGCGGTGGAAGAGGCTCAGGAAATCACCCATGGAAGGGGTGGACGTGGTGGGCAGGTGTTCGTCCTCCCGCAGCCGGCGATAGAACTGGGCCGCCGTTATGTCCACCCCATCGCGGAAGACCTGGTGGCCGAAGGCCACCAGCAGAGGGATGACGGTGATAGCGTATCGCTCCACCAACTCGGGCGGCAGGTTGGCCACGCTGTCAGTGATCACGGCGACTTTGCTCATGATGACGCTCCCTTGTTCTTCGTTTGTGGATCAGGCTGCGGTAGATGAGCTTACTCTTGTTCGGTGCGGCTTGCCAGGTGCGGATGGTGTGCGGCAGGAACCGTAGCCCCATGAGCAACATCAAGACCAGCGGGGCCAGGATGTGCACCGTTGGCTGACCTCGCCACCAGGCCAGGCCGATGAGCGTGCTGAAGCCGACCACTGTCCCGGTGGTGGAGCTCCCGGTGAGGACAATATAGACCAGGCCCAGCAGGGGGAGCATCACAGCCGTCTCCAGGGGCATGAGGGCCAGCAGCGTGCCGATGCTGGCCGACATCCCCCCGCCGCCCCGGAAGCGCAAGTAGGGCGAATAGCAGTGGCCGAGCACAGCGGCCACGCCAGCCGCCAGAGCCCATCCCTCGCTCAGGCTGGCCGCTCGCGCCAGAAGCACCGGCGCTGCCCCTTTGCCGATGTCCAGCGGGGCTACAGCTATGGCGGGCCCCAGCCCCACAGTGCGGAAGACGTTGGCCGTGCCAGGGTTTCCGGTACCCAGGCTGCGGATGTCCAGCCCTTTGGCCCATCGGGTGATCAGGTAGGCGAAGGGCATGGCACCCAACAGATAGCCCAGAACAATGACCAGTATCTCCATTTATTTCTGCCTGGTAGATAACTCGACAATGCTAAGGACCTGTCAAAGAACAACTTCCTGCTTTTGCGGAGTCACCAGAGCATCCTGAGTAGCTGCGAAACACAGTGAAGCAGCGTATCGAAGGGTGCAGCTTATCCTAGACCCTGGCTTGTTGTCACAACCCGCACCCTTCGATACGGCCTCCACTGCGTTCCGGCCTACTCAGGATGCTAGTCTTGCCTTTGCAACTGTTGTGCTGTCTATACTGCCCTGGGGCAAAACGGCCAATACGATTGGCCTCCTACCCATGTTGAGACGGTTACGTGACCCTGGGGGGAAATCCGACGTTGTCAAAATATATAACCCCATTGTCTTCATCAGGATGCGTCCTGCTTCCCATATCCGTCAACTTCGGGGTACGATGAAGAGCATAGCCGGCCAAAACCAGCCCCAGCCCGACGGCGCTTGATTTTCAGAGCGCTCCACTGTCTGCGCAGGCGACCAGTCCCACAACGCCGGGGCCGGTATGGGTGCCCAGCACGGGCCCCAGCTCGGCGAAATAGCACTCGGTGCAGTTGAAACGAGTGCGCACCTCTTGCTCCAGTTCTCTCGCTTCGTCGGGTACCTGGGCGTGCAGCACAGCTACGCGCAAGGGCGTGCCCGCTCCCACCCGCTCTTCGACGACTTCCAGGAGCCGGGCCAGAGCTTTGCGTTTGCTCCGCACCTTATCCAGCGGCTCGACGCGGCCATCCTTCAGGCAGAGGATGGGCTTGACCTTCAGCAGGGTACCTACCAGGGCGGCTGCCCCGCCGATGCGCCCGCCCTTCTGCAGATATTCCAGCGTGTCCACGACAAAGACCACGTTCATTGCCGGGATCATCTTCTCAACGATGGACACGATTTCAGCGGTCGTTTTGCCTTCTGCTGCGGCCCTGGCAGCCGTCAGAACCATCAGGCCCAGGCCCATGGCCGTCGAGGCGGAATCAATGATGGTGATCCTGGCTTCGGGCAGCATCTCTTTGGCCGCCTGGGCTGAAATGATGGTGCCGCTCAGTTTGCTGGCGATGTGGATAGAGATGATTTCGTGGCCGTCTTTGCTCAACTCGGAATAAAGGTCGAGGAACTCTCCCGCCGAGGGCTGTGAGGTGGTGGGTAGCGCCTCGGCCTCGGCCAGCATGCGGTAGAATTCCTGGTGGCTGAGGTCTATCTCATCTTGATATGCTTGTTCACCGAAGAGGACCTTGAGGGGTATGACATGGATGTCGTGCTGCTGAACCAGGTCAGCGGGCAGATAGGCGCTCGAGTCGGTCACGATTTTTATCATGGCTGTTCCTCCCTTTGTAGTTTGGATTTCCCAAAAAACCAAATAATAGGCCAAAAAAAATCAGACCTGACAGGTTGTGAAATCCAAACCTGTCAGGTCTGGGAGAAGTCAAGTGCTTCGCTCGAAGACGACCAGCGCCTCCTGGAGGAACTCAGACAGGCTGGTCTTGGCCTCCTCGCTCAGGTTGAGCAGACAGGCGTGGTAGCGTTTTGTGTATGAAAGCAGCTTGTCTCTCAAAGACGGGTCGGTCTTCTCTGCAAGAGTGGAGCCCAGGCTGAGGCCGGCCAGGGTCCCCAACCCGGCCTCTCCGGTCGAACCCAAAGATGACAGCGCCTTGAAAGGGTTCATGCCACTGGCTTTTTCCTTCGCCCGGTTCAAGTTCAAGAGGAGAGCGGTGATCATCTCTGTGCAGTAAATCAGAGGGGATTTGTGTTCGGGTATCCTGGCCAGGAGCTCGTTCAGCAACTCCCGGTAGTGGGCACTCTTGGTCTCCTGTAATCTCTGCAGTATCCGGTCTTTGGCCTGTCGCCATTCTTCATTGATACTTAGGTCGCCTGTCAATTGAGACAGCAGATTGGCCGCCTGTTTGGTCGGGTAAAAGACAATCATAGACCGACCTGGTCCAGCGTGCCCTGCCGCCAGGACATAGTCTGAATGGGCCATGCCCTTCCTTTCCAGGAGCTTCAGCATGTCGTAGGCCGAGAATTTATTGACGCCCAACTTTTCGGCCACGAGGGAGTAGTGCACCGGTCCCCGGTGCTCACGGTACAGATCAAACAGTTTATCTAAGAAGGTTCGTTGTCTAGGTGTTAGCTTCATCGTCAGATATCTGGCCTCCTGTTGACGATACGACTTTGGAACCAAGGAGTCATCCCTGATTTCTAATGTCCAATTTTACAACGTATAGCTGGTTTTGTCAACAGGGGGGATATGTGGTAAACTATTGCATGTCTTTTACCACTTTCGTACAGGTGGCTATCGCTGATGTTCTTATGGGACCAGTCACGGACAAGACGTGAAGAAAGGAGGATGATTCGATGGTGAGCTCCGGGGGGAAAGACCACAGAGTAGTGATCACAGGCATGGGAGCCATAACCCCTGTGGGCCTTAACGTGGCTGATTTCTGGCAGGGGATCACGGCTGGTCGGTCGGGGGTCGGGCCCATCACCCAGTTTGACGCCAGCCAGTATCCCACCCAGATCGCCGCCAGCGTAGATGGCTTTGACCCCACCGATTACGTGGATAAACGTGAGGCCAGACGGATGGCCCGTTTCACTCATTTTGCTCTGGCCGCCACACAGCAGGCTTTGCAGGATGCCGAGTTGGACTTGGCCAGGGAAGACCTGACCCGGGTCGGCCTGGAGATCGGCAGCGCTATAGGGGGCATAGATGTGATTGAGGAGCAGAGCCAGAGGTTGCAAGATGGAGGACCCAGGCGGATCAATCCGATTCTTGTGCCCTCGGTCATTATCAACATAGCCTCTTGTCACATCGCTGTCCTCCTGGGGATCAAGGGCCCGGCCAGCGCGCCTGTGGCGGCCTGTGCTACGGGGGGGGTAGCCATCGGCGAGGCCACCCGACGCTTGCAGCGCGGTGACGTGGATGTGATGATCGCCGGGGGCACAGAGTCGGCCATGACGCCCCTGGCCGTGGTTGGTTTCAGCCGTCTGGGAGCCCTTTCGACTCGCAACGATGAGCCGGAGAGGGCCTGCCGTCCTTTCGACGCCGGCCGGGATGGCACAGTGATGGGCGAAGGGGCGGCCATCGTGGTCCTGGAGAGCCTGGAGCACGCCCTGCGCCGGGGTGCGCCCATCCAGGCCGAGGTCGTCGGCTACGGCTTTACCGAGGACGCTTACCACATCGTTGCTCCACAACCGGGTGGTGACGGCGCAGCGCGGGCCATGAGCCTGGCCCTGGCCGATGCCGGCCTGTCGCCGGAGGAGATCGGCTACATCGGCGCTCACGGAACGGGCACGGTGTTGAACGACACCTCGGAGACCGCAGCCATCAAGACCGTTTTCGGCGGGGCAGCTTACAGAGTGCCCATCAGCGCCAACAAGTCTATGCTCGGCCACATGTTTGGAGGGGCTGGGTCCATCTCGGTGATCACCGCCGTCAAGGTCATTCAGGAGGGCGTCATCCCACCTACCATTAATCTGGACAATCCTGATCCCGAATGTGACCTGGACTATGTGCCCAACGTGGCTCGCCAGGCCACCGTGGACGTGGCTATCGCCAATGCCTTTGGCATCGGGGGCCAGAATGCCACTGTGGCCGTTCAGCGGTCTGATGGGACCTAGCTTTTCCTACATACAGCCAAAAAACCGAGAGGCGGGGGGCCTTCCTCCCGCCTCTCATTTTGCCTCCAGTCTACTCCATCACTGTACCATTGGTTGGGCAGTGTCCCCTTATGCTTCATCAGCACGGATAGGCAACCTGGCTCCTCCGCGCAGGTAGAGCGGAATCCGTTCCAACGGTGCATCTGCCGTGATCCACTGACCGCCGTCGAACGTCTCGTCCGTCCAGGCGTCGGTCCAGGTGGTCTCGGCCGGCAGGTAGGCCTCACGGCTGCGAGCACCTTCGTAGAGCACCGGGGCGACCAGCAGGTCTGGCCCGAACATGAATTGATCCTCCACTGTGGCGCAGCCCTCGTCCTCGGGGAAATCGAAAAACAGCGGACGCATCGGGGGGATGCCTTTCTCGTGGGCCAGGCGCATCTGATCCATGATGTAGGGCCGGAGCCGCTCGCGCAAGAACAGCAGTTCCTTGATGATGGCGTAGGCCTCGTTACCGAAGGACCACACCTCGTTGGGGCCGCCTGTGTGCCAACCAATGGTCGGCAGCCGGAAGCCGTGTAGGCGGAACAGCGGACAGAAGGCGCCGTACTGGAACCAGCGCACGATGAGCTCGCGGAAGTAGGGCGACTCAGGGTCGCCATTGATGAAACCCCCGATGTCCGTAGTCCACCAGGGAATGCCGCTCAGGCCGATGTTCAGCCCTGCGCGAACCTGGGCCTGCAGTGCCTCGAACGTAGACTGGATGTCCCCGGACCAGATAGCGGCCGCGTATCGCTGGCTCCCGGCCCACCCCGATCGACAGAGCGTGATGATTTCTTCTTCTCCCTCGGCCCGCAGTCCCTCGTAGAAAGCGCGCTCGTGCATCAAGGGGAAGATATTCCCCACCGCCGCCCCATTGCCAACGTGGTAGCGCAGATTCCCGGGGTCTTCGTGATGAGTCTCTGGCTCGCAAGCGTCAAGCCACCAGACCTTAATCCCGTGCTGATAGTAGCCCTCACGGACTCGCTCCCAGATGAAGCGCCGCGCTTCGGGATGGGTGGGGTCGTAGTAGTGCATGTAGACAGGCCCCTCGAACCCAGTATCTGTGAAGAGCATGATCGCCGGAACACCGCGCTCGGTACGGAGCAGCAACCCGCGTTGCTGCATCTCATCGAAGTTGGCGCTGGCAGGGTTGACGGTGGGCCAGATGGACACCATCACTTTGACGCCCATCTCCTCTAACTCGTGCACCATCCCCGCTGGGTCCGGCCAACATTCGGGGTCGAACTGCCAATCGCCCTGCATCGTCCAGTGGAAGAAGTCTATGACGATGATCGAGAGAGGCAGGCCACGACGCTTGTGCTCGTGGGCCACGGAGAGCAGCTCCTCCTGCGTGCGGTAGCGGAGCTTGCATTGCCAGAAACCCGCGGCCCACTCAGGCAAAAGCGGCACGTGACCGGTAGCGTCGGCGTAGTGTGCCATGATCTCCGCAGGCGTGTCGCCGACCGTAATCCAGTAATCCATTTGTTGTGTAGCCTCGGCAACCCAGCGCGTCTGAGCTTGGCCCAGTTCCACCCGCCCCACGGCGGGGTTGTTCCACAGGAACCCATACCCCCGGCTCGAAAGGAGGAAGGGAATGCAGACCTCGCTATTGTGTTGGACCAGATCAATCACCGCGCCCTTCTGATCCAGTAAACCGTCCTGGTGCTGACCCAGCCCGTAGATCCGCTCGTCGTCGTAGGCCTTGAACCGTGCCTGGACGTGGAAAAGGTCGCCCCCTACGGGCATGAACTGCCGCGCTGGCGGTCGGGGGAAATGCGACGGCGACTCGGCCAGCAGCTCAGCGCCGTTGGTGTTATTGAGGAAGCAGATTGCCGCCTGGAGATCGGCATCAACTCCGTCTCCGCCTGGACGGACTTCGGCGGCAATTGCGCCATTGCGGATGACTGCACGCTCCTCGCCGATCTCAATCTGTGCTTTTGCGGGGATGGGGTCCAGCAGCCCGCCCGGCGGGTCTTCCAAGACCTCTGCCGTTACTGTGGCCCGCACCCGCAGGCTATCGGGGCCCCACGGTTCAATCCGCACGGTCTCGTGATACTGTTCCCAAGTGAGGGAATTCTTCTCCTGACGAAAGTGTTTCATGGAGATATCTCCTTTGCTTCTTGGATGGTTTGGACCCCGCCCTGGAATTGGATCCTAAAGCGCAAGCGGTCTCTTCGACCACCTGGGGGACGTCGGGGTACAGCTCGTCAGCATAAGCGCGACCGCTGTCAACTCCGAGCACGCTTCTTGGACATGGGAGCTATTCCGTTTGTGCAAAATAGAGACAACCCTAATGAAAGGGCAAATGGCAAGTTTACCTTGTGCTTCCCACTGTAATTCCCTTTGTCAGTGTCCTCTGGAAGAGAACAAAGAAAATTATACATGGAAGGACGCCGAGGAAAGCAGATGCGCTCTGCATGGTAAGAAACGTGCCGTGTTGGGTCTGAAACATGGCGGTGGCGAGTGGAATTGTCTGTTTCGCATTGGAGACAAGGAAGATCAATGGCAGGAAGAATTCATTCCATGTCCAGATGAAGAAGAACACAAAAAGCACTGAGAGTGATGGTATATTGAGTGGCACGACAATTCTAAACAACAATTGCACCTTATTGCATCCATCAATCATAGCCGCGTCAATCAACTCTCTGCTGAATACGCCAAACACCGAGGTCAACAAGTACGTGCCATAGGAACTGTGAAGCACCGTAAAGATCAGGATGACCGCTAAACGAGTGTTATATAGCCCGACTCTCTTAAAGAAATAGTACAAGGGGTAGGCAAGCGTCTCGTGTGGCAGAGTGACAGCCAGAATAAAGAACACAAGGAAAAAAGCTTTTCCTTTGACCTTTCCTATCCCCAGGGCATACGCATTAAACAATGATACTCCAACGGCAAGGAACGCTACCGCTGTACTGATGACCAAGCTGTTCCATAGTTTCGTTGGATAGTCCAACCTTGTCCACGTCTCTACAAGATTTTGAAAATTGAGACTTTGGGGCAGGCGCAGTGGGCCATTGGCGTATAACTCGGCCTCGGTCTTGAATGCGTTGAAGGTTATCATGGCAAACGGAGAGACCATGATTAACAACAGCACGATCAGGGCAATCATCGAAAGTGATTTTTGCATTCCATTGACGATTAGAGATTTGTTAACCATATCATAGACTCTCCTATTGCTCTCGTCGTGTTTGCACTAAGATGAAACCAGTGGTGAGCAGCATGATGATGATCGTCAATACCGTTGCTATCGTTGCCCCATATCCTACGTTGGAACGTTCAAAGAAGTTTTGATAGGAAAAGTAAGAGGCCACAATGGTCGCTCTCCCCGGCCCGCCTCTGGTCATAGCGTAAATTGGGGCAAAAATCTTTAGAGCGTGGATCGCGGTGGTCAGAACCACCACGTATATTTCCGGTCGAATGAGATGGATCGTAATGTAGAAGAACTTCTGTAACCATGAAGCCCCATCAAGCGCTGCTGCCTCATACAATTCAGGATCGACCCTTTGCAAGGCAGCCATAAAGATGACCAGAGGATAACCAATTTGAAACCAGACCATCATCCCCATGACCGCATACATAGCGGTGGAAGCATTCCCCAGCCAGGCACGTGTCAGTGAATCGAGCCCTAGAGATTTCAGCAGCCCGTTCAAAACTCCCCAATTCGGCTGGTAAATCCACCTCCAGACGATACCGGCCACCACCAGAGGAACAATTTGGGGCAAATAGAATCCGGCACGGAAAAAGCTAGAAACGCCCTTGCTGAATTTATCTGCGATGTAGTCGAAGAGAAAGGTTGCCAGGAACAGCCCGATGATGGTCGGTATGATGGTCATGGCAACAATCAGGAACAAGTTATTCTTGAACGAAGCCCAAAAGGAGGAGTCACCCATCGCCTTCTCATAGTTGGCTAAACCGACCCAAATGGGTGTGCCTACTCCTGTCCACTTGGTAAAACAGACTCCGATATTTACCAGGAGAGGAAAGATAATAAGGAGCAGGAACGCGAGAACGCCTGGCATCAGAAAAACCGCGTACCCCTTGTTTAGGGAAGAACTTTTGTGTGCCATAAACCTTTCCTACTAAAGGCAGTGCTCTTGAAATGAGAGAGCACTGCCTTTAGCTTAGTCTACACGCTGCGATGCGTCATACTTACTCCAAGGAAGCCTTGTAGTCGTTGTAAGGGCCTGCGATACAGTCGTTGAATTCTGTGGGGGACTTTCCTCCGATCAGTTCCTGTAGGCAGGCGCCCAACACGTCCAGGTAACCGGGCACAGGCCAGTCAGGATAGAACGCCAGGCCGTCATTCTCAACGATAGTGGCAAAGGCCTCGTTTAGCTCGAGCACTTTCGGATCCGTGATCTGGGGGAGATCGGCATTGAGCGCGATACCGCCGGAGTTTGCCATGACAGTCTGGGCTTTCTTTTCCAGGGTCAGGCTAATATAATCGTACGCCAGATCCTTGTTCTTTGCATTCTGGGGCACAACCCAGAGGTTACCACCGGAACCTGTGTTGAACTTCTTGCCGGGCATGAGGAAGATACCCCATTCGAAGTCCGTGATCTGGTCCATCATCATGCCAAACGCCCAGCTACCCGTGAGGTTCATTGGGACCTGGCCTTGAATGAAGGCGGCGTTGGCATCCTCATAGCTCACGGCGTTGGCGTTGGGACCGTAATAGCCTTTCTGGACGTGCTCAGCGAACTTTTCGGCTCCGAAGGTGAACGCTGGCCCGTGAAAATCGACCTCGCCTTGGAGAAGCTGGAAGTTGGTGATATGATCCCGGTCAGCCTCGTAGAGAACCAGTTCCTGCCAGTTATGGGTCTGCGGCCACATGTCGAGGGCACCAAGGGTTAAGGGAACGATACCCTCCGCAACGAACTTGTCTGCAACAGCCTCAAATTCCTCCAGACTGGTGGGCACCTCCACCCCATACTCCGCGAACATGTCTTTGTTGTAGTAGACCATCACGAACTCGCCATAGGTGGTGACGCCATAAAGACGACCTGAACCCATGATGCCATTTTCATCGTAGCGGCAGGTCGTCTGAATGCTGGGGCTCATGATCTGGTCCCAACCCCGCTCCTTGGCGACCTCCGTGAGGTCGGTGAGCAGACCTTCCTTGGAATACAGGCCGGCGGTCGCATTGCCTTTGTTAATCTCCATGGCATCCGGCACATCCTCTGAGCTCAAGATCATTCTGGCAGTTTCCATGATCTGCTCAAAGGTCTTCTCTTCAAACTCAACTTTGACATCCGGGTGTGCGACTTGGAAGTCTTCCAGGGCGTCAGCCCATGAATCCCCCATAGCGTATCCCACTTCATAATGCCAGATCCTGAAGACACGCTGCTCCTCAGGCGGCGCGGGTGGAGTTTCAGTGGGTGCTTCGGGAGGGGCTTCAGTAGGTGCCTCGGTCGGAGGCGGAGCCTCAGTTGGTACTGCGGGAGTTGGCCCGCAGGAAGTGAGCACCAGGCTCAAAGCCACCAGCAGACTCAAGAACAGAACTGACTTGCGCATCGCTTCTCTCCTTTCTTTTTCCTCCTTGACTTTATACGAATGGTCTGGTAAACTTGTACCCTATGTGGAGCTTTGCTCCGCACCGGTCTCGCATACAGGTCTTCCCCTTGTCTATATCATCTGGGGGTGAAGACCTGTATGCCTTTTTCATCACATTGCTTCAAATTCCTCATCACCTCCTTTCAGAGGCGAGGACCCGGCTGCACGACTAGGCAGGTTCCCCCCTCACACGCTCATTGGCCTGGCGTACCGGGGTTCCGGCGACAAGGGCCGGAACTGCCGCGCACGACGAGGCGACATGGCAACAGCGCTTGTAGTGCGCTCTGTTCTTCTGCTTCCAGTTGCTGGATCAATAGCTCAGCCCCCAGGCGACCCATCTCGGCGGCCGGTGCATCCGCCGTCGTCAAGGGGGGCATTGTCATCTCGGCCAAGCGCGCCGACGAGGCGAGGACAACTAACGAAAAGTCATCGGGGATGCGCCAGCCCCGGTCAACGATGGCCTGCATAACGCCTGGAATAGCGCGTTCATTCATGGTCACGAGTGCGGTCAAATTGGGGCACTCGGCCAACAACTCATTGAAGGCCTCGTATCCGGCTCGCGGCGCAGCGCGACAGAACCGTGTTATACCTTTCAGCCCAGCGGCTTGCATCACCTGCTCGAAACCGGTATGGGTACGAACGACTGGGCCATAACCCGCGTCAAATGCTGACTGGGATTGGTTCAAGAAAGCTATGTTTGTGTGTCCCAACTCAGATAGATAGCTAACCGTCTCTTGCGCAGTCTGCTCAAAATCAATGTCCACATAGCCGATGCCGATTGTGTCCGCGCATCGCCCGATCATACTGAAGGGAAAGCCGATCTCGCGCAATAAGTTGATGCGTTCGTCATTCAAGTGCACTTCCATGACGACCACGCCGTCTGCCAAACCTTGCTGTGTTAACCGCTGCAGTTCGTTCAGATCGTGCATTGCAGATGACCACAGTACCAGGTGATACCCGTTTTCCCTGGCGGCGTCGGCTCCACTTGTGACAAACTCGAGTTCCGTGATGCCATAGCCACGTTCTGGAGCCGGAAACAGGAGAGCGATGATTCTGCTGCGCTTGCTGGCCAGGCCACGTGCAAGGGCGTGAGGTCGGTATCCTAATTCCTCCATCGCGACAAAGATGCGCTGACGAGTTTCTTCGGAAATGGGCCGCGTGCCATTTAGCGCGTAGGAGACCGTGCTTAGAGCAACGCCGGCACGTTTGGCCACATCTAGCATCGTAGGCATAGCTACCTCTTGAGGTCAAAAAGGAGTACTATTATCATGAAGACACAATTCGTCGAAACGCTTAGTCGAAGCGCTTCGATATTTCATATTATATCACGACTTCTGGCCGTTGTCAATACCTTTTCCAAGCCAAGTTTGGATGTTGAGAGTAGCCACTCTTGTCTTTATACCCCTTTTGTGCTAAACTTAGGGATGTCAAACGAGGTGTTGGAAGGAGCTCTCTTCTTATGAGAAAAATGGTGGCTTCTTGTTTGCTTCTGTTGCTTGTTGGGGTATCTTTAGTTGTGGTCATTGAGGCTGCCCCTGGCCGCAGCCCGCAGGAGCAGGGGCCTGAAGCGGTCATCACTTCGCCCCGCGACCGTGCTGTGGTGCGAGGCAGGGTGTCTATCCAGGGCACGGCCACTCACCCCGAATTCTGGAAATACGAGGTCGCCTATGGGCCGGAACCCAACCCTGGCGACCAGTGGACTCTGATAGGTGTGGTACACGAGACCCCGGTCGTTGACAACGTGCTGGAGACGTGGGACACAACCCTGTTGCCTGATGGGAGCTACAGTTTGCGCCTCAGGGTCGTGCGTCGCGATGGAAACTACCAGGAATACTTCGTGCGCGAGGTTGCTGTAGCCAACGCCGAGCCAACGGACACACCTACTCCTGAGGTCACGCCCACGCCTACCAACACGCCTACGCCCTTGCCGCCGACTCCGACCATCATCATTGAACTGCCCGTCTTGCCATCTCCTACCCCCCGCCCTCTGCCTACTGTCGCCCAGGTGATCAAACCTACAGCGACGCCTGCGCCGTCGTTTTTCAACATACAATTACCCGATTTGGGGGGAGCTTTCTGCTGGGGGGTGGGAGCAGCGGCCTTTGCTTTTCTGCTGGTTGGCCTTTTGACTCTGCTGCGGCGGTTGTTTTCGCTGTTGTTCCGTCGCTAACAGGGAGACGGGTTGCCAATCCGTCTGGCAACTTTATATGGTTTATCTCAGGGGCTGGTCGTTCTGATTAGCCCCTAAAGGTGTTGGAATAGATGGGTGGAAATGAATGGGGGGTTGGCTGCGGCTCCTGCGCCCCAGAGCGCGGGACAAGCCAGTGGAAAAGCTGATCGTTGGCCTGGGCAATCCAGGTCGCCAATACGCCTACAATCGGCATAACGTTGGCTTCCAGTGTCTCGACCGACTGGCCCAGGCTCATGGCCTCTCGTTCGCCCAACGGCGGGCCAAGGCATCCCTGGCCCTGGGGACGATAACCGACGTCGGGGTTGTTTTGGCTAAGCCGTTGACTTACATGAACCTCAGCGGCCAGGCGGTGAGGCAATTGGTCAACTCTTACCAACTGTCTCTTGAGGACATCCTGGTCATCTACGACGATTTGGATTTGCCTCTGGGCACCATCCGGCTGCGCCCCGAGGGCGGTTCGGGCGGGCACAAAGGGATGCGCTCCATTATCGAGGCTTTGGGTAGCCAGGCTTTCCCTCGTCTGCGGGTGGGCATTGACCGGCCACCGGGCAACGATGCGGTCAGCTACGTTTTGAGTGACTTCACCGCCGACGAGCGAATCACCCTGGAGAGCGTCTACGAAAGGGTTGTGGCTGCCGTGGAGCTCTTTTTGAGGGAAGGTATTGAGGCGGCCATGAATGCGTACAACTAGACGGGAAAGGTGCGACGCACTTCCTTGGCAGCCGCTGTCATGCTAATAGGACTGGGTTGCTAGCATGATCCGCTCCCTTTAATGGCTCTCAAGTGCGTCGCACCTGCAACATTAGTGATTCAGGGAAATAGACCGTTGAACCTGTCTGGACTTTTGCCTCTCCTGAACGAAATACCTGCCTACCATCATCTGGTTGACACCCTTCAGAAGTCAGAGGGTGGTGGCCACGCCGATGGTCTTTTAGCGCACCCTCGGACTGCCTCCCTTAGTTTGATCGCTTCTGCCCGGCCCTATCTCATGGCCGCCTTGCAGCAGGATCTGGGCCAGCCTATCCTGGTGGTGGTGGCCCAGCCGGAGCGGGCACAGCAGATCTACGATGAACTGCGTGTCTGGTCGGCCAGACCAGAGAGCGTGCTGCACTTCCCGGAGCCTGATGCTCTGCCCTACGAACGGGTGCCTTGGGCGATGGAGACCATCGGAGAGCGCCTGGCGACTCTGGCTGCGCTATCCCTTGTCCCTCATCCCTTATCGCCTATACCCAATCCTCTGGTTGTCACCTCGGCGCGGGCGCTGATGTACAAAACCATCCCCCTCGAGGAGTTCAAAACCGGTACCCATACCTTGCGTGTCGGCCAAACCATCTCCCTTCAGAAGACTTTGGCCCATTGGTATGCCCTGGGCTATCGGCCGGAGAGTGTCGTTGAGGAGCCAGGCACTTTCAGCCGCCGGGGGGGGATCATTGACGTGTTCCCGCCAGGTAGCCCCTGGCCGGTGCGCATCGAGCTTTTCGGTGACCAAATCGAGTCGTTACGCACTTTCGATCCCACCAGCCAGCGCTCGCAGGAGAGCATAACCTCTTTCACTCTAACACCGGCCAGCGAAGCTTTGCCTAAATACGGCCAGCGGGCGGCTGAGTGGGTGGCTGACCTGGATCTCACCGGCTGCCACTCGCCAGCCCGAAGTGAGTTCAAGCACGACCGGGAGGCCCTTGAACGAGGGGAGGGCTTTCGAGGCCTCGAGTTCTACATCCCCTACCTCTATCCCCGGCCAGGTATGCTGACGGATTACCTCCCGGCCGGGGGACTTTTGCTCGTTGACGACTGGGTGGAGCTAGAGGCTGCCGTGGAGGAACTGGAAACCCAGGCCATGAAGCTGCGGGAGGACTTGGCTGAAGCCGGGGATTTGCCTCGCGGTTCGTCCCGTCCTTCGACAACCCTTCGGCCCTTCGACGAGGCTCAGGACAAGCTTTGCTCCCCTCGGCTGCGCTCGGGACAGGCAGGGCAGGGCTCAGGACATAGCTCACTGAGGGGTGGGTTGACCGTTCCCTATTTCACCTGGCAGGAATTGGAACCCGTCTTGACGAGCCGCAGGCTCCTGGTGCTGGGTTACCAATGGTCGGCCCCCGATGCTGACTATGCTGATGCTCAAGAGCAGTCCCATCTGGAGGCCCAGGCAAGCGCGAGGAAAACGACGCCCCTCGGCACCGTTGTGCCCTTTCGTCTGCGGCAGCGTCCTGAGCCCTTCGGCTTCGCTCAGGACAGGCCTGTCGAAGGGTTGAGCCAGTATTTTATCCCTGGCCCTCGTTATGGCGGCCAACTCAAGCGGGTTTTGGAGGATTGCCGCTCCATGACTGATGAAGGGCAGAGGGTCGTCGTGGTCTCCCGACAGGCGCGGCGGCTGTCCGAACTGCTGACCGAGCGAGGGATACACGCAACTCCTGTGGCGGATGTCCGGGAGCCTCCCCCACCCCGCAGCCTGACTCTGGTGCAAGGGACGCTGGCCGAAGGCTGGAAATTGCAAATTGTAGGACAAGTTGCCAACTTGTCCTACTGCAATTTGCTGACGGACGCCGAGATTTTCGGCTGGGCCCGACCGCTGCCTCGTCGGGTCCCACAGCCACGGGCTGTCACCCCGGAGGCTTTCTTCTCCGATGTAGCCCCTGGCGACTATGTGGTGCATATTGAGCACGGCATCGGTCTGTTCCAGGGCCTGACCAAGCTGAGGGTAGTAGATGGGACCGAGCGCGAGTATTTGCAGGTTGACTATGCGGCTGGCGACAAGTTGTACGTTCCCATCCATCAGGTAGACCGTCTCAGCCGCTACGTGGGCGTGGGGGATCGCCCTCCTGTGGTGAATCGCCTGGGCACAACCGATTGGGCACGGGTCAAGGCCCGGGCTAAACGAGCGGTGGAAGACATCGCCAAGGACTTGCTGGAGCTCTATTCAGCGCGGGAGGTCATACCCGGCCATGCTTTCTCTCCCGATACCCCCTGGCAGGCTGAGCTGGAGGCCGCTTTTCCCTACATAGAGACGAAGGATCAACTGGTGGCCGTCGATGCGGTCAAAGCCGACATGGAACAGGTCAAACCCATGGACCGGCTGATTTGCGGTGACGTAGGCTATGGCAAAACCGAGGTCGCCCTGCGAGCCGCTTTCAAGGCGGTTATGGATGGCAAGCAGGCGGCCCTTCTGGTGCCCACCACCGTCTTGGCTCAGCAGCACCACCAGACTTTCCTGGAGCGCCTCAAGCCCTTTCCCGTCGAGGTGGAGATGCTGTCCCGCTTCCGTTCGCGTAGGGAGCAACAAAAGGTCCTGGAGAGGCTCAGGAAAGGGCAGGTGGACATCGTCATTGGCACCCATCGCCTGCTGCAGAAGGACGTGGCTTTCAAAGACTTGGGCCTTCTGATCATTGACGAGGAGCAGCGCTTCGGCGTAACCCACAAAGAGAAACTCAAGCAGATGCGCAGAGAGGTGGACGTGCTGACCCTCACGGCCACCCCCATCCCGCGTACCCTGCATATGTCTCTAATGGGGGTGCGGGACATGAGCACTATCGAGACTCCTCCAGAAGAGCGTCTGCCTATCGTGACCCACGTGGGGGAATACGACGAGAGCCTCATTCGCAAGGCCATTCTGCGGGAGTTGGCCAGGGGAGGGCAGGTCTACTTCGTGCACAATCGGGTGCAGGGCATCAACCAGATGGCCCAGCGACTGGTCAAAATCGTGCCCGAGGCGACTCTGGACATCGGCCACGGCCAGATGCCGGAGCGGGAACTGGAGCGGGTCATGCTGGACTTTGCAGCTGGCGAGGTAGATGTCCTGGTCTGCACCTCTATCATCCAGAACGGCCTGGACATCCCCAATGCCAACACCATCATCGTCAATCGGGCCGACCGCTTTGGGCTGGCGCAGCTTTACCAGTTGCGGGGGCGGGTAGGACGCAGCGCCGTGCGCGCCTATGGCTACTTTCTGCACGGCCAGCACCAGCGGCTGAGTGAGACGGCCCGCAAGCGCTTGCAGACTATATTAGAGGCCAGCGAACTGGGGGCAGGGTTTCGCATTGCCATGCAGGACCTGGAGATCCGGGGTGCGGGGGAGTTCCTGGGCGCTCGCCAGCACGGCCACATCGTTGCCGTAGGTTTCGACCTCTACTGTCGGATGCTGGCCCAGGCTGTGCGGGAGTTGAAGGGCGAGGAGCCCAGCCAACTGCTGGGTGAGGAAACAGCGTATCTGCAACCCCTTCGCAGCGGGGTGCAAATCAACTTGCCCCTGGCCGTCTCTTTGCCGGAGGACTATGTGCCAGATGAGAGTCTACGTCTGCATCTATACCGTCGCCTGGCAGGCTTGAGCACCCTGGCTGAGGTGGATGACATGGCCCAGGAGCTAGGGGACCGTTTTGGTGAACTCCCCCAGGCGACGGTGCATCTGCTCTACCAGTTGCGTCTCAAGATCCTGGCTGTGGCCGCCGGGGTGCAGGCTATCACCACTGAGGAAGCACAGGTGGTCATCAAAGCCGAAGGTGTGGGAAGAGCTGAGGAGAAGCGCTTGCAACGACGCCTGGGGAACAAAGCCCGGGTGGGTCGGCGACAGGTCTGGCTGCCTCTGGATGCCCGAGGCCGGTGGCGAGAACTCTTGCCGGACATCCTGCAAACAATGGCTGAGGGCGGCTAGATGAGCCAGGCAAAAAGAAAGAGCCGAACCGTCGAAATAGTGGTTCGGCTCTTTTCAACGCAGAGACCCTTGGGGTTTTCTGGACAAGTTGTCAGGAATTGGTGTTGGCTACGGCTGGGCCGCGGCATACCGCCAGCCACCTGCATCTTTAATGCCGACGACCAGGAGCAGTTGCGGGTCAAAGATGGTCACCATCGCCGTAAACGATGGGTTGCTGACCTCGCCTGGCTTTCCCAATACGCGCCATCTCGCCCCTCCGTCGTAGCTGACCAGTGCCCCCACCCATTCGACGAGCAGGCAAACCGTGTCTGGCGCAGCCGGGTTTATGGCGATGCCCCGGATGCTTGAGTGGGAACTTTTCTGGAGAGGCAACTTGTCTGTGAAATCGTTCCAGGTCTGTCCACCGTCGGTGCTCTTGAACAACTCCCCGCCATCCCCGCCGGCATAGACCGTTTGTGGTTGCGCCGGGTCTACGGCCAGGGTGGTGATGCGGTAATCAATCATCCCCCGATTGGCTGACGACCACGTCTCTCCGCCATCAGTCGATTTGTAGACGCCATGGCCCTGGCCTACCCACCCACCGGTGCCCACGTAGATCACGCTCGTATCCGTTGGGTCTATGGCCAATGATAGGACATAAACTTCGTGCTCATCCCCTGGGAGCCCCTCGCTGACTGGCAGCCAAGTATAGCCACCATCGCTGCTGCGGGCTACACCTCCGGGGCGGGTTACAATAAAGAGAACCATTCCACCGCTGGGATCGACGTACAGTTGGCGATAGAAACCGCCCCGTAATTCGCTGTCGCCCAGGCGAGTCCAACTTTCGGCGCCATCGGTACTGGCAAATATGTCACTACCGACAGCCGCGTAGAGTGTGGGGGGAACGCCCCGACTGAGGGCTAGCGCCTTCACGTCCTCATTGGGCAGCCCGGCCGACGCCAGTCGCCAGGTCAGGCCGGCGTCCTCGCTCTTGTAGATGCCACTTCCCGAGCCAGAGGCTCCGGTGCCGGCGTAGAGAACCTGGGGGTTAGTAGGGTCCACGGCCAGCGAATTGACCTGGCGAGGTAAATCGGGCAGCGGCTGCCAGCTCCCGGCGGACAGGGGGGAAGCGCCCGCCACGCTGACAGTCGGCGGCACGGGCGTTGCTGTGGGCGGCACTGGCGTATTAGTCGGCGGCACAGGTGTTGCTGCGGGCAGTGCTGGCGTGTTGGTTGGTGGCACAGGCGTTGCTTCGAGTGAAACGGGCGCAGGGGGCGCCGTAGGTGTCGGCCTCAAGTGTATTACTAACCCCGCGACCAACAAGATTGACCCGAGGACACCGGACGCAATCCGTCCGGTCTTGCCAGGCTCGATCTTGCCGCTGATTCGGCCCACAACAGCAATTCCCAGGAAGACCAGCCCACCCACGATAAATAGGTTCGCTGTAGGTGCCGCCACGACAGCCTTAATAAGTTCGTCCATGTGTTTCCTCCCTTCATCTCGGATCTGTCAAGGTTTACTTCTACCAACTAAGCAGGATGACTGTTTCCCTGTTGGCATGTCAGATAGCCCCACATCTTCTAGCCGAACCGTCAGGCACTCAGCAGGCCCTTCTCCTCTAGAAACCTCACAGGGTCCACGAAGTGCTTGTCCAGGCCCAGGGTCTTGGCATCCAATCCAAAGGCAACTCCCATCAATTGTGTGAAGTAGATGATGGGCAGATTGAAGGTCTCTTCGTATTCTTTCTCGATCTGCTTCTGGCGGGAGTCGAGGTTAACTTGACATAAAGGACATGCTACTATGACGGCCTCTGCTCCCACAGCTTTAGCGTCGTGCAGCACCTTGCGGCTCATCCCCAGGGCGATGGGGAGCTGGCTGATGCCCAACGAAACGCCACAGCAGTCGGTTTTGTAGGACCAGTCGAAGGATTCTGCGCCCAGTGTCTCCACCAGGCGGTCCATGTTGGTTGGGTACTCGTAATCTTTGACCTTGGTGAGACGGGGTGGCCGGGTGAGGGCACAGCCGTAGTAGCAGACCACCTTCAAGTTTTCCAGAGGCCTGACCACTTTGTCAGCCACCGCTTCGTATCCCACCCGCTCGGTGATGGTCGTCAGCAAAAGGTCCATTTTCAGGCCTCTGGAGGGCAGGTAGCCTGTCTGGGCCCGGACCTCTCTGGCCAGTTCCTCGTCTTCGGCTACATTCTGAATAGCGGCCCGGAAGCGCTGAAAGCAGGAGGGGCAAGGGAAGGTCATGTAGGAATGGCCCTCCCGTTCCATCTGGGCCAAAGTACGCATGGGCAGCACTGTGGCATAGACGTGATCTGTGGAGTGGGCCGGAGTGCTGCCGCAACAGCCCCACTCCTTCGGTTCCTGAAGAGTCCATTCCAACGCCTTCGCCACCGCCATGATGGACATGTGGTATTCTTTGGACGTGCCGTGCAAACTGCAGCCTGGGTAGTAGGCGATGGTTTTGGGGTCGGTTACTGCTGGAGAGACGGGGCCTTCCTTTGGTTTGGCCCGGATGCCCAGGCTGGGGATAGGGTTCAGCTTGCCATCACGGAACATTTTGAGGGCCATGCCCACATCCTCGCTGAAGAGCTGCTTAAAATCCAAATCTCCCCGCAGGAATTGGCGTATGTAAAGTTCGCCCATCAGCCCCAACTCGTACATCTTTCCAAAGTAGCGGATTCCCCGCAACATGGCCTCGTAGAAATCGGGCACATCAGGCACCTTGGGCTTGATCTTTTCCTGCCGGGCCATGATGCGGAAGACGTCCATGATGGCCGTAATGTTGATATCTTGGGGACAGCGGGTGGCGCACGTCTCGCAGATGGCGCACAGCCAGATGGTTTTGGAGTTGAGGATCAGGTCCTTCTGGCCGAATTGGGCTGCGCGCAAGAGTTGATTGGGCGTCAGGTCGAAATGCTCAGCTACAGGGCAGCCAGCCGTGCACTTTTTACATTGATAGCACAGGTAGACGTTTTCGCCACATTCTTCCTGAATGTATTCAGCCAGATCAGTTTTGAGCTCTATAGACATGTTGACACTCCTCCGGCTAGTCCACCGTCGGCCGGGGCTGCAAGCCGGCCTGCTTGGTGATCTCGTCCACGGCCTCTTCCCACTCGATGGCCATGATGTGCACGCCAGCCACGCCTGGCATCTCCCGCACCTGTTGGATAATCTCGACGCATATCTGGATGCCTTCGCGTTCCTGGGCTTCGCGGCGGCGTTCTTTGTCTTCCTTAGGGACACTCTCCATGACACTCTTCATGCGGTCTACGTATTCCTGGGGCACATCCATGCCCGGCACGAAATTGGCCATGTATCTCGCTGCGCCGAAGGTTCTGATGGGGCTCACCCCGGCCAGGAGGTAGACCTCCTCCAGCAGTCCCATATCGCCGCACCGCTTGACGTACTCGCGGAATTTGGGCACGTTGAAGACAATCTGGGTCTGGATAAAGTCGGCGCCAGCGGCGATCTTTTTGGCCAGGCGATAGGGCCGGAAGTCGAAGGGATCAGCGAAGGGATTGGCTGCGGCCCCGATGAAGAAGCGAGGCTCGACCCCTTTGACCGGGTCACCGCACATGAATTTCTTCTCGTCGCGCAGGTCCTTGGCCATGCGGATGAGCTGCATCGAATCCAGGTCGAAGACGTTTTTGGCCGTGGGATGGTTGCCGAAGGACTGATGGTCGCCGGTCAGGCACAGCAGGTTTTTGACGCCCAGCGCCGACGCGCCCAGCAGATCGCTCTGGATGGCGATGCGATTGCGGTCACGGCAGGTCATCTGCATGTTGGGCTCAATCCCCAGCTCTAGCAGTATAACAGCCACCGACATGCTGGACATACGTACCACCGCCGTCTGGCAGTCGGTGATGTTGACCGAATCCACGTAGCCTTTGAGGTAGCTCGCCTTTTTGCGGATGACCTCCGGATCAGCGCTCTGAGGTGGGCCTAACTCACCGGTGGCCGCGAAATGTCCAGCGGTGAGAATCTTTTCCAGGTTACTGCCTGCTTTCATTGTCATCGTCGTCACTCCTCCCTCACTGTGTCTCAAGCCGAAGGTCCTCACGCACGATCTTGCGCGGGCCGCCGTCACGGCTGGGGGTCCAATCCTTGACTGGCTGAATCTCGCTGGCGAGCATAAGGTCCAGCTTGCCCAGGGCCTCTAGACGCTCATAAATAAGATGCCAGGCGCATTCAATTTCTTCCATGACCGGCACCTCTTTCCCTCTCTTGTTCACCGTCGTGACCGGTTTGCCCCCCTCCATCTTTACCCGTTTCACCTCGCACTTGCCATTCTGCGAGCCGCCACAGGGGCCGTTGAGCAGGCTCTTGGAGCAGCGAGCGACGGGGCAGATGCCAGCGGTCAGAGCCAGCACGCAGTTGCCGCAGGCCTGGCAGCGTTCCGCCCAGATGCCTTGCTCGGTGGGCTGGCCCAGGAAGGTGGTGTTGAGGCCGGGCAGGGTGATTCTCTCCGGGAACTGCTCGTTCATGGTCTGCACGCCGATGCCGCAGGCCAGAGACAGGACGACATCGGCTTCTTTGATCTGCTCGGCCACCTCCTCGTTGTACTCGTACTCGCACTGGCGCTGCACCGTGGCTTCGACGATCTCTTTGTTTTGGCCATCGAGCTTGGTGGCCATACGTAGCGAGGAGGCCAGGATGCCCACCTCCTTCTCCCCGCCAGCAAGACAGACGGTGACACAGGTACCACAGCCGAGTATTAGAACTTTTTCATAATCGGCAATCATTGCCTTGATCTCGTCAAGGGGCTTTTGTTCGCCTACAATCATGTTTAACCTCCATAATCGGGACGTTTGAAATAATGCTACAAGTCGCCTTCTTCGGCGGTAGTCTCCTATCCATAATAGCTCTATGCTGCCTCAGCAGGACTCCCATCCCTCAACGGATTCGGGCCCAGCGCCCGGATGCGCTCCGTCATCTCGGTGGCGATTTCAGCGAAGCGGGCTCCTTCGGCTGACGAAAGGAAGTACATCGCCAATCGCTCGCCGCCCAGGCCGATCTCATCGAGCAAATTCTTGACATAGTTCACCCGTCGCTCGGCGTTGACATTACCATCCAGGTAATGGCAGGTTCCCTTCAGTCAGCCAGCTACGAAAATGCCGTCGGCTCCCCGCTCAAAGGCTTTGAGCGCGTAGAGGACGTCGAACTTGCCGGTGCAGGGCAGCTTCACGATTTTGACGTTGGTCGGGTACGAGAGGCGCATTGAGCCTGTCAGGTCGGCGGCAGCGTAGGCACAATAGTGACAGGCAAAGGCCAGAATTTGGGGTTCGAATTCGGTCATAGAGGGCTCCTAATCCATTTTGGGTTTGAAATTGGTATCCTCACGTCTCGAACGAAGCAGTTCGGCGTATTCTGCCTCAGAGAGTTGCCCTTTGCAGCCTCTGAGGAACTCGCTCTGGTGCAAACGAATCTGCTTCAAGATTGAAGCATAAGTCTTGGGAGCAACATCTTTCTCACGGGCAGGGAGCATAGTACGGGTCTTGCGACCATCAAGCAAGAATGTGAACCAGCGATGGCTACCTTTCCCACGCTTTGGCTCTTCTACAAATCCCAGTCTTCGAAGACATCTTGCCAGTTCCCTGGTGGAATATGACTTGCGAGTCATGCTGGCGTCGCTGCTGATGGCAGCTCTTCAGGGGCGCGCTCGACAAAGAACAAGGTCAGGATTGTTGGCAGCAGTGGCCCGGCTTCTCTATCCGGTGGCTCGACCTCCTTCTTCTCCGTCTTCAGAGTGCGATACAGGTCCAGGTGGGCCTGGCTCTCTGCATCAAGTTGGCCCTCGTTGTCAGTAAGATAGAGATAATACTCCTCAACTAGGTCAACAAAGTTTTCCCTTGCCTTTTCCAACGTCGAGCTGCATGTGACAAGGTCAAGCTCGGGACAGTAAAGAGTCACCCCTCCTTCCTCTTCTGTTACCTGAACAGTCAGCGGTATGGACATCGTTCACCTCCCCGCCTGCAAAGCTTTTTCCCAGAGCTAGGCCGCCATCAGTTCCTCGAACAACGCTTCTTCTTTGGAGATCATCTGCTCATCGCGGTAGTGTTGCAGTTGGATGGCTTTAGCCGGACACTCAGCAGCACAGGAGCCGCAGCCCTGGCAGGCGGCGGCCGCGATCTCGGCCGCACCCAGGATGCCCCCCGCTCCTACCTTGGTGGGATTCATCCGAGGTACGTCGTAAGGACAAATGCGCACGCAAGTCAGGCAGCCGGTGCATTTCTCCTCGTCCACCACAGCCACCACCCCGCCTACCTGGAGCACATCTTTGGAGAGGATGGTCGTGGCCCGAGCAGCAGCGGCATTGGCCTGAGCGATGGCCTCGTCAATGAACTTGGGGTAGTGGGCTGCACCACAGAGGAAAATGCCCTCTGCCGGAAAGTCCACCGGACGCAGCTTGACATGGGCTTCCAGGAAGAACCCCTCCAGGGTGCAGGAAAACTTTAGGAGTTTGGCCAGCTCCTGGCTGCCCTCGGCTGGCCCCATCGCTTCGGACAGGACCAGCAAGTCTGGCTGCAACGTGACAGGAGCCTGCAGAATTGGGTCCTGGATGGTCACCTGCAACTGTCCGTTGTTCCTCTGCACCTGGGGCTTGTTCCTGTCGTCGTAACGCAGGAAGATCACGCCCTCATCACGCGCCTGAGTGTAGAGAGCCTCCTTGAAGCCATAAGTGCGCATGTCCTTGTAGAGGATGTAGACATTGGCTCCCGGGTTACGCTTCTTGATGGCCATGGCGTTCTTGAGGGCCACTGTGCAGCAGACGCGGCTGCAGTAAAAGTCAGGGGCGTCGTCACCTCCGTCGTCCCAGGGACCGACGCATTGTATCATCACCATGTTGCGGCAGGCGTCAAGGGTCATGGCAGCCTGTTCCGCTTCTGCTCCCTCTGGGTGATCTGCCTTCGCCAGCAGTTGCTCCAAATCATCCTGGGTGATGACTTTGCTATCCTGCCCCAGCAAATAGGCGTTACCCCGGTACTCCTGCCCACCGGTAGCCACGATGGTCACCCCATGCTCGATGAGGCGCTGGGTGGGGTCGTCTACACTGGCCACCGTGGTCTTGAAATTGCCCACAAAGCCGCTGGATTTGACCACCTCGGAACCGGTCAGTACCTCGATGCGTGGGTTGGCCCGGACCCTGCCCACCAGTTCTCTCAAGTAAGCTTGCGGGTCGCCGCCGTCGGCGGTGTAATAAATGTGGCGCAACCGCCCCCCCAGTTCCCGCTCTCGCTCCACCAGATAGACTCCGAAGCCCTGCTCGGCCAAGTTGAGGGCCGCCCCCATACCAGCTACGCCACCGCCTATCACCAACGCCTCGTGACTCAGGCTCTGGGGCTCGGTGTAGAGGGGCATCAGCAGGCGCGAACGCCCCACGGCCATGCGGGTCAGGTCTTTGGACTTGACCGTGGCCGCCTCAGGCTCACCGGAGTGCACCCAGGAGCATTGGTCACGGATGTTGGCCATCTCGAACAGATAGGGGTTCAGCCCGGCCTCGCGGATGGTGTCCTGGAAGAGAGGTTCGTGGGTACGCGGCGTACACGATGAAACGAGGACTCTGTTCAACTTGTGTTCTGCGATGCGTTCCTGGATCAGCTTAAGCGAGTCGGCCGAGCAAGTGTAGATGGTGTTCTCGGCGTGGACCACGTTGGGTAGAGTCGTAGCGTACTCGACGACTTGGTTCACGTCCACTACGCCCGCGATGTTGGAGCCGCAGGAGCAAATAAAGACCCCGATGCGTGGCTCCTCGTCCTCGGCCAACTCGATCTCCGGCGGATAGACCTTCTCCTCGATCAGCGTCCCCCTGGCTGACCCGATGACGCTCAGAGCGGCTGCGGCCGCACCCGATGCCTCGATGACGCTCTCGGGGATGTCCTTGGGCTCAGCAAAAGCGCCACAGACGTAGACTCCAGGCCGACTGGTCTCCACCGGTTTGAAGGGCTCTGTCTGGCAGAAGCCCCATCCGTTCAGCTCGATGCCCACGGTTTGGGCCAGGGTCTGGGCGTCGGCCAATGCCTCCATGCCCACGCTGAGGACGACCGTGTCAAAGCGTTCGTCACCCAGTTGACCGTCTTCGGTCTGGTATTGGAAGAGGATGTCCTTGGTCTGGGGATCCTCCTTCAGCGACGAGAGACGACAGCGGGTATACTTGATGCCCAGTTCTTTGCCTCGCTCGAAGTAGGCGTCAAAGCCCTTGCCGAAGGCTCGCATGTCCATCTGGAAGATGTGGCACTTCAAGCCCGGTACGTGCTCCATGGCCAGCATGGCTTCTTTGGTAGCGTACATGCAGCATACGGAGCTGCAATAGTCGTGCTCTTGGTCGCGGGAGCCCACGCATTGTATCCAGGCGATGCGTCGGGCTTCTTTGTGATCTGAGGGCCGAGTGATGTGTCCGCCTGTGGGGCCTGAAGCCGAGAGCAGCCGCTCGAATTGCATGGAGGTGACCACGTTGGCATAGCGGCCATAGCCTAGCTCGGGTGATAGTTCGGCATTGTACAACTGATAACCGGGAGCCAGGATGGCGGCCCCTACTTGCAAGTCCTCTTCGTAGGGAGCTTGTTGGTGGTCAATGGCCTCGACCTTGCAGGCCAGCACGCACTGGTAGCACTCGGAGCAAAGGCCGCAGCGCAGGCAGCGCAGGGCCTCGGCGCGAGCCTGCTCTTCGGTCAAACCCAGTTCCACCTCGCGAAAGTCACCGATGCGTTCCTCGGCCGGAGCGGTGGGCATGGCCTCTCGGGGGTGCAGATCCACCTCGCGCCGGGCCAGCATCTCGGCTACGTCCTCATCGCTTAGCTCGGCCACCGGCAGGGGCGTGAGTTCGCGGGGGGTCAGCAAAGGCACGCCTCTCAGGTAGCGGTCAATGGATAGAGCGCCCCGCCGACCGGCAGCGATGGCTTCAATGAGGGCCCCCGGCCCGGCAGCCGCATCACCGCCAGCGAAGACGCCTGGCCGGTTAGTGGTCAAGGTCTGCGGGTCCACCTTGAAGGTGCCCCAGCGGGTGATTTCCAGGCCATGGTCAGGGTCCAGGATGCGGATCTCGGGGGCCTGAGCCACGGCGGCCACCATGGCGTCACACTCGATGACGAACTCGGAACCCTCGATGGGGATAGGCCGACGGCGGCCGCTCTCATCGGGTTCGCCCAGTTTCATGCGGATGCAACGGATGCCGCTGATGTGGCCGCTATTCGAGAGGACCTCAATGGGCTGAGTGAGCAGTTCCAGCCTGACCCCCTCGGCCTCAGCGTCGTCAACTTCCCAGTAATTAGCTGGCATCTCGGCCCGAGAGCGACGGTAGGCGATGATTACCTCTCGACTGCCTATGCGCAACGCTGTGCGAGCGGTGTCAATGGCCGTGTTGCCTCCGCCAACCACCACCACCCGCTCCCCTAGCTGTGTCTCTTCCCCCAGGCTGACGGAGCGCAGGAAAGGCACACCGTGGAAGACGCCCTCCACATCTTCACCAGGGATGCCCAGCTTCTGGGGCTCGTGGGCGCCAATGGCCAGGAAGACAGCCGCGTATCCCTCGTCAAATAGTTTGTTAATGTTCCGAGCGGGACTGTTGAGCTTGAGCTCCACTCCCAGCTTCAAGATTTCATCTATCTCGTGGTTGAGAACCTCCCGCGGCAGGCGGTAGGCGGGGATGCCAACCCGCATCATCCCGCCGGCCACGGGCAGCGCCTCGAAGATAGTCACCTGGTAGCCCATACGTGCCAGGAAATGAGCGGCCGTGAGCCCAGCCGGTCCGGCCCCTACTACGGCCACTCGCCGTTTGTCTTCTGGAGGCAGCTCCGGTGGGGCCCAGGCAAAAGCTGCAAGTTCTCTTTCCTCTTCTTTGTCCTCTCGCCCTTCAGCATCCCACTGGCTGTAGACCTTGTCAGCCACGAACCGCTTCAGAGCACAAATGGCTACTGATTCGTCAACCTTGCCCCGGTTGCACTCGCTCTCGCAAGGATGATGGCAGACGCGACCCACCGTGGCCGGGAAGGGGTTGTATTGTCGGATGACCTCCAACGCCTCCTCGTAGCGTCCGGCGGCAATGAGGGCAATGTAACCCTGGGCGCTGGTGTCAGCCGGGCAGGTGTACTTGCAAGGGGAGGTGCCCTTCTTGGTGATGGCGTAGGCGTTGGGCACAGCCTGAGCATAGGGACGGGAAGTAGCTGCCTGTTCCGAAAGGCCCTCGTTGAACACGCTAGGCACCATGATGGGACAGACTTTTTCACAGTCGCCGCAAGAGGTGCACTTGTCCAGGTCAATATAGCGGGGGCGACGCTGCACTGTGGCTGTAAAGTTGCCAGCCTCGCCTTCCAGCTTGACCAGATCCGTCGTGGGCAGGATTTCGATGTTTAGATGTCGCCCAGCCTCCACCAGCTTGGGGGATACGATGCACATGGCGCAATCGTTGGTGGGGAAGGTCTTGTCCAATTGCGCCATCTTGCCCCCAATGGCCGGGCTCTTCTCTACAAGGTAGACCTTGATACCCGATTCAGCCAGGTCCAAAGCGGCTTGCACGCCAGCGATACCGCCGCCCACGACCAAAGCCGCACCGATTTTGTTTGTGTCTTCTGATATCATGGACGCCCATCCTTTCCGAGTTCCTGCCCCTTCCATCTAAAAGGGGCTAGGCGTCGTTGCCCACAGTCACTCCACTGTGACAAATCCCCGCTTTTATTTGAAGGACTCTAAGAATCTATCTCAAGAATAGCGGGCCGGGCTCCCACGCCGTTCGGCTGAGTTCACGACGAAGCCCGGCAATCCGCGGCGTGGGAGCCGCCCCTGCTGATTTTTGGGATAGGTTCTAAATGGGCAAAAGGCAGTTTTTTCGGCCAAAAACGGCACATCTGGGGAACGAATTTGACATGGAAAGCAAAACGACTGTCATTGCGACCCACGAATAATTCATCTTCTCATCACGGGGACCATCCCGAAAGAACATCTCCGCTGGTCACAACCGTCCAAGCCGTTTCAGGAGGCCGTTGCTGTTCTTAACTGAACCGTATGAGCTTAGAGTAGAATCGTCCACGGTGGACGAATCCATTTCTCTCGTAAAACCGATGCAATTCTGGCTTTGACAGACTGACCCGTAATTCCAAGCAATCGATGCCCTGGTCAATACTCATTTGAGCAAGCTCGCTCAGGATCTCTGTACCTACCCCTTTGCCCCTTCTATCTTCGTGAACTACCATCTCATCGATGTAAAGAGATCGGCCAGACGAAAGTGAAATGCACTCGTGGCAAAATACAAAAGCTATCGGTCTGTTGTTCTCCTCAACGATGAGGGGCCAAGAATGACTATCTTCCAAGACAGTTTTGAAGTAGTGGTCAAAGTCCTCCAGGTCTGGCGTAAGATCTGAATACAAGTGGCGAACGGAATCGAGGTCAGAGTAATCTGCTCTCCGCCAATGCAGCCTTAATCCCATAATCTACCGTCCCGGTCCAATAGGCTCGATTGGTGTCCTTCGATCATCACGGCGGCTGAGGAAATGTCACATTGTCGAGCTAAGTGGGCTGCCTCAATGGACTGGGGCCCAACTTTTTGACTTTCTCCGTCATCTCTGTGGCCGCCTCGGCGAAGGCGTGGCCCTGCCCACCGGACATGTAGTAGATGCCCAGCCGTCCACTACCCAGCCCGATCTCGTCGAGAAGTTTCCTGGCGAAAGCCACCCGCTTGGTAGCCCGCACGTTCCCTCCCACATGATGGCAGTTGCCGAGGGGGCAGGCCACCACACAAACACCGTCGGCTCCTTGCTCAAAAGCCTCCAGAATATATTCAACGTCTACTTTGCCCGTGCAGGGCAATTTGACGATTTTGGTGCTGGCTGGGTAGGTGAGACGGAGAGCCCCGGCCGTGTCAGCAGCCATGTAGGCACAATAGATGCAGGTAAAAATGGTGATCTCAGGATCGAAACCATTATCAGACATACCGGTTGGAACCTCCGAGAGGTAGTTGTCGGATCGCTAAGTGATCAAGTTGCCAGCCACTGGCCCAACGCTGCCTGATCCCTGACCATCACCTGGTCATCGTGATAGTGACGCAACTGGATGGCGTTGGCCGGGCACTCGCTGGTGCAGGTGCCGCAGCCGGTGCACCTGGCCGGCTCGATGTAGGCTGCTCCCACGATGCCTCCCACTCCGAAGGCTTCTCGCTGGATGGCAGGGATTCCGAAGGGACAGGTGCGCACGCAGGTCAGGCAGCCCACGCAAGTACTCTGATCCACTACCGCGATGACCCCGCCCACTTCCAGGACGTCCTTGCCGAGAATGGTCATGGCACGGCCGGCCGTGGCCAGGGCGTGGGCGATGGTCTCCTCGATGAATTTGGGATAGTGAGCCAGGCCGCAGAGGAAAATCCCATTTTCAACAAAGTCCATGGGCCTCAACTTCAGGTGCGCTTCCATGAAGAAGCCTTCGCGGGAGAGGGGCAGGTCCATGATGCCAGCCAGCTCGCGGTTGGTCTCGCCCGGGGCGGTGGACATGCTCAAGGCCAGGATGTTGGGGTTAAACACCAGCTTGTCCCCCATAATGGGGTCCTCCACCGTTATCTGCAGACTCCCATAGACGACTCGCACGTCGGGCTTGCTCTCATCGGTGTAGCGCAAGAAAATGACCCCCCGCTGGCGGGCTTCGGAGTAGTATTGCTCGCGGAAGCCATAGGTGATGAGGTCTTTGTAGAGGACGTAAACCCGGCAGTTGGGGTTCAGTCTCTTGATAGCGATGGCGTTCTTCATGGTGTTGGTGCAACAGGTACGGCTACAATAATCGGCTTCTTCACCGTGGGGGCGCACGCATTGGATCATGACCACCTCGTCGAGTTTGGCGATCTCGTCAGGCTCCTCGACGATGCGCTTCTCCAACTCCAATTGGGTGAGCACACGCGGGTCCAGGCCGTGCAGGTACTGTGTGCCCCGATACTCCTGGGCGCCAGTGGCCACGATGGCCACGCCGTGTTCAATCTCCCACTCCTGGGGACCTCGGCCATTGCCACTGCGGCGCAAGACCGATCTGAAGTTGCCCACATGCCCGCTGAATTTCACCAGTTGGGTGTTCTTGTAGATGTCTATGCGCTCATGGCACTCCACCTGCTTGACCAGAGAGCGGAGGAGGCGCTGAGGGTCAGGGCCCTCGGCGGTGTAGTGTATGTTGCGCAGATTCCCACCCAACTGATCCCCTTTCTCTACCAGGTAGACGTCGTATCCCTCATCGGCGATGGTCAGGGCGGCTGTCATCCCGGCCAGGCCCCCGCCGATGACCAGCGCCGTGTGGTTGAAAATCCAGCCAGTTCTGTGCACTGGTTGCAGGAGCCGTGCCCGGGCTGCTCCTATCCTCACCAGTTCCTTGGCCTTGCGCGTAGCGCCTCTGGGGTCATCGTAGTGCACCCAGGCACAATGGTCCCGGATGCTGACGAATTCCAGCAGATAGGGGTTGAGACCCAATTGGCGCAAGATGTGTTGAAAGAGGCCCTCGTGGGTGCGGGGAGTGCAGGCCGCCACCACCACCCGGTTGAGATTGTGCTCCTTGATGGCAGCTTTGATCTCTTCCAGCCCTTCGGGCAGGCAGGCCCAGGTCACGTTCTGGGCATGGACTACCTCTGGCAGGTCCTTGGCATACTCCACCACGGCTGGCACATCGACAGCCTCGGTTATGTTGGTCCCGCAGTGGCAGGCGAAGACGCCCACCCGTGGCGGCTCCTCGCTGACGTCTCGCTCCAGTGGATAGTCCAGTCCTGTCAGGCGGCTGCCCCGTATCCCGGCCAGATGGCGCTCTTGCCGTTCTCCGGTCAAGCGGATGGCCGTGGACACTGTGCCCTGGGCTCCTGAGAGGAGCCGCATGGCCCGTGCCGCAGCCCCGCTGGCGTCAATCACTGTCTCAGCGATCTCTTTGGGCTGCGAAAAGGCACCAGCCACAAAAACGCCCGGCCGGCTGGTATCTACAGGCTCAAATTTGTCCGTCAGACAAAAGCCGTACTCGTTGAGCTCGATACCCAAATCCTGTGCCAGGGTAACGGCCTTGGGCGGTGGCTCACTGCCCACAGCCAAGACTACCATGTTGAAGCGGTCCTCGTGCAGTTCGCCCCTTTCATCCTGATAGTGGATGAAAAGGTCATGCGTGAGGGGGTCTTCCCTGATGCCTGAGATGCGGCACCGGGTGTACTGCACCCCCCACATGTCCCTGGCTTGATCGTAGTAGGCGTTGTACTCCTTGCTGAAGGCTCGCTCATCCATCATAAAGACCTGACAATGCACCCCGGGGACGCGCTGTTTGGCCAGTACCGCCTCCTTGGTGGCGTACATGCAGCAGATAGACGAACAGTAAGTGTGCTCCTGATCGCGCGAGCCGACGCATTGAATCCAGGCGATACGCTGGGGCAGCGCTCCATTAGAGGGACGCTGCATGATGCCTTCAGTGGGTCCCGAACGGCTGGCCAGGCGCTCGTACTCCAGCCCGGTGACCACATTGGGATAGCGTCCGTAGCCCAATTCCTCGGCCGGCCGGGGGTCGTACAGCTTGTATCCCACACTCAAGATGATGGCTCCTACCTGGATCTCCTCGTACCAGGGTTCTTCGTCCAGGTTGATGGCTTTGGTAGGGCAGACCTCCTCACACTTGCGGCAGTCAAGGCAGTATTCACCCTTCTCCACCAGATAGGCATTGGGGATAGCCCGTGGCGCTACTTTGTAGACTGCTTTGTGGATGGCAAACCCCATCTGGAATTTGTCGGGCAAATCCACCGGGCATACCTTGCTGCACTCGTCACAGGAGACGCAGGTGCGGACGTTCACGAAACGGGGGTTGTGGACGACGGTCACCTTAAAGTCGCCCGGAATCCCTTCGACTCCCACTATTTCGGTAAGCGTCATCAACTCGATGTTGGGATGGGGGCTAAAGTCCAGCAGCGCCGGGCTGATGGAAGGCCGCGTGCAACCGTAGCCATGATCGGGCGTGCCAGAGCACAGCACACAGTCGTGGGTAGGGAACATGAAACCCAACTGGGCAACGATTCCACCAATAGCAGGCAAAATCTCAACCAGATATACTTTGTAGCCAGAGTCGGCCAGGTCAACGACGGCCCTCATGCCGCCGACGCCGCCTCCGACTACCATCACTGCTCCGATTTTCTGTCTTTGAACCACAATGTTGCTCCTCAGGCCAGAATTCTACAGTTCGATCTTCAACTCAGAGATTATACATCCTTTTCCCTCAAAAGGCAAATCAAAAGTTCAAGAAAGCACAAATGAGGGGTGGTTGGCAAGCCCTTTTCACATTCGGGAGCCCATTTCTTGATACCATTGTTGTCAACTATATTATACACATTTTCTTCCAAAATGCAAGCTGAGGACGCCACTTGAACCCTTGTTGCTTCAAAAGGATAAATGTGGTACAATAGATTCAGCGACATGAGAAGCTGATAGATGACTCGCAAGGCAGGTGGGAGGAGACCTGTGCCTGGCGAGATAGAAAGGTAATACGAAAATATGAAAAAAGGAAAACAGTTGCAGTGGAGGCGTGTTGACCTCCACATCCATACTCCGGCCTCTGCCTGCTACGCGGAGCCAAACATTACCTACCTGGACATCCTGCGCAAGGCGGGGGAAAAGGGGGTGGACATCATCGCCATCACCGACCACAACACCGTGGCTGGCTGTGCTGCGATGGCCAAAGAGATTGAAGAACTGATGCTTTTAGAACGTCTGAACCGCCTGCATGCCAAGGAGGAGAAACGCCTTGAGGAATATCGTCGCCTGGGAGATAAGGTCCTCGTCCTGCCGGGCTTCGAGTTCACGGCCACCCTGGGGTTTCACATTTTGGGTATCTTCGCAGAAAAGACCTCCATTCGCGAACTGGAATACATTCTGCTCGACTTGAATATTCCCCCTGACAGGCTGGATGCTGGCTCT
>JBGVTF010000276.1:0-5983 GCA_041862415.1 Anaerolineae bacterium | reverse complement strand
TACCTGGGTCAGGAGCATCTGGAGCACGTTGGAGGAGCGGTATCCAAGTACCGTTACCACGTTGCCGCTTCAGAGATCAGCCGCATAGTTCGCCAGTTCGGCTTCTCATGTAAGAGCAAGCCAACTGGATTTCCAGGCTGTGAGATAGATCAGGAGTATCTGGTCTGGATCGGCCAGCGAGGCCGGGTGTATCAGATCGAGACCACGCTTCGTCTGGAGACGGGGGCGTTTACTCACTCAACAACGAGATACTTCGACTACGAAGCCCGTGATATCCAGGTTCTCCGACCGGAAGAGGGGGAGTTCTCTCGGTCTGCGGAGCTGTGTACCTGCTAATGTGTGTGCTTGGAACCTGGCTCGGCTGTGATCTGATCTGTGGTCCCGATTTCCTGAGCTATTGTCCTTAGTTGATCCTTATGCGCTGAGGGCACCCTTTCTTGAGCAAGTGAGGTCAGTGGCATCTTGGGTATCCCCAGCTTGTCGCTCATCTCATCGTATGTTATAATTACTAATAGCTGTTTTCCTGATAGATGCATAGCCTGCACACGAAGCACGAATTCGGCCCAACCTTAGCAAGGCGACACGGACGTACAAGGTTGGCTCAATAAGGAGGGTACGATGATCCTCGGACTACCCCTTAGTCATTTCTTGCTCATTTGGTTGTCTAACATTGCAGTGATAGTAATGATTGTCCTGTTGCCGTTCATGGTACGGTGCCTTCGACCGCAATCCTACCGCGGATTTTGGCAGGTCGCCGGTGACACATTCCTCAAATCACCCAAACGAGCCCTGATGTATCCTTTGGGGATGCTTTTGGGCTTGGGCTTCGCAGTAGCGATGTTCTATGAGCGCGAACTGACCATTGAAGATGCCCAGACGTTGCAGATTACGGCGTTGGGGATGTTAGTCGTGTTTATGGGAATCATACTGGGTTGGCGTTTGTATTTACTTGAACGCGATCGCGACAGGTAATCCACGCATGTGCAGAATAGCATTCTTCAAGCGCTACGCACCTCCTGTTGAGGTTATCAAGTCACCGAAGCAGTTAGGCATGTCAACGGGCGGTGTACTAGAGCCTCTGCTACTGGGTTGAAAGGATCGTGTAAGACTATGCAGCAACCTACCTTGTTAGGATCGATCGTCGGTTTGCTCGTTGTCTGCATTTTTCTCCTAGCATACTCTTTTTATCTCCGCCGTTACAAACCAGCGCGCTACAGGGGGTTATGGGAGACGGTGGGGAATATTCATGAAACTCCGCAGCGAGCTTTACGCTGTTTTATCGCCCTTTCTTTCGCTATTATCGTGGTCATAGCTATCTCTTCCTTACCCTCGCTTGTGCAAGGAGCGTTAGCACGGCTGCTATTCCCCTTTGTTATCATCTTCTTTGCAGTAACGTTTGGGCTGAGGTTGTTAAAGGTAGAAAAGAAGGTAGAAGAGCTAGAGAAGAGATTGGAGGATAGGACTAATGGCAAAAACACGCGATAACCTGGCAATGGGAGCATGGGCCGTGACGACCGTCTTGATGTCAGCTAACCTGATTTATGAGTTCTATTGGAACAGAAGAATCTCACCGCTGAGCGTAATCTTCCTTGTGGTGTTTGGTGTGTATGTAGTTGGATTACTGGCCGGTAAAACCATGGTATCAGAAGATCCTAGAGTAAGGATTGTTCTCTTGCTCGTCGGTTTTCTCGCTGGGATTGTTGCGCTGATTACGGTGATCACTTCGATGCGCTAATGTCGTGAGAGTCTGTGTTAAATGCCAGGGCCGGGGTTTCTTGACCCCGGCCCTTGGGTAAGGAGGAGAGTTGTTACACGGCACGGGCCCCGCTGACCTGCGCCGGTGGCCAGCAGCCCAGTTGCTCTGACCGGCAGCGCCAGGATGAGCCCTGATTCGCGGAAGCCGTGCCTGAACGTGCAAGCACAGTATACCATGCATGCTGCAGTTTTGCTGGACGGCCAGCCTACGGCTGCCCAACGGTTACTTTGTGCTTCCGGGACGCAAGCGGGAGGGAAGGGGAGCCTTCCCGAAAAACTTTAATGTTAAAATCTTGCCTGCCCCTCGACAGACGATTTGTTTTTGTGGTATAATAAGAGTAGGAAGGCCTTGCCTGGCTGGGAATGCTCGGGGTGGGCGTGTCCCGGCGGCGGGTGGGCCGACCAATAATGGGGCCTTGCTTTTAGCAAGGCTCTCTTTATTTGGCTTTCATCAACTACGGCTGCTGCACCGCCTGTGCCGCAATCAATAGTGGCGCTACTGCGGTACAGGCGGTACAGGTGAAACCCGAACCCTTACAACGTGACCAGTTCCTCCGCCGGGATGCCTATTACTATATCCTTCAGTTCGAGCGGAGGGGCTTGCTTTTCAGTCCTTCTTGTTTCCAGGAGGATCTGAATTCGCCCGGCCTCCCAGGCTTTCAGGAAGGCCGCCACTACGTTTGGGTCGAACTGCGAACCAGCGGATCTTTCGATGATCTCTAAGGCTAGCTCTGGCTCCATCTTTTTGCGGTATGGGCGATTGCTGATCAGAGCCTCAAAGGTGTCAGCTACAGCCAGGATACGTCCCTCGATAGGGATATCTTCGCCGGCCAGGCCGTACGGATACCCTCGTCCATCGTAGCGCTCGTGGTGATACAGGGCATAGGGTATAGCCGCTTCAATTGAGAGGTTGCCAGCAGCCAGTAATCGTGCCCCGGCCTCCGGGTGTCTTTTTACCTCATTGAATTCCTCTTCGGTGAGAGGGCCAGGCTTTTTCAGGATGGCCTCACTGATCGCGATTTTGCCCAGATCGTGTAAAAGTGCGCCTATCTCGATGGTGGCCACTCTCTTTTTCTCCCAACCCAGAGCCCCGCCTATGGCCTGGGCCAGGTGGGCCACTCGCCTGGGATGTCCGTAGCTGGACGGCTCGTGAGCCTCAATCGCACTGGCCAGCACAGCGATATCGTCCCAGCAGACGTTTCGTGGGAGAATCAAGCTTGCTCGCTCGACAGTGTGTCGCTCTGCACGCTGAAGATCTTCCCCGGGCGGGCAGTGATGAATGTTGTCCGTAGAGGTACCCGGGAGAATCGAACTCTTTTTCGCTTCCCGCACGAGGTAGTCGAGCTCTTTCCCCACTCTCATCCTCCATTGCTTCTGGTCCGGTTTCAGCAGTTGCACTCGTACTCCGATAAAGGCGATGGGCTGAGACGCTTCGATCCACAGTTGTGCATTTCTGGGAAGCAAGCATCTGATGCCCTGGGACCGTCGCCAGGTTCTACTTGGCTGGCGAGGCCACGTCCGTGTCACAGACGTGGTCTGTTTGAAGAATTGCACATTCCAATGTGGATTAACAGATTACATTTTTATTATGATACCGATGAGTTAACACGTCAATAGTACTTTGGTACTACTTGTGAGAGCAAAAAAGAAGTGCGATCAGGTTAGGAACCATTATCATACTACACACTTTTGCCAGGTCTGTCTATCCGTAAACGTACGCATTTAATGCAAAAAAGGCCCGTATTTTTCGTAGAAGGCCAGTTGTGATGCGTGAAATGTGGTCAGGAGAAGGAGCGCATGTTTTGAGTCTTCAGACACGCCTTTGGGTGACGCTTCGCTAGATGCCTGCGTCAGGGAGGGTAGGGGAATCTGAGGAAATCGTGTGGCCGTCGAGGTGGGTGGATATGGGGGCCAGTGTATTCAGGTGAATACATCTTTTGGTGAACGCCTTCGCATAGTCAGCGTGCTATCTTTTCCCCCTTGCCAGCCATATTTCAAAGAGCCCTTACTCTGCAGCTATGGGAATCTCTCTGAATTCGACATAATTCCGCCAGCCAAGAATCGTGTGCCGGGGCGGGGGAGGGGGGCTCTGTGGTAGAAGAAGTGTATTCATGTGAATACAGTGGCATGAGAAAAAGAGCCGCCGGGAGCGTTTCTGTGGCAAAATTGCTCCTAGGTCCGGGATGATGCGACGAATCGGAAACAGAGAGCCTCTGAACTTGACATAGGCCCTGAAAGATGGTAAAATAAGGTTTGTATAATCTCAGTTGTGCAAAGCATAACCGGGGCGAGCCTGGGCGGGCAGCCTGCGGCCTTTCCCCCACCCTGCTCTCCTTCTCTGATCTGGCCGCTCGAATGTCCTCGCTGACTGCTAGCGCGTCGTGAGCTCGATGATGCCAACTACCCCGCTGGATGTCCGAGGCGGAGCCAGTCTGAGGGAGGACACTTTCGCGCCCCTACCCCATGGTCTGCCCCCCTCAAAAAGTACAGCTAGTATTATGTAAAGCTGGACAGAGTAGCACTACAAATTCTGCGCTGGACGAACGCGAGCCAAGTTTCGCTATTTCAGAGGTAATCATAAAGAACAAGAATTTAGTTAATAACGGTTCTTTCAGCAAAAAAAGGAGAGGACCATGACCACAATATCTGAAGCCATGGACGATTTCAAAGAGGACCTGGTGGTCAACAAGGGCAAGTCGCTGCGCACCGCCGAGGCCTACGGCACCGCTCTGAACTTGCTGGCCGAGTTCCTGGCAGCCGATGGTCTGCCCCCCGCCGCGAGCGACGTCGGCCAATTGACCGTTGACCACGCCCTGCGCTTTATCCCCTGGCTGGTGACGGTCCACTTTGAGGGCCAGGTCCGCCCGGCCACCAAACGCACCTACCTGACCGGGGTGCAGGCCTTCTACAAGTATCTCCTTCGCAATCGGCTGATCGAGATCCCCCTGGCCGACTACGAGCGGCTCAACGAGGAGTACGGGGCCGCCCGCCGGGTCCGGGAACACCGCGTCCCCCGAGTCCCGGCCGAGAGCGCCGTCCAGCGGCTTCTGGAGGCGGTTCGATCGGTGCCGCCCTTCCACGGCGACGGATCCGACGACCGGCGCCGGGAGCTGATCCGCCTGCGCGACATCGCCATGATCGAGCTGCTGCGCTACAGCGGCCTGCGGGTGGGAGAGCTGGTGGGCCTGCGCCGGGGCGACCTGGACTACGAGGAGGCCACGGTGCTGGTGCGGGGCAAGGGCAATCGGGAGCGGGTGGTGCCCATCGGCCGGGTGGCCTTGCAGGCCATCAGGACCTACCTGACGGCGCGTGGCGACGGGGGCGATGGCGTGGCCCTCCATACCCTGCCCCTCTTCGCCCGCCACGACCGGGGGGCTGGCGAGCGGGTGCTGCCGCTTTCCACCAACTCGGTGCAGAACGCTTTTCGCAAGCACGCGGCGGCTGCCGGCCTGTACCGCCAGGACGAGGAGAAAAAGATCACCCCCCACTCCATGCGCCATTACTTTGGCACCAAGATGCTGGACGAGACGGGCGACCTGGCCCTGGTGCAGGACCTGCTGGGCCACGCCTCTCCGCAGACCACGCGAGTCTACACCGAGGTGGCCATGACCAAGAAGAAGCGCGCTCACCGGAAGGTCTTTGGGAAATCGTAAGGAGGCAACGTTTGAGATGTCGCATCCTTCCACCGTCCTGGATCAGCCCGCGGTCTTGCAGGTGATGTTTTACCCCCGGCGCAGTTGGCCGGGCATCTCACTGGTCTCGTCGGTGCACGACGGCCGGGTGGAGGTGGAGCCAGGAGTCTCCGTGGGCTACAGCCTGCACCTGGCCGAAACTCAATCACCCCTCATCCTCTACTTCCACGGCAACGGCGAGGTCGCCCGGGACTATGACAGCATCGCCCCTCTTTATAATGATCTGGGCATTAGCCTGCTGGTGGCCGATTACCGGGGCTATGGGTGGAGCGATGGCTTTCCGACGGCCAGCACTCTGGTTCACGACGCGCTCCTGGTCTTTGAGGCTCTGGGGCAAATAGTGCAAGAGGCCGGGAGTGAGGTCCCGCAGCGGGTCTTTGTCATGGGGCGCTCGTTGGGCAGCGCGGCGGCTATCGAGGTGGCCCGCCACCACCAGGAAGCCATCGCCGGGCTGATCATCGAGAGCGGGTTCGCCCACACTGTCCGCCTGCTGGCCCGACTGGGCATGGTGCTGCAAGACCTGGACGAAGAGCAAG
>JBGVTF010000275.1:0-11664 GCA_041862415.1 Anaerolineae bacterium | reverse complement strand
TCACCCAACTCGGCGTAAATATCGTCCTCGGAGATGAGACCCTGGTGACGAGGGATGATCAAATCGCCAGCCTCGGCCCAGCAGGCCTCCCGCGAGTCCACCACGAGCCGGGCCCTTTTGATGGTCTCTTCCGGGACCTCCTGCATCTCGGGGGTGAAGGCACCAATGGCGTTGATGTGCACGCCAGCCTTGAGGTTGGCGTCGGCGAAGACGGGCGACTTGGAAGTGGTGGCCGTGCAGATAACGTCGGCCTCCCGCACTGCTTCGGTGGGAGAAGAGGCTACAATAATATCACCAGGGATGCGCCCACCTCGCTCCCCCATCTCCTCGGCGTATTGCTCAGCCGCTTCCCGATTGATGTCGTAGATCCACGACTTTTCGATGTCTCGCACCTGACAGACCGCCTCCAACTGGGTGCGGCCCTGGGTTCCGGCTCCGAAAACGGCTGCCACCCGGGCGTCCGTGCGAGCCAGGAGATCGGTGGCTGCTCCCGAGGCTGCCCCGGTGCGTAGGGCCGTCAGGTAGGTGCCATCCATGACGGCCGCGGGGCACCCCGTCTCGGCATCTACCACCGCCACCAGGGCATGAATGGTGGGCAGGCCCGCTTCCAGGTTGCGGGGGAAAACGGAGACAATCTTTACGCCCAGGTCATCGCTCTCCTGGAGGTAGGCGGGCATAAAGAGGGTGATGCCCTCGTGTCGGGCTACCTCCAGTTGGGTGCGGATGGGCACCACAGCCTGGCCGGCCGAAAGTTGGGCGAAAGCCCCTTTCACTATCTCGATAGCCTGAGCCATCGAGACAGCCCGTCGGACATCATTCTGAGAAAGCACACGCAATTTCATTTTCGCTCCTCGAAATAAGAGTTTAGCCCCCCTTGCCAAGGTTGCGAATAGCCTTGGCAACAGGACAATTCTTGGAAGGTGAAGACCCTTTGGGCCTGCAAGCTGCTGCCAAACCTTCGCAAGGGTTCCCCTGACCTGAACAAATACAAACTAAGAAGGGGAACCTGGCGTCCGGTTCCCCTCGATCAACCTATGGCCCAGCTTGCTACTGCTCTCCCAGGTACGCTTTGCGTACTCGCTCATCACGCATCAGCTCTTCGGCTGTGCCTTCCAGGACGATGTTGCCTGTCTCCAGAACATAGCCCTTATCGGCCAGCTTCAGGGCCGCCCGGGCGTTCTGCTCCACCAGCAGGATGGTCACACCCTGCTCGTTGATCTCGCGGATGGTCTGAAAGATGGCCTTGACCAGCATGGGAGCCAGGCCCAGGGACGGTTCGTCCAGCATCAGGAGCTTGGGTCGCGCCATCAGCGCCCGCCCGATGGCCAGCATCTGCTGTTCACCGCCGGACAGAGTGCCGGCGATTTGGTTCTTTCGCTCTTCCAGACGGGGGAATAGCTGGAAGACCCGTCGGCGGTTTTCCTCAATGGCCTCTTTGTCACCGCCCAGGCTGTAGGCTCCCATATTCAGGTTCTCATCCGTGCTCAAGGTAGCAAAAACGGCGCGGCCTTCGGGGGCCTGGGAGATGCCACGGTACACAATCTCGTGGGCTGGCACGTTGTTTAGCTCCTCACCTTGGAAGACCACCCGCCCTTCTCGCGGCCTGAGCAGCCCCGAAATGGTCCTGAGCGTTGTGGACTTGCCTGCACCGTTGGCTCCGATGAGGGTCACGATTTCCCCCTCGTCAACGGTCAGGGAAATGCCCTTCAAGGCCTGGACGTGTCCGTAATAAGTATTAAGGTTCTCTATTTCCAAAAGAGCCATCTCTCAGTCCTCTTCCTCTCCAAGATAAGCTTCAATGACGCGAGGGTTGGCCTGCACCTCGGCTGGAGTGCCTTCAGCGATCTTGGCCCCATTGTCCAACACCACAATGCGATCCGAGATACCCATGACCACCTTCATGTCGTGCTCGATGAGGAAAACTGTGATGGCTGTATCACGAATCTGGCTGATGAGGGCCATCAATTCGGTGGTCTCTTGCTCGTTGAGGCCGGCTGCCGGCTCGTCCAAGATCAGGAGCGTCGGATCTGTAGCCAGGGCCCGGGCGATCTCCAGGCGGCGCTGCAAACCGTAGGGCAGATTCTTGGCCAGTTCATCCTTCATCTCCGTCAAGCCCATAAAGTCCAGGTGGCGTTCTGCACCCTGGACGATTTCTTGCTCCTCTTTTTGCTGGTTCTTGGTGTGGAATATAGCTCCCCATAGGCCAGTCCTGGTGCGACAGTGCCGTCCGGCCATCACGTTCTCCAGAACCGTCAGATTGCGGAACAGCCGGATGGTCTGGAAAGTGCGGGCAATGCCTTTTTCAGCGATCTGATGGGGACGAGGTCGCAGCACGGGAAGCTTTATCAGGCGACGGACTAACCAGGCGCCCCCCCATCCTGCTACAAGAAACAGAAGGATAACCAGGGTCAGGAAGGACACCGAGGTCAGGAAGCCCGCTGCTGCCGCTCGCCGTAGCGTGAGGGCCAATATCAGGCCAATCAAGGCAAACAGGAGGATCACCAGCGTGTCGAAGACAGGGGAAGCCAGGAACGCTTCCCAGGGGCTCTCTGAGGGCCTGACAGTCTTCTGGCCGTTGAAAGATATCTCCCCGTGGGTGGGAGGGTAAACCCCGGTGATCATGTTGAAAACGGTGGTCTTGCCAGCGCCGTTGGGTCCAATCATGCCCAGGATTTCGCCTTGATGAACCTGGAAATCAAGATTGTCAACGGCGGTCAAACCGCCAAAGTTCTTGGTCAGGGCCTTTGCTTCTAGAAGTATCATTGGTTTACCTCGTTGTATGTCAACCAGTCATGTTGGGTCCCATTTTCGCTCGTGGCGGATTTGCAGTCCGCCGTCCGGCTGCTGGACTGCAAATCCAGCAGGAGCGCTCTCATTTACTGTCACTATCCCGCCTGAGCCTCGGCCACTTCCTCGCGAGCTGTTTCCAATTCGTAGCGGAAGCGGCGGCTGGGCCAAAAGCCCTCGGGACGGAAAACCATCATGACGACCATGGCGAACCCAAAGGCCAGCATCCGCCATTGCTGGATATTGGCCAGCCAGGTCCGCAACAGTTCCGGCAGGACGACCATGCCCACAGTCCCTACCAACACCCCGGGGATCGAGCCGGTGCCTCCGAGGACGACGATGCAGAACATGATGCAAGATTCCCAGAAGGAAAAAGTTTCCGGAGCGATCACCGTTACCCAACCAGCGTAGAGGTTGCCCGCCACACCGGCCCAGGCCGCTCCGATGGCGAAAGCCAGCAATTTGGCCCGCACGGTATCAATGCCCATGGCCTCGGCGGCCAATTCGTCTTCCCGAATGCACATCCAGGCCCGTCCCAGGCGAGAGTTCTCCAGACGCCGCATGGCAAAGATGGTGAAAGCCACAAAAGCCAGGAAAAGGTAAAAGTAAGCGGTGTGTCCCCTCAGAATTAACGACTGACCTTTGATAGCCAGCCCAAAGGTCTTCAGAATGGGCAGGTCCTGTATCCTTTCTGCCAGTACGCCTATAGGAATTCCAGGGCGGGCGATGCCAAAAATGCCATTGGGCCCACCGGTGAACACTTTGTCGCTGAGAGCATCGGTAAGGAACCCGAGGCCGGGGATTTTGCCCAGAAAGACCAGGCTTTTCACGTCGTTACGCAGGGCAATACGCACAATCTCCCCGAATCCGATGGTGACGATGCACAAGTAGTCACCGTGGAGGTGGAGGATGGGACGGCTGATCAGGACGGCAAAGATCACCGCTACCAGGCCGCTGACGGGAAGCAAGAGCAAGATGGGGATGTGGAACTGGGTGCTCAGGATAGCCGCGGTGTAGGCGCCTACGGCATAGAAGGCCGCGTGGCCCAACTGAAATAACCCGGCGTAGCCCAGGATGATGTTGAGGCTCAGCCCCAACAGGGCGTAGATGAAGAAAAAGTTGGCGACCTGAATCCAGCGGTCGCTCTTTATGACCAGAGGATACAAGATTGCCAGAATAGCGACGACAAGATACCACCAACGTGCGTCCACGCGTCTTAGACCAGTGATAAAGTCCTTCATGTTTGATAGCCCTTTCCAGATGGAATGTGTTCGTAGTGGCGGTTTCAGCCGCTTTGGAAACGACTGAAGTCGTTACTACGAGTTTTCCGTTCGCTCCTGCCCATCACAGCTTTTCGGCTACTCTCTCGCCTAGCAGTCCTGTCGGTCTGAAAATCAAAATGAGGATGAGGATGAGGAAGGCGATAGCGTTCTTCCAGGCATCGGACACAAAGCCTGTGGCGAAAGCCTCAATGAGGCCCAGCAGGATCCCCCCCACCATGGCCCCCGGAATGTTGCCGATGCCGCCCAGGATAGCAGAGGTAAAAGCCTTGAGGCCGTAGCCCCAGCCCAGAGTAAAGTAGATCCGTCCGTAGTACAGGCCGACCATGATGCCCCCGGCCGATCCCAAAGCTGGTCCAATGATAAAGACCAGCGTGATGATACCGTTAACGTTGATACCCATCAAGCGCGAGGTATCATGATCGAGGGCCACGGCGCGTATAGCTGTGCCCACTCGAGTGTAGTGGATAAAGATGTAAAGAGCAGCCATCAGCAGGAAGGCCAACACCAGCATGGCTACCTGCATCAAGGTCAGCCGGGCTCCTGCTATGGCCCATCTCACGTCAGGGATCACTTCTTTGGGATAGGATTGGTATCTGGCTCCGTAGATGAGCATGACGGCATTCTGCAAGAAAATCGAAGCTCCCAAGGCCGAGACCACCGGCGCCAGCCTCCCGGCCCGGCGCAAGGGGCGATAGGCCGTGCGCTCCAGAGTGACGCCAGCGACAGCCACGATGATCATCACGATCAGGAATATGGGCAGCAAGTACAAAAGCAGTTGGCTGGACAAGCCTGCGCCGATGAGCATACCGAGCAAGGTAAAACCCAGGTAGGCCCCCGACATGAAGAGATCACCGTGGGCAAAGTTGATCAGTTTCAGAACGCCGTAGACCATGGTGTAGCCCAGGGCGATCAGAGCATAGAAAGACCCAATGGTGAGACCATTCACGACCTGTTGCAGGAACACCGGTCCAGACAACTGATAGCCTGCCCAGACCAGAACCACAGCCAGGAGCAGGGAGACAAGAGCATAGAACCAGCCCTGTTGATACCAAGGCCGAAGCGTGGCTTCCATAGACTAGACCTCCTAGTTTTCTAAAAATGCTACCTTCACTATCAGCAGAAACGCTGACCTGCAAATTAGCAGGGAGTTCAAGGGACCTTCCCCGAACTCCCTGCTTGTCGGCAAAAACTATTCCTCACACAACACAAACCCGGCCTTTTTCGTCTGTGACGTAGATCATAAACGCTGTTTCCACGCCATAGCCCATTTCATTCAAGCTGATAACCGTCTTTACCATACACAATCGCCCTTGAGCTTGGTAGGTAATTGGCCAGGGTGTTGAAGCCAATGTCACTGTGAAACTGATCTGCTCGAACTGGGCGTATTATAGCACAAAAAGATGTCCAAGTCAAAGCTTTTAGGTGACAAATTCAGGCAAAGCCATGGGCCTCCTTCCGCGTATGAAAGAGGGCCAGGTGTTCCTCCATCATCTCGCGGATGGGCAGGTGATAGGGGCATTTCTCCTCGCACTCGCCGCACTGGACGCAGTTCTCCGCCTGGGGCACGATCTCGGTCCCCCACTCGGGGAAGAAGCTGCCGGCAGGCACACGTTTCATCATGCTTTCCAGGATCATGATCATCTGGATGGGTACATCCTCCGGGCAGGGCTGGCAGTAGCCGCAGCGACGGCAGAAGCGCGTCCCCAACTCGGCTCGTAACCGGTCCATCTCCGCCTCCTCGACCGGAGTCATTTGCGGGTCACCCTCCATGATAGCGATGATCTCCTCGATCTCCTCGGCCTTTTCGATGCCCACAATGGGGACGGTGTCGGGGAAACGGCGCAGGTATTTGAAGGCAACGGTCGCGTTCTCCAGCAACCCGCCCCCCATGGGTTTCATGACGATGAAGCCGACGTCGTGCTCCCGGGCCAGAGGGATGAGTTTCTCTGCGGCTTCATTGCTGACAAAGTTGAAGGGAAACATCATGGTCTCGAGAAAGCCCGATTTGATAGCCTCCGGAGCCACTTCCATGGAGTGGCCGGTGATGCCGATGTGCCCCACCTGACCCGCTGCCTGGGCCTCCCTGACCACGTCGAGGGGACCGCCGGAGGCCAGAGACTTTTCATAGTCCTCAAAGTTACTGACGTTATGCAGTTGATAGAGGTCAATGTAGTCCACCCCAAGTTGCTTCAGGCTGAGTTCCAGGTGTTGGCGTAGTTCTGGGCCTTGGCGCGCGTGGGACTTGGTGGCCAGGATCAACCCCTCGCGGCGACCGGCAATGGCCCGCCCCATGCGCTCCTCGCTGTTGCCGTACATGTTGGCCGTATCAATAAAGTTGACGCCCAAATCCAGGCAGCGTCTGACCACCTCTACGGCTTCTTCTTCCGTGGGGCGCTGAATGGGGATGCCTCCCAACCCCACCGCCGAAACCATCAACTCTGTCCTACCCAGTCTGACTTTGTACACGTTTGCCCTCCCTGTTGAATCTCCCATCTTGTCCCCAATCCTAGCACATTTGGTCTGCAACGTCAAGCAGCGGTTGCGCCACAGGTGGGCTTGACTTGGCTTTGGATTGCATGTATACTACCCACGCGGCGTGATTATCACGCGGCTAACTTGCAAAGGGGAGATGAACTCATGAGAGAAGTCACTGTGGCCGTAGTGCAGATGCATCCCAGTCTAGCCGAGGTCGAAGAGAACCTGACCCGCATGTCGGACTTTGTGGAGAGAATCTGCACCGAGCAAAATGTGGATTTGATCGTGTTCCCGGAACTGACCACCACCGGTTACGAGTGTGGGGTGCGCTTCACCGACCTGGCCGAACGGGTGCCGGGTCACACTGTCAACTACCTGGCCGAGCGTGCCTCAGCTTTCAACACCTATGTGGCCTTTGGCATGGTGGCCAAGGAGAGGGTGGAAAGCATTCTCTACAATGCGGCCATCCTCATCGGCCCGGACGGCGAGGTTTTGGGCCAGTACCACAAGGTGCACCCGCGCGGCGAAGAACGCCTGGCTTTCCGGCCCGGCTACCGCTACCTGATCCTGGAAACGGGCTTTGGCAACGTGGGTCTCCTCCTCGGCTGGGACCTGGCTTTCCCCGAAGCAGCCCGCAGCTTGGCCCTGGAGGGGGCGGAACTTCTCTGCGTCTGCGCCAATTGGGAGCATCCCCACGTTGACGAATGGCGGACCTATGCCCTGGCCCGCGCCTACGAGAACTCTATTTTCGTAGCCGCTGCCAACCGCGTGGGCGAGGAATATACCTACTCCTTTTTCGGCGAGAGTATGGTGGTGGGCCCCCGGGGTGAACTGTACGCCTCCATTGACGAGGAGATCGAAGGCTATGCTATGGCCAAGATTGACCTGGACGATGTGCGAAAATACCGTGAGGAGTTCCAATTCATGCAATGCCGCCAGCCGCAGACCTATCGGGCTATCGTCAGGAAGTATTAGGGATAGCTAGATGAATTTTATCGGCATGGACTTGACCACTTCACCCAGGAGGAAAACGGCTTGCGCCATCTTGGACGCTGACCTCCATGTGCGAGATCAGGCGTTGCTGGGCAGCGATGAAGAGATTGCAGCCCTTGCCAGGGCCTACCAACCCGCATTGATAGCCATTGATGCACCCCTCAGCTTGCCTCTGGGCCTGTGCTGCCTGGAGGAAACCTGCTCCTGCCAGGCTGTTTCTCCCCGCAAGGGACGGCGCTGTGAACGCCAGTTGTCAGCCCTGGGCATCGGCTGCTACTACACGACCAAACGCTCCATCATCAAGGGTATGGTCTACCGGGGCATCCGCCTCAAAGCTGACCTGGACAGGCAGGGGCGTACCGTCATTGAGATCTACCCCTATGCCAGCAGGCTGCGCCTCTTCGGCCCGCTGCCCAGGAAGACGACCGTTGCCGGGCGTGGGGCCCTGCAAAAGGGTCTGCAGCGGCTCATCTCCTCAGTTCCCTCCCCTCAAGAGACCCTCCTCTCCCATGACGCCCTCGATGCCCTCCTGGCGGCCTACACCGGCTTCCTGTACGGCTGCGGTGAAACGGAAGCCCTGGGAGATCCATCGGAGGGCTTGCTCTACATCCCCACCAGTCAAAGGTAATCTTGTCCTGGCACTCATAAGATGCTATAATATGATTGTCGCCCAATTGTTTCAGCATCTTTACCCCTTTTATTGTAAGAAAGGCTCCCCGTCATGAAACTGAGCCGCGCCGAAGTCGAACATATCGCTGAATTAGCCAAGTTAGAGCTGACCGAAGAGGAAAAGAAAAAGTTCTGTGAGCAGCTTTCGGCTATCCTGGAGTATGCCGAGATGCTCCAGAAGCTGGACACTGAGGCTATCCCTCCCACAGCCACTGTTCTCCCCCTGCAAAATGTGATGCGACCCGATGAGGTCGTGCCTTCTTTCTCGCAGGAAGACATCTTGGCCAATGCGCCCGATGCGGCTGAGGGCTGCTTCAGGGTGCGGGCCATTCTGGAATGAGAGACGATGACTGAGACAACGCCCAGGTCCCCAACTGAGGTTCTGAGGCCTGAGGAGGCTCAAGCGGTCGAAGAATTCAGAGAGAAACTCCTTGCCGCTCTGCCTGACCAGGTGCGAGACGTCATCCTCTTCGGCTCCAAAGCGCGGAGCGATGGACACCCTGAGTCAGACGTTGACCTTCTGGTCGTATTAGAGAATCCGACTAAAGAGCAAACTGACATGGTGCACGACCTCGCGTTCGATATCCTGTTCGACAGAGGTATTGACCTTTCGGCCATCACTTTTAGCCGGGAAGAAGCGATGCGAAAGCAGGAATTAGGCACACCGCTCATGCGCAACGTGGCCGAAGAGGGTATAGTCATCATAGGGGAGGCGATCATGGTAGGAGAAGGGAAACCGCAGGAGGTAGCCAGGGGATTCTTGGACTCGGCGAGTGAGAGACTACGTTCGGCAGCTCTGCTGTTGGATGGCGGGCTGTATCGCGACTCAGTGTCACGAGCATATTATGCCTTCCTGGATGCAGCCGATGGTGCTTTGGCCGTCAGACGCATCACTCCCAAATCCCACGCCGGTACTATCTCCCTCTTTGGCCTGCATTTCATCAAAGCGGGCCTGGTAGACGAGAAGTACAGCGCGTGGTTCAAGAAAATCTACAAGGCTCGCCTCGACGCCGACTATAAGAGGGACCGGGATTTCACCGAGGAAGAAGCCAGAGAAGCCCTGGAACAGGCCACCGAGTTCGTTGAGGTGATAGAGAAGGTGCTACAATCACTGTGGGAGGAGGAGGTTGCGACTACATGAACTGACCATCCACGAGGCCCACGACTTGCTCAACAAGGGCGAAATCTCTTCGGTTGAGTTGACTCGTGCCATCATTGACCGCATCGTGGCCGTGGATAACGACATCAAAGCCTACATCACTCTCACCCCTGAGCTGGCTCTGGAACAGGCCAGGGAAGCAGACCGACGAAGAGCAGCGGGGGAAGACAACCCTCTGCTGGGCATCCCCCTGGCTATCAAAGATGTCATCTGTACTGAGGGAGTACCCACCACCTGCGGCTCCAAGATTCTGGAGGACTTTAGCCCTCCCTACGACGCCACGGTCATGGCGCATCTGGGCTCTCAGGGTGCCGTTCTGCTGGGCAAGACCAACATGGACGAGTTCGCTATGGGCTCTTCGACAGAGAACTCGGCCTACTTTGTCACCCACAACCCATGGGACCTAGCGCGGGTACCCGGTGGCTCCAGTGGCGGCAGTGCCGCCGCCATTGCCGCCGACGAGTGCCTGGGCGCGCTCGGTTCAGACACAGGGGGCAGCGTGCGCCAGCCAGCGGCCATGTGCGGGGTGGTGGGCTTGAAGCCTACCTACGGACGGATCTCCCGCTACGGTCTGGTGGCCTTTGCCTCGTCGCTGGACCAGATTGGCCCCTTCGGCAAGGACGTGACCGATTGCACCATCCTCATGAACGCCATCGCCCGCTACGACCCGCGCGATTCTACTTCGGTGAACGTACCCGCTCCCGATTACACCGAGGGCCTGGTTGATAACATCAAGGGGATGCGGGTCGGCGTGCCCCAAGAGTACTTTGTCGAGGGTATGCAGCCTGAGGTGGAGCAGCGCGTGCGTGAGGCCATTGACAAACTGGCCGAGTTGGGGGCAGAAGTGGCTGAGGTCTCGTTGCCCCATACCGAGTACTCGCTGCCGACCTATTATCTCATCGCCCCGGCCGAGGCTTCGGCCAACCTGGCCCGCTACGATGGGGTGAAGTATGGTCTCTCACAGCAGAAGGGGGAGCTTTGGGATAACTACAAACAGACGCGCCAGTTCGGCTTCGGGGCCGAGGTCAAGCGGCGCATCATGTTGGGCACCTACGCCCTCTCGGCCGGCTATTACGATGCCTACTATCTCAAGGCTCAGAAGGTGCGCACCCTGATCAAGGGAGATTTCGACCGGGCTTTTGAAGATGTTGACGTCGTCGTGGCCCCCACTTCGCCGACGGTGGCTTTCAAAATCGGGGAAAAGGTGGATGATCCGTTACAGATGTACCTGTCGGACATCTTTACCCTGTCGGTGAACCTGGCTGGCATCTGTGGGATTTCCATCCCCTGCGGTTTCGCCGATGGTCTGCCGGTGGGCCTGCAAATCATGGGCAAGCCCTTCGCCGAGGAGACCATCTTGCGAGTGGCTTATGCCTACGAGCAGGCTACGGAGTGGCACAAGAGGAGACCGGCGTTGTGAGTCGAGAAGAGGAAGAGCGTGAGCACCTGCAAACGTTGATCGAGTTGCATTGGGCCAACCTTCAGCACTACGAAGAGCTGGAAGCCAAATATGGCCTCGATTGCCCCGTCTACGTCAAAAACGCGAAAGAAGAGGCGCGCAAGGGGCTGGCAGAGGCCAGGGCCAAGCTGGCGGCCCTTGAAGGCCGTGCCCCTGGCGCTGAGCCACTCATCCCCGCCATTCCTCAGAACCTCCCGCCCCGGGGTGAGTTCATCGGGCGGGAGAGGGAGATGGAACAGGTGCGGCAGGCGCTGGCCTCGCGTTCCTACCTGGTGGTCATTGAGGGCATCGGTGGCATCGGGAAAACGGCCCTGGCCTTGGAGGTGGCCCACGAATTATGGGAGAAGGGGTTGTACCAGGCCGTGGTCTGGACCACGGCCAAGGACCGCGCACTGGACCTCAACGACATCTTGGACACCTTTGCCCGCACCATTGATTACCCTTACATCGCCCAGCTTCCACCCGAAGAGAAACCTACTGAGGCGACCAAGCTGATGCGGGCCAAGAAGTGCCTCTTGCTGGTGGACAACTTTGAGACCATCAAAGACGAGGCCGTGAGCAAATTGCTTCTCAACCTGCCTGAGCCCAGCAAAGCCCTTGTCACCAGCCGCCATCATGCTTTGGCCGAGGCCCGTACCATTTCCCTGAAAGGTATGGAACAGGGCGAGGCGCTGGCCTTGATGCGGGCTGACGGGGAGCGGCTAGGGCTGGAGTCGGTGCAGCGGGCTGGAGACGAAATCCTCCTGCGGTTGTACGAGGCCACCGGCGGCGCGCCGCTGGCCATCAAGTGGGCCGTGGGGCAGATCAAGCAGAAGGGGCAGTCGCTGGACTCGGTGCTG
>JBGVTF010000274.1:0-20839 GCA_041862415.1 Anaerolineae bacterium | reverse complement strand
TTGTTGTCCCCGGTGAGGCCAGTTCCTATACCCTGGTCATTGACCCGCCAGGCGTTGATCGCCTGTTTCTGCACTACCCGGGGACCAACCATACCTTTAGTGTGGAGGACATCCGCTACGATCTTCTGGCTGAGGCCCGGCTCTTTCATTTTGGCTACCCGCCGCTGATGACCCGGATGTACGCCGACGGAGGGCATGAGCTGGCCGAGATGTGCCAGCGCGCCAAGGAGGTGGGCGTCACGACCTCGCTTGACCTGGCGATGCCTGACCCGGCCGGGCCAAGCGGCCAGGCCGATTGGCGGCTCATCCTGGCCCACACGTTGCCTTATGTGGACCTCTTCCTGCCCAGCGTCGAGGAACTGCTCTTCATGCTGCGGCGCGACCGGTTCGATCAACTGACGGCCCAGGTTGGCGCGGCCAACGTGCTGGGAGCCCTGGCTGTTGAAGAGATTGTCTCTCTGGCCGACGAAGCGTTGGCGATGGGAGCCAAGATCGTACTTCTAAAGATGGGCATCCGAGGCGTATACCTGCGCACAGCTACGACGCTATCCGAGCTAGGCTGTGGCGCGCCAACAGACCTGGCTGCCTGGGTCAACCGCCAGTTGTGGGTACCCTGCTTCCGACCCAACGTCGTGGTGTCTACAGTGGGCACAGGTGACGCTGCCATTGCTGGCTTCCTGGCAGCCGTGTTGCGGGACACCTCACCTTCTCTTGCCCTGAACGTGGCCGTTGCCACAGGTGCTTGCTGCGTGGAGGTGGCCGGTGCGCTGGGTGGCGTGAGGGACTGGGAAGAGACACTGGCCCGCATCGAGGCTGGCTGGGCCCGACTGCCGCTTGAGTTAGAGTCCTTCGGCTGGGTGTGGGACGATGGCAGCGCCGTCTGGCGCGGCCCCGCCGATCAAGCAGGTTCCTGAGCCAGGCGACCTGGAAAATAGCGGACCTGGGGAAGTTGAAACAATGGGACATCTTGGGATGTCCCATTTCTTTTCTGTGGTGTCTATGGTATAATTTGTGGGGATGATGGTCTCATCGTCCGAGATGGCAGTGGAGATCGTGTCTCGGTGCCGGGCGGCGACGCGCCGCTGTGGGAGGGCGTCGCCTTGGCGGAAGATTGTCTCCAAGCTTCTTGACATCTCCTGGGCCCTGCGGTACAATGAATTGTGGAAATTCCACATTTTGGAGGCACAAGAAATGCCCCATAGCCCTTTTACCCAGATTGTGCGCCCGTTGCGACGCGGACAACTCACCATCCCGGCCGAGTTCCGCCGACGCCTGGGCATCAGCGACGATACGCTGTTGCAACTGACCCTCTACGAGAACAAGATCGAGATTGTGCCTGTGGTGACAAAACCGGTTGCGAGCATGGCCTGGGCTCGGGAGCTTTACGAAATGTTTGCTCCTATCCGCCAGGAAGCCCAGACAATGGACGAAGCCGAGATTGACACCCTGATTGACGAGGCGGTAGACGAGGTGCGGTCACAAGCCAATGATTAAGGCCGTCTTGGATACCGACGTATTCTTGCGCGTGCTCATCAACCCTCACTCGCGCTGCGGCCGGTTGCTGGACGAATTCGCCGACGACCACGAGCTGGTTCTCTCGCCAGCTATCGTCCACGAGGTGCTGGAAGTGCTGCACTGGCCTCGATTGCGGGCCAAGTTCTCCCAGATCGCCCAACTCAACATGGCGCGCATCATTAGCCTCTTTGAGCAGGCCCAGATAGTCGAGCCCCAGGACGTGCCGTCTGTCTCCCGTGACCCAAGACGACAAACTCCTGGCCTGCGCCAGGGCTGCCGAGGCCGAATATTTGGCGACCGAAGACAAGGACCTAGTAGTGTTGGAAACTGGCGAAGGCACCCGGATTTGCCAGCCCGCTGAATTCATCGCGCTGTTGGAGGCCGGGAAAGCGCAGGTTGAATGAAGGGTGATTTGGTGAAGCACATAGTTCACCTTAACACTATTCTTGGAGGAACGAATCATGAGCGCAAGAGTAGCTGAATTGACGGTGGATGAATTGAAACAGATCATCCAGGAAGCAGTAGAGCAAAAGCTATCAGAGATGCTCAGCGATCCAGATGAAGGGCTAGAATTGCGCGAGGAAATCAAGGCCAGACTTCTGCACTCCTTAGAAGCGGAGCGCCGCGGAGCCAGAGGCATCCCTGCCCAGGAGGTTGCTGCTGAACTTGGCCTGGAGTGGTAACGTGTACAGTCTGGAATGGATGCCTGAGGCCAGAGATGACCTGATCAGTCTGGATAAATCCGTACCAACGGGTTCTTGCGCAAGGTGAGCGATTCCAAATACGCCATTGCCTCTTACAAGGCCACGTGGCGCAAACTCGCGCGGTACGTCCGCTCTTTGGGGTATGGGGAGTAAGGGTACAACATGGCAAAGATTAAGCAAGTGGTCAAGCGCACGGGGGCGGTGGTCCCCTTCAAGAAGGAGCGCATCATTAACGCCATCTATCGGGCGGCAGTGGCCGTGGGCGGCCGCGACCGCTCCGTTGCAGAGGGGCTGGCCGACCAGGTGGTGGCCATGCTGGAGGACAGCACACCACCAGATCACGTTCCCACCGTCGAGGAAATCCAGGACATCGTGGAGAAGGTGCTGATTGAGAATGGACACGCCAGAACTGCCAAAGCCTACATTCTCTACCGCGACGAACGGGCCCGCCAGCGGCGGGAGCGGGCCAGGCGTTCCGCTCAGCCTTCCGAGAACATCCCCTGGCACAAGATTTGGGAGGTTCTGGACTGGGCCGTGGATCACGACGTCCATACCGTCGAGCACCTGAATGCGCGCCTCGCTCGCGGCGAGTTTCCTGAAATCGTGCGAGAAACCGACCGGGCCTACAACGAGGACATCACGACCGCAGCGGAGATGGTCAGAGAGCGCCGGGACAGCGTGAAGATTGTTATCATCGCCGGGCCCTCCTCCTCCGGCAAGACGACCACGACCACCAAGCTCAGCCACCTGCTGACAAAGATGGGCCTCAATCTGGTCCCGCTCACCGTGGACAATTACTTCTTCGACCTGGAACTGCATCCTAAAGACGAGTACGGCGACTATGACTTTGAGACCCCGCAGGCCCTCGACCTGGAACTCATCAACGAGCACCTGGTGCGGCTGATCACTGGGGAGGAGGTGCAGATTCCCTTCTATGACTTCAAGACCGGCAAGCGGCACGATGACCACACCCCGATGCGGGTCGGACCGAACGACGCCATCCTCATTGACAGCCTGCACGGCCTGTACGCTGACATGACGCGGGGCGTTGACGACGGGCTAAAGTTCAAACTGTATATCGAACCACTCCTTCAAATGAAAGGCCCTGATGGCAAGTTCGTTCGCTGGGCGGATCTGCGGTTGATGCGCCGCATGGTGCGCGATGCTGCTTACCGTGCCTACGATCCTCAGCGTACATTGGAACATTGGCACTACGTTCGTGGCAGCGAGATGCGTAACATCATCCCCTACATCAACACAACTGACTATATCGTCAACAGTGGCCTGCCGTACGAACTCCCCATCATGCGAGCCAGACTGTTCGCCTACTTTGAGAAGTGGGTGGAACAGTACAAGGACGATCCGCTGCGCGAGGATGCCTTCATGCGCGCCGAGCGCGTGTACCCTCTCCTGAAGTCCGTCACTCCGGTCGAGGACGACTCGGCCATACCGCCCGACTCGCTCCTGCGGGAGTTCATCGGCGGCAGTTGCTACGAGTATTAGCGTGATTAGGCCGAGGCAAGAGAAGCAGTGCCGATGCAGCCACCTCAAACTCAAGTCCCTTTCCGAGTGCCAGCGATCAAGTGATCCTGATGATGGGCGCTTACGTCACCAAGCGCGGCCTGTCACGTTTCGTCATTGACCCGATGGAACGACGACCAATTGCCAGGTCATCCCCCCGCTTGGGGAGGCTATGGAATCAGTTTGAGTCAAGCAACAAGGGATGAGGCACTGCCTGTATCGCAACAGTGGTCATCGAGGGATGTGATGCTTATTGGGATTGACGCCAGCCGGGCGGCTGTGCAGGAGCGCACGGGGACGGAAAACTATTCCCTCAATTTGATTCGCCACCTCCTGGCTTTGGAGAGTGGCCATCGCTATCGCCTCTACTTTAACCGATTGCCCGCCATCGAGCTTTGTGGCGCAACAGTGCCGCTTTTTCCGATGACGGCTGGCCTCGAACTGCGGGTCATGCCTTTCCCCCGCCTGTGGACCCATCTGCGTCTATCCTGGGAGATGGTCCGCCAGCCCCCCGAGGTGCTCTTTGTGCCGGCCCACGTCCTGCCCCTTGTTCACCCCCGGTCCAGCGTGGTAACCGTCCACGACCTGGGCTACTTGTACTATCCGCGGGCCCACCGGCCCTTGGATCGCCTTTACCTGGACCTTTCCACGCGCTACAATGCCCGCGCCGCCAGCCGGGTTATCGCCGTCTCCCAGGCGACCAAAGACGATTTGGTCCAACACTGTGGCGTTGAACCAGACAAGATCACCGTCGTTTACTCTGGCTGTAGCGAAACGATGCAGCCGGTGGAGGACGAAGCCACTGTGGAGAGGATTAAGGCTCGCTACAGCATTCAAGGGGACTATGTTCTCTACGTGGGCACCCTTCAGCCACGCAAGAACCTGGGGCGTCTGCTGGAAGCGTATGCCATGGTGAGGAAGTGGGCCAAGAGGGATGAGACACTTTGCCTGGTCATTGCGGGCCGAAAAGGTTGGCTGTATGATCAGATTTTCCAGCAGGTCGAGAGGTTGGGTTTGGAGAGTGAGGTCATCTTCCCTGGCTATGTGCCTCAGGACGATCTGCCAGTTCTGCTGAGTGGAGCCCGGCTTTTCGTTTTTCCTTCACTACATGAAGGCTTTGGCCTGCCAGTGCTGGAGGCTATGGCCTGCGGCACGCCGGTGCTCTGTTCTAACGTTTCCTCTCTGCCCGAGGTGGCTGGCAACGCCGCTCTCCTGATTGACCCCCTCGATGTAGAGAGCATGGCAGAGGCCATGAACCGTCTTCTGCAAGACGAGGGGTTGAGGGCCCGATTGGTGGAACGAGGCTTGCAGCAGGCGCGCCAGTTCTCATGGGATCGGTGTGCCCGTGAGACTCTGGCTGTGCTGGAGGCTACATTGCTGCCAGACCCTTCAATTGGAATTACACCTTAAGCAACGTTGCTTATTGTAGCAAAGTGAGGTATAATATGGGCAATTCAGCTAGCAACCACGCTCAACAATGAGGAAAGGATATGATTGGGGAGATTCTCGGCAATCGCTATAAGATCATCAGGGAAATAGGCAGTGGTGGCATGGCCTGGGTATACTTGGCTGAAGACCTCATCGAAGGAGTTCGGGTAGCGGCCAAAGTGCTCTACCCTCAATTCAGCGAAGACATATCGTATATCCAGCGCCTCAACCGAGAAGCCAAGCTGGCTATCAACCTGAACGAACCCCACATCGTTCGGGTGCTGGACTATGGGGCTACTCGAGACATCCACTATCTGATCATGGAATACATCGAGGGCCGGGATTTGCTGGAGATCTTGGAGGCAAGGGGACCGTTCCCTTATAGGGAAGTGTTGAAAATCGCTTCTCAGGTTGCCAGGGCTCTGGAGCATGCTAACCAACACAGCATCGTCCACCGAGACATTAAACCCCAGAACTTGTTGGTCACGGCCGATGGGACGGTGAAAGTGTGTGATTTTGGCATCGCCCGGGGTGTGACCTTGCCTTCTCTCACCCAATCCGGTTTCGTGGGCTCACCCTATTACATATCCCCGGAACAGGCCATGGGCGAGCACGTTGATGTTCGCTCCGACATCTACTCCCTGGGTGTCGTTATGTACCAGATGTTGAGTGGGAAACTCCCCTTCGACGCCAAGAGCCCCTGGTCAATTATCAGCCAACACATTGCTAGCAAACCTCCCTCTCTGCGCCTGGACGATGCTGATCTCCCGGAGGCAGTGGAATACCTGGTGAACAAGGCCATGGCCAAGCGGCCCGAGGACCGTTTCCAGACCCCAGCAGAACTGATGCAGGCTGTGGAAGATGTCCTCAGCGGGAAAAAGATAGCCGCAGTCAAGATTCCTGTGCCTGAACGGGATATACCTGGCTTGGTGGAAGATCTCTATCGGCGGGCAGTGGAGGCCAGCCGGGCTGAGGAATGGCAACGAGCCGTTAACCTTTTCACCCAGGTCATCAATCTTCAGCCCGATTACCAAGACGCCACCGAGAGGCTGGCCGAGGCCGGACGACAGGCCAGGCTTTCAGCTTTGTACGCTGCGGCGAACCGGGCTCTGGAGGCCAAAGGCTGGCGGGAGGCCATTGAAGAACTGAGCGAAATCGTGGCCATTGATGCCCATTACAAGGATGCTTCTAAGCTGTTGACCAGTGCTGGTCTGGCCTTATCAGAAAGCAAGGCCCAGGGAAAGCTTGAGGCCCTGTACCAACAAGGGTTAGAGTATTTTGATGCCCAGGAATGGTCACAGGCTATTGACTCCTTCACTGAGGTCCACGAGGTGGACCCCAGCTATGAAGAGGTAGCTGAACTGCTGGCCGAGACACGGCGCAGGAGCCGTAGAACCAGGGAGGCGGGTGAGGAATCAGCCAGGAGAGAGCGCCCCTCCTTCGGCATCCGCCTGGCCATAGCAGCAAAGAGGGTTTTCCTTACTATGGTATTTCTGGTCTTGGTCGGCTTGGGTTTGGCTGGCGCCTACGTTTTGTACCAAAACTATCAACAGCTCCAGCTCCATCAACAGCCCCAGCCAGCGGATCCCCTGGCTGACGAGTACCGACAGGCCCTCGCCTGTATGGAGCAAGGCCAGTGGGATCGGGCTGTCAGCCTGTTTGATGAGATTCTGGCTGCCGCGCCAGATTATGAAGATGCGGCTGAGAAAAAAGCAGAAGCCCTGGAAAAGCAGGAGTTGACTGGCCTGTATGATCAGGGGAAAGCATACTTTGAGCAGGGTAAGTGGGACGAAGCTATTGCTCAATGGCAGGAGTTGCGCGACCGCGATCCAGGCTTCAACGAGAAGTCGGTTAAAGACATGTTATGTCGGACCTATCTGGAGAAGGGCCTTCTGGAAGTGGCTGCCTTTGACAAAGACAGCGACCTCAGGCACCTCCATGAGGCCATGGTGGATTTTGGCCAGGGATTAGCTATTTGCCCGGACAAGGCTGATGTTCAGGAGGAAAAGAAACTGGCAAGCTTGTACCTGGATGCCAACGTTGCCTCTAGGACAGGCGATTGGGATGAGGCCATCGCCAAATTGAATGTCATTTATGAGCTTCAAGCAGATTATGATCAGGTGACGGAAAGACTGTATGCGGCCTATGTGAGCAGGGGAGATGCCTATGTAGAGGAGAAGCGCTGGGAGCTGGCTCTGGCTGACTACGAACTGGCTTGGGAACTTGAAGTGTCCGATAAAAGCATGGCTGCGGATAAGCGGGATGATCTTTTGGAAAAAATGGCCAGTCTATCCGTCACACCGACTCCGACGCGGATAGTACCCACCCCGCGGCCGACAGCCACGCCGACAAGGATAGCCATTAAATACCCACCCCCAGAGTTGGTGGGGCCAGCCAACAGGGAGAGTTACGCAACAGTTTTTGATGCTCCTATTCTGGAGTGGGAGCCCGTAGGAGAACTGGCGAGCGATGAATACTACAGTGTGCTGGTAGTACGCTATTATCCACCAGGTAACCCTGTCTACTGGACCAGTGGGTTGATAAGGGAAACTCAGGTTAAACTACCCGATTCCGCTGGTTACGGCGAAGCTGACCACGATGTGTTCTACTGGTGGGTCACCGTCCACCGGGCGATAAAGACCACTTCTGACGGTAAACCCGATGGCCCACCCATCAGCCCTAAGAGTGAAGTCCGGATGTTCTATTGGGGGCCGTGAGACTTAGAAAGGTGATGTAGCATGGGCGATACGTCTCGATCCAAGATTGGGGAAACACGGGAAAGACTTGAGACTCTGAAACGAGATCTGATGGACTTCGCTGAGACCCTGGAGCGCCAATACTCTGCTTTGCGGAGACTCCAAGCCAATTGGCCAGCAGGGGCTCAACAGGGTCAAATCCTGCGCGAAGTGCAGACTTGCACTGCAACCGCAGCGGCTATGGTTCAACAAATGGGACAGCGCATGCCTCAGATAGAGTCCTGGTTTAAGAGCGCCCAGAAAGAACTGGCTGCTGAGGAGAAAGAGCACGAGCAACTCACAGCCCTCTATGAGGTCAGTCAGGTTGTCAATTCGACTCTGGATCTGTCAGAGGTTCTGAACATCGTCATGGACACCATCATCAGCTTGACCGGGGCAGAGCGGGGATTTCTAATGCTCCTCGATGAAGGGACAGGAGAGCTTGATTTCAAGGTGGCTCGCAACATGGACCGGGAGACCTTGGCTGGCTCGTCTTTTGAGATCAGCCGTACTATCGTCAACCGGGTGGCCGTCGAAGGTGAGCCTATTCTGACCACCAATGCTCAGGCTGACCCTCGCTTCAGCACTCAGGCCAGCGTGGTTAGCTACAGTCTACGCTCGATTCTATGCGTCCCCCTCAAGGTCAAGGACAAGGTCACCGCCGTCATCTACGCTGACAATCGCATCAAAGCCGGGCTTTTCACCGAGCGCGACCGTGATCTTCTGACTGCCTTTGCAGACCAGGCTGCCATGGCTATCGAGAACGCTCGTCTCTTTGAGAGCGTCGTCATCGCCAAGAACTTGATGGATAACGTCTTCGCCAGCATCGCCAGCGGGGTTATCACCACCGATGTCATGGACAAGATCACCCTCTTCAATCGCGCAGCAGCGTCCATTCTGGGTGTCCCTGCTGAGCGGTCCATAGGTGCCTCGTACCACGATGTCCTTCCCACGCTGGGGGAGAGCCTCCAGCCATTGGTCGAGGAGGTGAAAGTCAGGGAACAGGAATACATCGCCTATGAAGTCGAACCAGAGTTGCCCCTGCGGGGTACGGTGAGCCTGAGTATGAATCTATCACCTTTGAAGGACGCTCAAGAGGAGACCCTGGGGGTGGCTATTGTCATTGACGATCTGACGGAGAAGAAGCGGTTTGAGCGGGAGCGGACTATGGTTAAGCGCTACCTGCCGTCAGAGTTGGTGGACAGATTGGCTGATCTGAAAGAACTGCGGCTGGGCGGCACCCGTCAGTTGATCACCACCTTTTTTGCGGACATCCGCGGCTTCACCACCTACAGCGAGCAACACGATCCTGAACATGCGGTCGAGGTCATCAATAACTATTTCTCGATGGCGGCCAAGATCATCCGTGCCAATAAGGGCATCGTGGACAAGTACCTCGGTGATGCGGTTATGGCTCACTTTGGTACTCCCTTGCGCCCCATTCCTGACCATGCGCTGCAAGCCTTGCGCACCGCCTGGGCCATCAAGCAAGCTATGGACGAGTACCACAAGACCGTATTCCCTGCTGACCGACTCAGTTTTGGAATGGGTGTTAATACTGGAGAGGCAGTGGTAGGCAACGTGGGAGGCGAAGACCAGATGGAGTACACGCCCATCGGTGACGCGGTCAATCTGGCCAAGCGTTTACAGGAGAACGCCAAGCCAGGTCAAATTTTGCTCAGCCAGAGCACCTACCAGAAGGTCAAGGACCACGTTGAAGTCAACGCTTTGCCGCCCATACAGGTCAAAGGGAGAACTGCTTTCGAACAGGTCTATGAGTTGGTGGGCATCAAATAGGTCTGTTCTGTCATTCCCCCAACCACAGCCCCAAGTGATCGCAAGGGGCGTCGGTCAGCGGGCTAGTTAGGTCTCTGCCAGTATGGCCTTTTCAAGGTCGGCCCTGTAGACGTTGGCTTTTTCCAGGTTGGCCCCTTCCAGCTTGGCCCCTTCCAGCTTGGCCCACGTCAAATCGGCCCTTTGCAGGTTGGCCTCCTCCAGACTGGTCCCGCTCAGGTTGGCCCCTCTCAAGTTAGCCCCTTCCAGGTTGGCCCCGTTCAGGTTGGCCTCTTTCAGGCTAGCCCCTTCCAGGCTCGTCCCGCTCAGGTTGGCCCTTTCCAGGTTGGCCCTTTCCAGGTTAGCCCTTTCCAGGTTAGCCCTTTCCAGGTTAGCCCCTTCCAGGCTCGCCCCGCTCAGGTTGGCCCTTTCCAGGTTGGCCCTATACAGACTGGCCTCGCTCAGGGTGGCCTCGCTCAGGTTGGCTCCGTTCAGGTCGGACCGGTTCAGGTTGGCCCCATTCAGGTCAGCCCTGTTCAGGTCGGCCCCGCTCAGGTCGGCTCCAACTAACCACAGTGGCCTGTCAATTGGGTGTGCGTTGAGTAGTAAGTATAGCTCATTGCGTGTGAATTCCATGCTCCTCCTCGTGGCTTAGCGCCTCCCCCTCGCCGTCTGACAGCGCCGGAACATCATTGCGCTGTGGGCTCAATTATAATACAAACTGACAGGCCGAACCCGGCCCGTATGGTTATGTGCTTTTTGGTCATGACGCATCTCTCAGGCCAATGATGCCGTCATTGAATAAATATCACATGTCAGCTCACCTGCAACAGGGGCTTGTGCTCTCAATCATCTGTCAGCTTGAGATGGGAGATCACGTCCAGGTCCCAACCGGAGCGATGGCCAGCCCGGTAGCGAAAGTAGCCGACACTGGCGATCATGGCCGCGTTGTCGGTGCAGAGGGCAGGTGGAGGGTAAAGGACGGGCAGGGCTGACCTCTCGGCCATCTGCTGGCGCAGCAGACGGTTGGCCGCCACCCCACCAGCCAGCATGATCAGCTTGACCTGGTGCTGCTCCGCTGCCATCCTGGCTTTCTCCACTAACACGTCTATTACTGAGTCCTGGAAGCTGGCAGCCAGGTTGGCCACAGGGAGTTGTCGGATAACCCAAGGCGCTGGAGAGACGGCGATGCGGCGGTTGCTGGCAGAATCAACTGACGCTGAGGATACTTTGTCCTCGTACTTCTGGACGATGCGTAGCACGGCCGTCTTGAGGCCGCTGAAGCTAAAGTTATAAGTCCCCTTCAGCCAGGCGCGCGGCAGCTTGAAGGCGAGGGGGTTGCCCTTCTGAGCGACCCGCTCGATGGCCGGTCCCCCTGGAAACTCCAATCCCAACAGCCGCCCGACCTTGTCAAAAGCCTCGCCGGCGGCGTCGTCAACGGTGTGTCCTAGCCTCCGGTACTGGCCGTGCTCGGTCATCAGGATCAACTCGGTGTGGCCACCGGAGACCACCAGGGCCAGCACTGGAAAAGAAATGTCGTGGGGCGAGTCGTCCACTATCAGCCAGTTGGCGTAGATGTGGCCTTCGATGTGGTTGATCCCGATGAGGGGCAGCCCCCGACCGTAGGCCAGGCCCTTGGCCGTGTTGACCCCCACCAGCAGGGAGCCCGGCAGGCCCGGCCCATAGGTCACGGCTATGGCGTCCAGGTCATCCCAGGCCAGTTCTGCTTCGGCCATGGCCTGCTGGATGACAGGCATGATGGTCAGGATGTGCTGGCGGGAGGCCACCTCGGGGAAGACGCCGCCGTATTGACGGTGCAGGTCTATCTGCGAAGCGACGACGTTAGAGAGGATTCTGCGCCCGTCTTCGACCACTGCGGCGGCCGTTTCGTCGCACGATGTCTCAATACCCAGAATAAGAGTCATGTCAAAGCCAGCCTTACTTTCTCGACGAGGGTCCCTTCTTGCTCTGGCATCACGGTACGCGGATCCATCAGAAAGCGATCCCTCTCGATCCGCCCCACTACCGCTGGCTGGCCCAGGCGCAAACGGCGAGCCAGGTCGTCGGGTGCGGGCACCTGGATGACCACCAACCTGCTGGGCAGGGTCTCGCCGGGCAGACTTCCGCCCCCCACGGTGGAACGACCATCCACCACGCTAACCTCGACCCCCACCTTGGCCAGGAGCGAGGCCCAGGCCTGGGCTCGCTCTTCGATGGCCTCCACAGGCATGGCAATCATCCGCCACACGGGGACTTTTTCCGGGGCTTTGCCTTCCAGGTAGTGCAACAGGGTGGCCTGCAGGCCCGCTAGAGTGGTCTTGTCCACCCGCAGGGCACGGGTCAGTGGGTGGCGTCTGAGCCGGGCCACCAGGTCCTTCTGGCCGAGGATGATGCCCGCCTGGGGGCCGCCCAGCAGCTTATCGCCACTACAAGAGACCAGGGAGGCCCCGGCAGCGATGCTTTCCTGGATGGTGGGCTCGTGGGCCAGGCCGTAATCCGCGGTGTCCAGCAGGGTGCCGCTGCCTAAATCATCAATGACGGGGAGATCGTATTTGCGCCCCAGTTCCACCAACTCGGCCAATAGGACCTCGTGGGTGAAGCCGACGATCCGGAAGTTGCTGTGGTGGGCGCGCATCAGGAGGGCCGTCTCCTCGCCGATGGCCTCCTCGTAGTCCCGCCGGTGGGTGCGGTTGGTGGTGCCTACCTCGACCAGGCGGGCCCCGCTCTGGCGCATCACGTCGGGGATGCGGAAGCCGCCACCGATCTCGATCAGTTGGCTGCGGGAGATGATGGCTTCCCGACCTCGGGCCAGGGCTGTCAGGGTCAGAAGGACGGCACCAGCGTTGTTGTTGACCACCAGGGCTGCCTGGGCTCCCGTCAATCGGCAGAGCATCTCTTCGGCGTGGACGTAGCGGGAGCCCCGCTTGCCGGTTTCCAGATCGTACTCCAGGTTGCTGTAGCCCTGGGCGGCCTTTTCCATGGCCAGTCGCGTCTCCTCGCTCAGCGGGGCGCGGCCCAGGTTGGTGTGGATGATGACCCCGGTGGCGTTGATGACCGGCTGCAGGGTGGGTTGCAAGCGGCGGTTCAAATTCGCCACAGTCATCTCGGCCAGTTGGTCGACGGGAGGGCAGGGGTTGCCTTCTAGGATAGCCTGGCGGGCGCCTTCCAGGGCCTCGCGGGCCGCTTCCACGGCCAACTCGTGGCTGTGCGCCTCGGCCAGGACTTGGATAGCTTCCTCCTGAAGTAGTTTATCTACGCTGGGCAGTTTCCTCAATTCTTTTTGCACGATGACTCCTGTAGCTGCATTGTACCACAGATATACTGCAATCGTCAAACGCCCCCAAATTGCTTCTCTCGTGGTCGGCTCGCCAGAAGGATCAGTGCAAGGTATGAGCACACCGGGGCAAAGCAAAGAGGTCCGAGTTTCCGACTGGAAACCTCGGACCTTTTGACTCGTTACTCGTCAGCCTGGCACTCTTGGGCTAGCACAACGAGGAGGTTTTGGCCGATACACTGAGGCCGAGATCGAAGAACTGCAAGGGGAAGGAGTAATTTGAGAGGGGTGCTGCACCTCTCCTTTTTTGGACATCCTCATCAGGACTTTACCGTCTTCGGCGGCTCTTTCTCCGAGGCTCAGGCCATGAAGGTCTGCAAGGTGGTGGATCTAGCCCTGCAAGGGGAGGTTGCCTGTCATTGGCTTCAAAGCTTTCGTGAAAGCTGCCTGACAAATCATGGCCAGGCCTCACATGGTTGACACCGCTCCAAGTTTGTGCTATACTGACCACAGTTTCCCCACAAATCGCTGTATCCACTGACAATGCCTTGTGCTATCCTGAGTCGGTTGTTGTCAGTTTGTCCTCTTACGGTGGCTCACTATTGGGTCAAATTCCTCCATTAGACGACCAACCCGCAACGTAGCTAGCCAAATCCTGTGGAGTTGCTATGGCAGTCACTGAAGCGGAAGTTCGATCTGGAGCCTACTACGACTCCGTGGTCCTTATGCACTTGCAGCGCTCCCTGGCTGCCTTGCCTGGTGTCCTTGACGCTGGCGTGGTGATGGGAACCGCCGCTAACAAGGACATCCTGGCCCAGAGTGACTTACTGACGCCCGAAGTCCAGGCGGCCGTGGCCGATGACCTGGTCATCGTGGTTCGGGCCAAAGACGACGCTGCAGCTCGAGCTGCATTGGGCCAGGTGGATGAACTCCTCACCCGTCGCCGGGGGGGCGTCGAGCAGGATTATCACCCCAAGAGCCTCGAATCAGCGGTTCAACTGATGCCCGACGCCCAATGGGTGCTCGTCTCAGTGCCGGGTCGCTACGCCGCTGGCGTTGCCCGCCAGGCGCTGCGTCTAGGCAAGAACGTCTTCCTCTACAGTGACAACGTCTCTCTAGATGATGAAACTGCCCTCAAGCAGACCGCGGCCGAAAAGGGCCTATTGGTCATGGGGCCGGACTGCGGCACGGCTATCGTCAACGGGGTGGGGCTGGGCTTTGCCAACCGGGTGCGCCGGGGGCCGATTGGGCTGGTCGCCGCATCGGGAACTGGGTTACAGCAGGTAAGCGCCCGCCTCCACCAGTTGGGGAGTGGCATCACCCATGCCCTGGGCACCGGCGGGCGCGATCTCTCCGAGGCAGTAGGTGCGGTGACGGCCCGCCAGGGGCTTGACCTCCTCAGCCGTGACCCCGAAACGCGAGTCATCGTGCTCATCTCCAAGCCACCCTCTCCTTCCGTCGCTGATGAACTGCTGAGAGTCGCCCGAGCGGCAGGCAAGCCGGTCTTGGTAGATTTCATCGGCTATTCCCCTTCAGCCCGCCAAGTAGACAATCTCCACTTCGCCATTACCCTGGATGAGACCGCCGACCTGGCCGTGCAGTTGACCGCGCGAGGGACGAAGGACGAAGAGCTTGCCCTGAGCAATGCGAAGGGACGAAAGACGAAGGACCTTGATGAGGCCGCCAACCTGACTCGCTTTGCGCCGGGGCAGCGCTACCTGCGCGGCCTCTTCTCCGGCGGCACCCTGGCCTACGAAGCCCTGCTGATCTTACAAGACTATCTGCCTGCGGTCTACTCGAATGTCCCGCTGAACAAGGATTATCGCCTGGCCAACTCGATGGTCAGCCAGGCTCACACCATCGTTGACTTGGGCGAGGACGAATTCACGGTGGGCCGCCTGCATCCCATGATGGACAACGACCTCCGCATCCGACGGCTGCAACAGGAAGCCGACGACCCGGAGGTCGCCGTCATCTTGCTGGACGTGGTACTGGGCTATGGCGCTCACGCTGATCCAGCGGGCGAACTGGCCCCGGCCATCACCAGGGCACGTGTGGGGGCAGAAGAAGCCGGGCGACACCTGGAGGTAGTCGCGATTGTGGTCGGCACCGACGAGGACCCACAGGACTTGAACGCGCAGGTTCAACAACTAAAGGCAGCGGGGGTGCAAGTGGAAACCAGCAACGAAGCAGCAGTGCGTTATGTAGGGCGGTTGGTTCAGGCCCTTGATCAGCCCGTAGGTTCGACGCACTTGCCAAGTGCGTCGCACTTAAAGAGCGTGGACTTGGCCGTGCTGCATCAGCCCCTGGCTGCCATCAACGTTGGCCTGGAGTCGTTCACCGAGAGCCTGATAGCTCAGGACGCACCGGTGATTCAGGTAGACTGGCGGCCCCCCGCTGGCGGCAACGAGAAGTTGATGGCGATCCTAGAGCGGATGAGGGGATAGGGACGAAGGATGAACATCCCAGGAGAATTAGGCGGCTGGAATGCCCCTGTGGGCTTATTGTATGGGGTTCGAATAGAAAATAAGGCTTTGCCAACTGATCCAGGAGGGAATCCATGAGCGAGATCAATTCAGATAGTTCGACTACAAACAAAGTAGCAATCGCTGCCATCGTCGTCGCCGGCGTCGTTCTTCTTGCATGTATTGTCGCATGCTCGGCGATATCTATAGCGTTTATCTTCAATGCGCCTTGGCCGACGATGTAAGCTGTGCAGAGGGTTGAAACCAGAGTTTCGCTCGAATAGGGAAGTGCTAAATGCGGGTTCGAGTCACACTGCACGGCTGGCTCAAGGTTGGAGTTGATGACCCCGACGGCCTGATCGAATTGACCTTGGCTGACGGGACCGACGTAGCGGGGGTGGTCGAGGCCCTCCGCGAGACCTCACCCATGCTCGATCCACGCGCCTGCCTCGCCACGGTCGATGGTGCAACGGTGCCGTTGGATCGGACCTTGAAGGACGGCGAAGAAGTGGGCCTCTATCCTACCTTCAGCGGAGGGTAAGATCGGTTCTGAGGGAGGACACACAATGAAAGAGTTTATCGCTGCTTGCGTACAGATTGCCGTCACGCCCAATGACGTGCAGGCCAATGTGGACAAGGGAGTCGCCTGGCTGGAAAAGGCTGTCAGCGAATACGAGGCCGAGTTGGTCGTCTTCCCGGAGACGGTGACCACCAGCTTTGTGACTGGCTTGGGTGTGGAAGAGCTATGGGATTTGGTGGATGAGGCCCCTGGCCGCATCACCCGCGACGTCCAGGCAGCCGCCAAGTCGCTGGGCGTCCACGTGGTCTGGCCGTCCTACCGGCGTGGTCCAGAGCGGGGAGTGATCTACAATTCGGCGATACTGATCGGGCCGGATGGAGAGATCGTCGGCATCTACGACAAGACGCACCCCTTTCCATTGGAACGCTGCGATTGCGGTGGCTGGGTGACGGTTGGCAACCGCGCCGACGTGTTTGAGACGGCCCTGGGCAGCATCGGCATGATCATCTGCTACGACGGTGACTTTCCGGAGCTTTCGCGTCTGCTGGCGGTGAAAGGTGCTGAAGTCATCGTCCGCCCGTCGGCCTTGCTGCGCAGCTTTGACATCTGGCACATCACCAACGCCGCCCGCGCTTACGACAACCACGTCTACGTGGTCGCCACCAATTCGGTGGGACCGGATGCTGGCGGCAGCTACTACTTTGGTCACAGCATGATCGTCAACCCCATCGCCTGGCGATTGGCCCAGGCCCGTGGTGGCGAGGAGATCATTGCTGCCAGGCTCGATCCCGACCCGATGCGATACGTGACGTGGGGCAGCAAGAGCCTGCAAAGCTTCGACCACCTGGAGGATCGCAACCTGGAGCTTTACGAGGAGATCTTAAAGGAAGCGCGCTCCCGGTTTGAGCCTGGGAAGCGCATGCCTAGGGTTGGGGACCTGTAGTGAAATAGTATCACGTTCGTGACGCAGCGTGGCTAACGTGCAGGCCATTAGGCACGTGCCAACTGTTCTTTTGAGGCGCCCAATGCTTGCGTAAGGAAGTGGAGGAGAGTCATGTTGACCTACAAAGCTATGTACAAATATCTCGACGAAGGCGTACATGGAGAAGTGTTGGATTTCCCAGGAGTCATCACGTGGGGTGCAGATTTGGAGGAAACGCGCAGGCTGCTGGCGAGCGCCTTGGTGGACATGGCGGAAACTAACTTACTACACGGTGAGCCATTGCCCAAGCCTGATCCGAACTGTACAGATCCTGATGCCGATTTGGAAGAACCGATTTATCTGTTGTTGACAGCAGCGACACGTGTTGCTTTAGTGCCCCAGGGTACAGTACCGTGAAAAGACGCGATGTGCTGCGACACCTGCGTCAGCATGGCTGCCGATTCGTGCGCGAAGGTACAGCACACTCGATTTGGGAGAATCCCGCTACGAATCGCCGCACCTCAGTGCCGCGCCATCGGGAAATTCCAGATTACACCGCAGGGCGCATCTGTAAGCAGCTTGGGATTCCCTTGCCGTCTTGATGGGGCAGCAAAAGCCTGCAAGTTTTCGACCACCTGGAGGATCGCAACCTGGCGCTCTACGAGGAGATTCTATAAAGAGGCTCGCTCCCGGTTTGAGCCTGGGAAGCGCCTCACACGGAATAGAGATTAGAGATTGGAGAGTAGAGATTGGGACTGGAAGATCGCCCCCTAATCTCAAATCTCCAATATACAATCTCTAAACAGAAAGGAGAATGACCATGGACATCGAAAAAGCCAACGCCGAAGCCACAGAGCGGATGATGGAGGCCCGCCCGGTGCTGGTGGGACTGGGCAAGGCCCGAGATGTGATCCCGGGCATGCGTGATAACCTGTTGCTGCACGCTGGCCCGCCCATCACCTGGGATCGGGCTTCCGGGCCGATGCGAGGAGCGATTACCGGGGCCTTGATTTTCGAGGGGAAAGCAAGAGACGAAGCGGAAGCCCAAGCCCTGGTCGAATCGGGTGAGATCGAGCTTGAACCCTGTCACCACCACCAGGCCGTGGGACCGATGGCCGGCGTCATCTGCCCCTCTATGTCGGTTTACATTCTGGAGAACAAGACCCATGGTTCGACTAAGCTCACCACAGGCGGCAACAAGTCCTTCTCCAACCTGAACGAGGGCTATGGCAAAGTGCTGCGCTACGGCGCGTACAGTGAGGAGGTGCTGGCCAAACTGCGCTGGATGGAGGACGTGATGGCCCCTGTCCTGGCCGATGCCATCGAGGCTAGCGAAGGCATTGACATTCGAGCCCTGTTGGCCGAAGCACTACACATGGGCGACGAGGGACACAACCGCAACAAAGCTGGCTCCATTCTGTACACGACGAAATTAGCGCCTTTCATCGTCAAGGCGACCAAAGACGCTGAGGTCGCTTCGGAGGTGTTGCGCTTCCTGGGCGACAACGCCCTGAGCGTGCTCAACCCGGTGATGGCCGCCTGCAAGGCAATGGCGGATGCCGCCCATGGGGTAGAGGGCAGCACCATTGTCACCGTGATGGCCCGCAACGGCACCGACTTTGGTATCCGGGTCAGCGGGCTGGGCGACCGTTGGTTCACCGCCCCGGTTGCGGTGCCGAAGGGCCTCTACTTCCCCGGCTTCACGGCCGAGGATTCCAGCGGCGACATCGGCGACAGCACCATCACCGAGACGGCGGGCATCGGTGGCTTTGCCATGGCCAGCGCCCCGGCTATTGTCACCTTTGTCAGTGGCACGCCCAAGGACGCAATAAACGCCACCCTGGAAATGTACGAGATCTGCTACGCCGAGCACAAGTACTTTAGCATCCCTCCGCTGGACTTTCGGGGCACGCCGACCGGCATTGACATACGCAAGGTGGTGGAAAAGGGCATCACGCCGCGCGTCAACACGGGCATTGCCCACAAGGATGCTGGCGTGGGCCAGGTTGGCGCGGGGCTGGTGCGTCCACCGATGGCCATGTTCGAGGAGGCGCTGGTGGCCTTTTCTGAGCAGTATGGGTATTAGGGATTGGGTATTGGGGGTTAGGTATTGGAGAGTAGGATGGCGCTAAAGTTTGAGGAATTGAGGGTGCTGCAGGCTGCCGAAGCCGTGGCAGATGGCATTTGGCGGCAGGTCGTGCGATGGGACCCATTCGCGCGTGAGGTCGTCGGTGGGCAACTAGCACGGGCCGGCGACTCCATCGGGGCAAACATAGCCGAAGCCTTCGGCCGCTTTCACTACGGGGAGAAGCTCCAGTTCCTGTATTATGCCCGTGGCAGCCTCTTCGAAACCAAGTATTGGCTCAACCGAGCACGAACACGTGATCTGATGCCACCTGCTCAGGTGCAGGATTATGTCTCTCAGTTGACTGACCTGGTGCGCCAATTGAATGCCTTTGCCGCTAGCCTGAAGGCCCAACGTCACGGTAGCCGATCGCAACCGAAAACGATGCGCGAAGCTGCCACGGAATACGCGACCGATTGGCTAGACGACGCACCAGCGCCTCTCTTCACCGAGGAGGAACTCGAATGGTTCCACGCCATCCCCAATACCTAATACCCACTGTCTAACATCTTGAAAGGGAGGAATGTAATGGACCGCGAACAATTCATCAAGGTTATGGCTGACTCCAAGATGTATGACTTGACCCAAGGCTGCAGCATCTTTACGCCTCCGTGGCCTGGGGAAAAGGCGCTGGAAGTCCATTTCTTCAAAAGAGTTACCGGTGCCTACGGTGGAGGACCAGGTGCGAACGGCCAGATACTGAACTGGAGCAACACGGTAGGCACGCACCTGGTGGGAGAAACTGCCTTCCACTCCGGGGGCAGAGCCATTGCCGACATCCCCCTGAAGGATCTGTGTGGCCCCGGCGTGGTGGTGGACATCTCTGATGCGGTATCCGATTACAGTCTGTATACGCCCGAGATGATCATGGAGAGAGCCACTGTCAAAGAGGGTGACATCCTGATCATCAATACCGGGTACCACAAATACTCCTGGGATCAGCCAGACGTCCCCAGCGAGACTGCCCAAGGCGGCGTCGAGTCCCAGGAGTTTGGATTCCTGGTGAGACACCCTGGGCCTTCCCCCAATTTCTTCCAATGGGCCTTGGACATGAAACTCAAGGTGATCGGTGTAGATTGTGGCTGTGCCGAACATCCCATGAATACCCCTATCCGCCGCATGCACGAGAACCACTTCAAGAAGGCCGAAGCAAAGCTGATGCAAGACTACGGCAAGACGTGGGACGAGATGTTCCCCCCGGACGAATACTACGAGATGACCCATATCACCCTGCCGAAGGTCCATCTGCTCCTTGCCGAGTCTATCGTGGGTGATATAGATAAACTGAACAATCAGCGGGCCTGGATCATGATTCAACCCATACCTTTCATGGAAGTTGAAACGGCGTGGTCGCGCGTGGTCGCCCATCAAGCGCCTGAAGGCATGACCGAGAAAGAGTTCTTCCAGATTATGAACTCCGCAGAGATGCTGGACCTCACGATCCCATTCAGCGTCCAGACACCTCAGTGGGCGAACTATGTCCCATTGACCGTGACCTATACCAAGAGAGTCGGCGGCCAGCATTTTGGCATGGGCAGAAACGGGTCCATCTGCAACGCCAGTATCCACCTTGGGACCCACATGGACGGCGAGAAGCACTTCTACCCGAATGGCAGAACCATCGGAGAGGTGCCGCTTGAGGAGTGGGTCGGCCCCGGCGTCATTGCCGATATCTCTCACCTGGTCAGCAATTCCAGTGTCTATACGCCTGAGATGATCGAATCCGTTGTGGAGGTCCGTGAGGGAGACATTCTCATCCTCAAGACTGGCTGGCACAAATATGGCTGGATCAGCCCAGACTCTGATGAATTCCGCTACATGATCAAACACCCCGGGCCTTCAGCCGACTTTTCACAG
>JBGVTF010000273.1:0-7684 GCA_041862415.1 Anaerolineae bacterium | reverse complement strand
GGGGAGGCCAGGTAGAGTGCCAGGCCGGCCACGTCCTCTGGCTCGCCGAAGCGGCCCAACGGCAGGCTGCTCAGGATTGGCTCGGCGATCTGTGGCGTCTGCCACAGCACCTGGCTGAAGCGGGTCTTGATCACTCCCGGCGCGATACCGTTTACCTGGATGTTGGCCTGGCCCAGTTCCAGGGCCAGCACCTGCGTCAACATGATGACCGCTGCCTTGGTGATGCTGTACACCCCCATGGCCGGCGACGGCCGCAGCCCGGCCGCGGAAGCCATGTTGATGATCTTGCCGCCGCCCTGCGCCTCCATGTGGGGCGCGACCGCCTTGCATACCCGGAAGGCTCCCTTCAAGTTGGTGTCGAGGATCTTGTCCAACTGGCCTTCGTCGGCGGTCAGCAGCGGGCCAAAGTGAGGGTTGGTGGCCGCGTTGTTGACCGCCACGTCCACCCGGCCAAAGGTTTCCACCGTCCGCGCTACCAGCGCCGCCACTTCGTCCGGATGGCCCACGTGGGCCTGGATGGCCAGGGCTTCCCCGCCAGCGGCGGCAATCTCGTCCGCCACGGGCTGCACGTTCTCCAGCTTGCGGCTGCTGACCGTCACCTTGGCGCCGGCCTGTGCCAACCGCAGGGCGATGGCCCGCCCGATGCCCCGCGACGCTCCGGTGATTACCGCAACCTTTCCCTCAAGCGAAAACTCGGTCATGCGCTCTCCTTCCCACCCAAACGGCTAGTCGTTACTACAGACCAGCAAAATCAACGAAGTAGCAGAACGGCTCGACTGAGTTCGCCGAAGTCTTGTTCTGCGCCAGTCAAACGCGAAACGAGTTTCGCTACTCCGGAAGAAAATTCCTACAGCAGCAAGTTGAGCTTTACTCCTGTGACAGCAGAGAGATCAAAGGGCAAAGCTCGTCTAAGAACTGGGCGCAGCGATTCAGTTGAGATTCGACGTATTCTGGGTCAAATGAGATCAGAGCCACATAGTCACCTTCCTGGCGATCCTCGAAGAGTTGATCATAGAGCTTCCCCCATTCGACATCAAGTAAGCCAGGCTTGATGAACTCGCGGTGAAACGCTGCACGAACCCCAGAATGCTTCTTGAAAGCCAACCGACGCTCAAGTAGGGCCGCACTTACCCCATAGAAGGCGGCGTAGTAGAGGCGATTGACAGCAAAGGCATAAGCGCCAGCTTCAAGCTCGCGCTGGGCAGAGGCCAGACTCTCCTCAGCTTGGGACCACCAGTATCGAATCACCTCCGCGCGCTGTTCGTCAGCACTCATAGTGGGATACCCTCTTTGAGAATTTCGTCTCGGATGGGCAAGACCGATACAGGACCCGAATCCCAGGCACTACGATCAACCACAAGTGTACTCAAGTTCGTACCATGATGTAGGTTCACTTCGAAGACAGCATCGGTAATCTTATGACGCGCGGTGCGAGTGAGTGGTTTTGTCGTCAAAATAAGCAGATCGAGATCGGACTCCTCGTCTGATTCTCCACGGACGACAGAACCGTACAACAAGATCGCTTCGACGTCAAAGTCGTGGGACAGCCTGCGACGCACCTCGTCCAGAGCCTGGAGTTGGTTCGGGGATAGAGAAATATGGTCCAGCCGCTTCATATCGGGCTTCTTCGGCTGCGATGTCCGCTTCAATCTCATTTCTCACACTCCTATCACAATCTCGCCTTGACACCCATGTCGGCTGACCAGTGCCAATTCTGGCACCCGATACATTCTACCACAGGTCAGTAATAGTAGCAAAGGCCAGGCGTTGTAAGACACCTGGCCCGCCAGTGAAGCTGCGCGTCCTCGCCACGGTCAAAATGGACAGGCGCAATCATGACTCCGCGTATGCGTAGACCCTGTGAAGGTACCAAACCTTCGCAAGGGTTCCTCTACCTCTGCGCCACCCAGCGGCGCATCAGTTCGACAGTGAATTGCCAGCGACTGTCCTCCTCTATCACGACGTCGTGCCGCGCCAGCGTCTCCAGCGCGCGTCGGACGTCCTCCGGCGCAAACCCAGCCTGGCGAGCGATCTCCTTGGCTGGCACCCCCGCCCTTGAACGCGCCAGCGTGCCCAACACTGCTGTCTGCCTCGGCGGCTCGCTCGTCTGCACCTGCTGCCAGACGGCAGTTCGCTTGTTTAGTTCTACCTCTCCAGCCTTTCCAACTCCACTTCGATTCGCTTGATCTCCTCTTCCTCAGCCTTGATCTGATTGAGCAGATGTAGGGGTCTCTCTCCGGCAGCAAAGACAGCAGCCTGTTCACGCAGCGTGTACAGGTTGCGCTCGTGCTGAGCCAATTCCTGTTTCAGTAAGGCCCGCTCCTCGGCGGCGCTCAGCCCGCTCTCATCTTCCCCAACTGTGGGGGCACCGAAGTGCTGTGTCACCTGTGCCCTGTCACCGATGATGACACCTTGAGCGTTGGTGATGTGAATACTGTACTTGCCAGCCAGCGTCGTTTCAGGTGGAACAACTTGCCTCATAAGAGAGACTAAATCTAGCTGACCTGAACGCACCAAGTCCTCCAGTACTGCGGCGGCCTCTGAGGGAAGTTCAAGTTCCACGCGAAGGCTTCCCGGTTGAACTCGTGCTATTCGTATCTGTTCACCGTCTATTCCTAGGGCGTCGGATAGGATTATGAGAAGCCGGTTTCGTTCCTGAGTCCCAAAAGAGTCAATCCCTTCCAACACCAACGTCACTCTGGCAAATTCCTGGACTTGACTGTTTTTAACCTGCTTCTTATTGGCTAATACTCGTGTCGTAGTTTCTGCATCTGCGCCTTCAAAGGATTGACGTAAGCGATCTGACAAGGAGAAAGTGTATACGCCGTCATCGACATTGCGGTAGTTGACCACATCCTTCGCCCAGAAGCCCCCCCGCCGGTCGCTGTACATCCGCAAGTAGACCGTGCCTTTGCCTGTGCTGAAGTCGAGTTGGACGAGGTTGTACGAGTTGGGATATTGGCGCGTCTTGTAGCAGGCACCAGCGGCGATGATCATAGCCTCAGTGTCCGGAGTGTGGGCCTGGAGCAGGCCGACTTGGTGCATGTGGCCATGCAACACAAAATCGCATTTGCTGCACAGGAGCGGCTCGACGTCGTCACGGTCGAAATCCTGGAGCCAATCAAAGGGGTGGTGCATCACCGCCAGACGCAGGTCGGCATCTTCAGCCGCATCGAGGGCAGTACGCACCTGCCGCTCGCCAAGGAGAAGCCGGTTGCGGTCCTCATCCGAAGCAGCCAGCCAGGCCGAATTGAGGCCCAGGATAGCCACGCGCCGACCGGCTACTTCGATGTGTTTGACGTAAAAGTAGTGTGCACTGTCAAAGGGGGTATGCTTCTTGTCCAGGTATCGGTTGACAAACTCTTGGTAGTTGTGGAAACGTTGGAAAACACGGGCACGGTCATCGTCGTCGGCCAAGAAGCGATTAACGGCATCGCGTTTGCTGAGGATGGCTGTCGCACCGGCGGCAAGAGCGGAGATAGCGTCGCGGTCCACATCGTGGTTGCCGGGGACAAGGAACAAGCAGTCTTTGGGCAGACCAGTCGTCTCCAGTAGCTCGTCGAGGAACTGTTGAGCCAGAGCATATTCTTCGGATCGGCTGGCGAAGGCGATGTCGCCGGAGAGGATGATAAAGTCGGGTTGCAGGCTGTCGTCATGGCTGCACTTGGCGATGTCGCGCAGGAGAGCTTTGAGAACGATGTTTTCGTCGTAGGAACTCGACTCGCGAAAGTGCAAGTCGGAGAGGTGAAGCCAGGTGATGATTTGCGGAGCGCTCACAGGCTTAGGCTTCTCAACAGCGTCACGGTCTGGGTGCTCAGCCACGTTGGTCTCAAACCATTCTCGGAACATCTGACCCGCGACTCGGTAGCCCTCGCCACCCGCCTCCCGCACAACTAGCCCATGGTAGCACAATGCATCCAGTGCCTGCAGCAGGTCGGGCGGGGCGGGGCGCAGAGTGGCTCGGACGTGGCTTTCGATGAGCGCTTCCCTGGCCTGGGCCAGTACCCAGTAGATGCGCAGGCAGATGTCCCCTAGGCCATCTATCCAGTCCCAGAAGTCGCTTCGCTCGTGGCAAAATCCGGCAGCGACTTCCCGAACCGTCTCAGGGGTGACGTGCTCCAGCCCGTGCTCCCACAAGTGGTGCATCAGGTACTGGGTCAGGAAGGGATGGCCGCCGCTCTGCCCGGCGATGGCCTGAACCACCCCCTCGGGCAGGACGCCCCCTGTCGGCTGGGTAATCAGGTCTTGGGTCGCCTGTCCGTCAAGGACGCATATCCTGTAGTACTTGAGTACATTCCGCAGCGGAGAACCACGCTGGCGCACCTGCGTCAGGAAGCGGTGCGACCCAGCCATCACCACCTTGAGCAGAGGCCGTGTCGTCTGCCCTACCAACAAATAGCGCAGTGCTCCGTAGAGGTCGGGAGCCCAAGGCCGCTCGACAATCTGCTCGCATTCGTCCAGCAGCAGGATGAGGCGCATGCCGTACCCTCGTTGCTCCATCACAGTTCGCCCCCAACTCTTCAGCATTCGCCTGAAGGCTGGCGCTGGAGGCTGGTTCTCCCCCACGGCGAGGGCGCCCGTCGGCGGCAAGGCTAGGTCAGTAAGCGCGTCCTGCGCCCGTTCGCCGACGGTGTGGAAAAAGGCGATCACTGAGTCTATGCCTTCGCCGCTCAGGTCTAGGAGGACAGGGAGCGGCAACAGGCCTTGGGAGGGGTCCTTTATCAGCGGCTCCAGCGCCTGCAGCAGTGCTTCCAGCAGGCTGGTCTTACCCATCCGCCGCCCGCCGATGAGGGCAAAAGAGTCTCCCGGCGTGGCAGTCAGGTGGTGCGTGAGGATCTCTATGTCTCTTTGGCGGCCGAAAAACATCTCCGGCCCCACGGGCAGATTGTAGTTGTAAGGGTTCGCGGCTCTCATCGGGCATACTCCTCTGCGGCCTCGTCGGGCAGATTGAGGATGTAGCGGCGGATCCAGCGGCGGTAGAGGGGGATGGTCAGTTCCCAACCGTTCTCGACGCGGCGGACCAGGCTCTGGTTGCGCAGGTGGTCTAGTGCCAGTTGGCGAGCCCGCCGCTCCTCCGGTGGCAGGTCGGGCGGGACTAGGTTCTCCTCCAGTTGGGGCTGAGTGGTAGCTAGCGAGCGAAGCAGCGCCGCCTCCGCTGGAGGTGGACCGCCGCTGTCTATCCCCCACAGGCTCTCTGCAAAGTAGTTGCGTGCCAAGCGGAGGTAGTCCTCCACTGCTCGGCTTGCCCGGGCCACGTCCACCGTGCCTGGCCGCTTCAGGTCCCGGATAGCCTGGCTACACAACTGGCGCGTCAGGAAGGGATGCCCACCTCCGACTTCCACCAGCAAGTCCAGCGCATCATCCCGATAGCTGATCCCCATCTGGCCGCCAATGGAGACGACCATCGTGTGGGTGTCTTCCGGCTTCAGCAGCCACAGCGGGATTTCGCCGAAGAGGGCGTAGAACGGGTTGCGCCCGCTATCCAGCCGGTCCAGTCGGTTTAGCGTTGGCTCCAGGCCAGCCACTAGGAGCGCGAAGCGACCACGGCAGTGCGGTTCCTCAGCCACACTGCGCAGCACGGCAGCAAACTCTAGGTACTCGGGCTGGTCGAAGAGAGTGTCTATCTCGTCCAGGAAGAGGCACAAGCCAGGCCGCCCAGGCTGATCTGCCAGGAGATCCAGCAGACCCACCACTGCACGGCGAAAGGCCTGGGCCTGCGCGGCCGGGTCCAGCGCGGCGCAGTTATCCGTCCATTCGGGTAGCGGCAGGTTGGGGAATGCGGCCTGCAAGGCGGCCCGCCAGCCGCGTAGTGCCTCCTCATAGACGTACCTTAACCCACCGGTGTATCCCTCCAAGTCCACCAGGGCGACTGGCCAAGGGCATTCCTCCTTCAGGCGGCCTAGCACTGAGGACTTGCCCACTTTGCGCACGCCGAAGACGACCGCCGACCGGCCTGAAGTCAGCCGCCGCTTCAGGTCGGCCAGCAGCCCGCTCCGACCGAAGAAGGAGAGGACATCGGTAACGGCAGCCCGGATGTCGTAGAGATCGGTGCGACCGGTGTAGAGTTCCATCTGTTGCCGCAGCGCCTCCAGCTCGCGCCTATCCATACGAGCCTGGATCATCAGCGAGCGGGGCAGGGGGACGATGGTAAGACCTCGCTGGGCGCGGAGAGCGAAGATTTGGTAGAGGTCGCCCGCGCGGGGCGGGCGGTCAATGACGACGGCCGCCGTGTGGCCGCGCAGATCCTCGCCGTAAGCCGCTTGTGCCGCCGCGCACATGGCCTGGAATTCCTCGAGGTCCAGCGGTCGCTCCAGCACCAACCGCACATATAGGGGGGAGACGTCCGCCCACAAGGGCAGGTCACTGGTACAGAGGAGGCCGAAGGGGTCGGCGGGCGGGACGGTGAACCGGGCCTGGGTCAGAAAGCGCCGGGCCTCGGTGTAGAGGGGATGGTCCTGGCGGGTCTTTTCCGCCAGGCGGGCTGGCTCTTTGCGCGATACTTCTTGGCGCTGGAGTTGGGCCAGGAGCGGTTCGGCTAGTTGCCAAGTGCCGTTCTCCCGCACCAGTAGCCCTCGCTGGACCAGGGCGGAGAGGGCGGCCAGGAGTCCCTCTGCGTCAAAGGCGGCGCTCAGTTGACGCAGTTCGGCCTCCAGTTGCAGGAGGGCGAAGGGTGCGTCTGTAGGGGCCTGAAGCAGGATCAACCGCTCCAGGGTATCACCCGCTGCCCAGCGCTGGGCATAGCCTTGGTAGCTAGAGGCGGCCAAGAGGTGGCGGGGGCGGGGAAGAAGCCAGAGGACAGTGACGGGGCGCAGTTGGCTGGGGCGTGCCACGCCGGCGTAGACGTAGAGGAGGGTGACGACTATCGCCAGCCCCAGGCCGACAGAGAGGGGGACCGCATTAGCCCCAGCCAAGTTAATGCCCTGCCAAGTAGCCGCGACCAGCGCTAGGTAGGGGGTGGGGGCACGCCATAAGAGGGGCATGGGTACTTCTGCCCGCAGGATCATCGCTGCCCCGGCTGGAGCATAGAGGGTGGCACGGTTGCCGTGGATGGCGATGGCCTGGGGGAGCTGATGACGATGAGTGGCCCAGGGCAGCCAGCCCATTCCGGGGCGGGTCAGGGCAATGTCGCCCTCACTAGCCGCTATGCGTACCTTTCCGAAGGCCGCGCTTGTGGGGAGTTCTGAAGATGTGAGATCTGGAACCAACTGCCAGGACTGGCCCCCGTCGTCGGAGCGGAAGACTCCACCGCCCCAGGTCCCAGCGAAGAGGCTCTCTCCGTCCGGTTCTACCATCAGTGTCAACACGTTCAGGTTCGTCAGCCCCTCATTGACCGGTCGCCAGGACTGGCCCCCGTCGTCAGAACGGAAGACCCCACCACCATCGGTGCTGGCGAAGAGGCTCTTCCCGTCCGGCCCCACCACCAGTGTCTGCACGTACAGGTTCGTCAGCCCCTCATTGACCGGCTGCCAGGACTGGCCCTCGTCGTCAGAGCGGAAGACCCCGTCGCCCCGAGCCCCAGCGAAGAGGCTCTTCCCGTCCGGTCCTACCACCAGCACCTCCACGCCAAGGCTGGTCAGCCCCTCGCTGACTGGCTGCCAGGACTGGCCCTCGTCGTCGGAGCGGAAGACCCCACCGCCCCAGGTCCCAGCGAAGAGGCTCTTCCCGTCCGGTCCTACCACCAGCA
>JBGVTF010000272.1:0-16964 GCA_041862415.1 Anaerolineae bacterium | reverse complement strand
ACAATCCATAACAGACGGTTTTTCATATCATATTCCCCCTTTGGTAGGTTTTGAGAAGCTCGCTGAGCTTGTGATTATGCATGCTGCATTGGGCAAAACAACCTGGCACCATTCATCGGCGAATTGGTACGTCTATAACGAAAGGATAAACCACTTCATCACCACTTCCCTCGACGGTGAGATTACGCCAGTTCCCCTCGCTCGTAAAAGTGTACAAGATTACGCCCAAACGATAGCGACCAGCGGGTATGCGACGCGGAAATGGTATTTCAAAATAGTCTCCCACGACCTCGCCGGGGAGCCATCGTGTGGTGGGATACATCCCCAGGACAAGATGCTGTCTATCCTCTGACCAGACTTGCACGCCATCTTCAGCAAAAAGGCGTACAGAGATCGAGTAATTCGCATTCAGCGGTTCGAGAGCACGAAAGTACAGAGATACGGGCCAAACATAACCGATTGAGAAATCCGTCTGATAAAAGCGGTACCCGGCTAACTCGATCTTGTTCTCCCACTTGATCGCTGTCGGGTGGATGTCGGAAGGAAGCTGAGAATCCGGCGTTTCCGCTACTCGTATCAGTGTTCCAACGGCCGTTAAGTGATAGGGCTCGCCGATGCCCGGTACATTCCTGGTCAAATAGACGGGCCGTCCGGTAGCTAGCGCCTCTGGCCAGCGATGGATAGGGTAAATCACCGTCACGTCGGAGCGCCACCCCTCCACTTGTTGAAAGTACCACAAGGGGGTGGATTGCTCCCAGTCTGCTACAATGATGCTACTGGGTTCAACAAATGCCAGGCCATTTTCCACAAAGCGTTGGGCCAAATAGCCATACTTCAATTCCTGACGCCACATATCAAGACTGCCACCATCCAGATGCATTTCGCGCAAAGTCGGATAGTTCCTGGAGAACGGAAGTACAACGAGGACGATGAATGAGGCCAGGGTGACGCCAGCTATCCCATAGCCAAGGGAGTGTGATCGCCTGACCCAAACGATAGCCGCTGAAGACAACCAGGCAAGCCCCTCTCCAATCCACAAAGCAAAGAGCACAAAGGAAGGCAAAAAGAAGAGCCAGTGTCGAGGTACCTGATAGCCAGCAGTCAGGACTGTTTGAAATGCGAAACCCGGAGCGAGAAAGACCCACAAGGGATTCCGTGTCCGAACCTGGTAGACAAGTCCAAGCAGTCCGAGAAGCACGCCATACAGAGTAAACTGAGCCAGCAGCGTTTTCCCATAAAAGGCCATCTTTTCCCATACACCGACGTGAGGCTGTATCTCACCCAAGTACCCTCTATCCAACATGTAAGCACCCCATTCTGCCAGCGAACTTGGCTGCCATGTTCCCGGAGGCAATCCTCGGCTGGCCCCAATTGGAAGCCAGAGATAGAGAAGCAACGGCGAGAATAGGAGCAGAGCAACTTTCCCTGACCGACGCCACTGGCTCAACAGATGGGGGGCGCGCCAGACCCAGTAGCCAATGAGGAATGGAAGAAAGACCGCCATCGAACGATGGTGAGTCAAACTTAACCCATAACAGAAAGCAGACACGCGCAGGTTGCGTTCGCTGGGTGTTTTGGACCACTGAACCAGGGTAAAAACCACCAGAGCTAGCAAAAACGCATTCAAGGCATACTTATCCCCCATGACCGCCTGCCCCCAAAACACCTCCGAGGTTCCCAGCAACAAAGCCGCCAGAAAGGCTGAAAGCTCAGAGCCTGTGGATAATTGGATAGCGCCGTAGATCAATCCCACTGCCGCTGCGCCTACCAGAGCGGAGAACAGGTTCATTCGGGAGGCCACCGATCCAACGGGCACCATCGTGGTCCACAGTTTGCCTACCAGTGTTTGCAGGGGATAGCCTGTAGGGTGAGTTAGACTTAAAGTATAAGGCACGAACTGAAGCTCACCGGCATCTCCTCCCAAAATGCCTGGCGCCAGGGTTCTCAGATAAAATAGCAGGCATATTCCACTGACGACGAGTCCAGGTAGAACGCCAATCCACTGTTGCGTTGCGAGCGATCGAAACCTTGTGCGCATGTTCCCTTTCCCGCACGTGCTGGATAAGGGCACCTTGAAATTGAAGTAATGAAAGAAACGTGGGGAATGCCTCGACTGCCATGATGGCAGAGAGGATTCCCCCTTGCCCAACTAGCCACGTTATCGAAACTCTGGTGGGCGGGGAGAGACGGAACAACCGCTGGGTTTGAGCGCACCAGAACCGATCTCCGACAGATGACCGCCACCCTTCGAAAGAATTTTGCTCACGGTGGATTTGTAATCGGCCGCCTGGCTGCTGGATTGCAAATCCAGACTGATACTCTGTTGAGCAGCAAGCTGGGAACAGGCACTTTTCATTAAAGAATCTGCTATGGGCCTGTTACCCGCTTGCTGCCCTCGGACTTGGCTGGCCAGCGGAGTAGAAGAAAACTCCTATAGCTTCTATTACCAGGAGTGAGTCATCGCCTGCGGCTCGCAAGCCAGGACACAGGGAGGAATCACTTCTCCTGAGGAAGCCATGTCCTGGCCTGGCTTGCAGGGAGCGCAGCTATACTTGATCTTCTTGGCGTGTTCCTCGGTCAGATGGGGGACGACCATATCCTCCAGAGTTTCGGGATCGAACTCTGTGGTCATCTCCAGAACGCCAGCCGGACACACCTCCACGCACTCCTCACAGCCGTTGCATTTCTCAGTGTCAACGACGATGAAGTATTCTCCTGAGCCGTCCTTGTACCCGTAGTTGATGATCATTTGCCCTTCTCGTATAGCGCCTTGGCAAACAGCGCAGCGCCGATGCTGCCAGCGATCATGGGGTCCATCTCTGCCTTCATAGGCAGGGCCTTGAAACCAAGCCTGTCCTCGAGCCTCTTGACCACACCGATGTTTTTGGAGATACCGCCTGTGATGACGAAATCTTTCTCCACCCCGACCCTGTTTAGCAGATCCACGACCCTCTCAGCCATGGCCGCGGTATAGGCCGCCAGGACTTGCTCTGTGGGCCATCCGGCGCGGAGAAGCCCCACGGCCTCGGTCTTGGCAAACACGACGCAAGTGCTGCTCACCGGCTCCGGCTCTTCGTCAATTTCCATAGATTTGGAGCCTACCTCTTCGATAGGCACGCCCATCAGGTCAGCGAAGACTTCCATGCCTCGACCGGTGCCGGCCGCACATTTGTCATTCATCAAAAAGTTGCTCACTTTGCCCCGGTTGTCGCACTGGATGGCCTTGCAGTCCTGGCCCCCCATATCCAGCACCGTTCTCACCGTGGGACCCCAGATAAAGTTCGCCCCCCGGGCGTGACAGGCAATCTCGGTGATGGCTCTCTGGGCAAAGGGAACGTTGACCCTCCCATAACCTGTCCCCACAGTGTAATGGAGATCTTTTACAGTCAATCCCGTGCCTTCCAGTGCCCAGTTCGTTGCATTTTCGGCACTGCCCGCACTGCTTGACCCGGTGCGCATGATGGCATAAGCGTACAGTTCGCCGTCAACCATGATGGCTGTCTTGGAACTCACCGATCCAATGTCCACGCCAGCGGTGATGACCTCCGCGCCCTTCCAATCCTTGCCTGCAATGGTGCGCCTGTATTCGGGCCACCGCCAGAGCTCTTTCTTTTCTTCTGCCATAATCTTCTCACCTCTCTGAGTGTTTCGGCACTATTGCGCCACAGGATGTCAACTTGAGCCAGCAGAACAGAATCCCCACCCTCTTTGAGAGTCTGTCCGAAAAGTGCTCCCCGCCCCGTCCCTTCGGGCTGAGCCTCAGGACGAAGCCTCGGGGCGGGCGCCTCCCAAGAACGGGGGCCGGAGCGGATTTCTCGGATAGGTTCTCAGGTGGAGGGCATTATCTCTTGCCTTTCAGAGGCTATCAGGGCCGCTCCCAAAGCACCGACCAACAGAGGCTCCTCGGGAACCAGAATGTCCATCTCCAGGCCCCTTTTCATGGCGTCCACAAAGCCCACGTTCTTGGCCAGACCACCGATCAGAGCGACGTCTTTCTCCACCCCCAGCCGGCGTACCATAGAGATGTTCCTCTCTGCGATGGCATCATGTAGAGCGCGGATGATGTTCTTCTTCGACTCCCCCTCATGAATCAGAGTCACCACCTCCGATTCGGCAAAGATGGTGCACTGAGCATTCATGGGGGGAGACTTGTCCGCCTCGAGGGAGAGAGGACCAAACTGCTCCAGTTCCACCTCCAGGGCCCTGGCCATGGCCTCGATGAAGGCCCCAGCGCCAGCGGCGCACCTCTCGTTGAGAACAAAGTCCACCATCCTCCCTGTCTCATCGCACTTGGCCGCCCGACCCATCTCAGCACCGATGTCAATGACCGTCCTGACCGAGGGCAAGAGAAAGTGTGCTCCCCTGGCATCCGCCCCTTGCATGCTCACTGTGTCGTTAGCGAAGGGGACGGCTTCCACACCAGCGCCAGTGGCCACGACGTACGTGATGTCATCGCGGGTAAGGCTGGCGTCGGCCAGGGCTTGATTAAGCGCCTCTTCTGCGGCCTCCTTGAGGTCAAACCCGCACTCAGCCATGCCCTGAGAGAGGATTTCGGGCTGGCCGTCTTTCAGGATGACCATTTTGGCGTACTTGGCTCCTACGTCTATTCCTGCAACTACCATGTTGATTTTTACCTCCTTATCGCGCTCCTAGAATCTCCAGGAAAGTGTCTATCTCAGTTTTGGTGCGTTCCGGGTCGAACTCTCGTTCGTCGCCCATGTTGCCCTCGAAGGACATGACCGGGATGCCAGCTTCTTTCAGGCCCAGTTTGTTCTCCGCGATGCCGACGGTCAGCCCTTCGCAGCCCCGGTTGTAATGGAGCATCACCCCATCCACCTTCCACTCCTTCACGATGCGCTTCAGCATCTCGGTCTTTAGTTCAGGGGAGTAGAAGTGCTGCCATTCCGGCCGGCTGCAGGTCCACTCTGCGATGGTCCGCAGGGCGTCCTCGCGGGTGGTGATGGTCCCTTCCTCAGGGGGCGTCCTGGGTCCCCAGGTGCCATCCTCCTTCACCTCCCAGATGCCGATGAGGCTAAAGGTGTACAGGGAGCCAATGGAGACCGTTCCCCTGCTCTCCATGTACCGGAAGATGCTCAAGAAAGCCCAAGGAGGCTGAGTGTCGGTGATCACCCGGAACCGCTCGGTGGCCGCAGCAGCGATCTGGTTATCCACCCGATCCTGGACCTCGTCCCTCAGTACTTTGTAGAAATCTACGCACTCCTTGCGATGCTTCATTAGAGTGCCAAACACGTACAGGGAGTACATCGTCTTCTCGTCCAGAGGAGCAGGGACGGCCTTGTTCAGGGTACAGACCTCGGCCCAGAGGGAGGTGGCGCGGCACTCGTTGTAGACCGCCTGGATCAACAGCTCGTCGTTGTACTTGCGGCCCGTGACCTTTTCCATCCATTCGATGCCCTCTTGCATCTGGTCTACCAGGTAGTTCAGCCTGTTTTCGTCCAGTTCATCGTAGGGGCCCACACTGCCGTCAATGGAGAACGTAGGTATTCCCCCTTCGAGCTCGGAAGCCACCTGGTACCATTTGGCGTGACTGCAGCACGTATGGGAGGTCCAATTAAAGTCTGGCTCGGGCCATTCCCCACCGAAGACGTACTTGTTAAGCAGGATCGAGCCCCAGTAGTTGCGCATGTAAGCACAGAGATCGCGAGCATATCCCTTGGCCTGGGCCGCTTCATGGCACTGCGCGGCAAAGTCCTTGTTCCAGGCCACCGAGGCCCCGTAGGGTTCACCGGTCAGGGACCACACGTCTTCGCCCAGCCCAGCAGGGATGGAGCTAAAGGCCCAGGCCGAACCGGCCCAGCGGATCCCTCCCCTCTCGTGGGCTTGAGCATAATTCTTGTAGTAGTCCAGCCTCAACTGCTTGCCTTGGTTCCAGCAGTCCAGACCCTTGCTTTTCCATTTTACCTCAGCCATATTTCCCTCCAATCAATTATCTGCTGTGTTTAACGGGCGGCGCTCTTCAGCGCCCCGACTACCACTGTTGCGCCACTCCTGCACCGCCTGTACCACAACAGTGGTGCAACAGTGGTGATTGCGGCACAGGCGGTACGGGCCGACCTTCTCACCACACATCGCCGGGCTCCAGATTAGAACAGCGCTTCCTCCAACAAGTACTCTTCAAGGAAGGCCTCCACACGCGTCTTGAACTGCCCAAGGGGGACGGTGACGTCGAATTCGAGGAAGTAGGTGGAGATGCCCTTGGCCTCTAAAGCGGTGCGGACAGCGGGGATATCCAGCTCGTGCGGATCGCAGAACTTTTGCTGGATAACGAGAGCCCCCTCAACGTTATAATCCTTGGCCAGATCCAAGATGTACTGGACACGGGTCCGGTCGGGCCAGTCTTTGCTGGGGCAGCGGGGCCGGTCAATGTAGCGATGGGCGAGCGCAGCCAGCCGGTTCTCCTGGGGCTCAACTTCGTTCCAGAAGTAGCGGGTACCGGTGCAGTGCTCGTCAACGACGATGGTGCTGCCCAGCGCTTCGGTCATCTTGATGAACTCTGTGTCGTCATCCTCGCTGCCAACGATCATCAGCCGGACACCCGTTTCTCGGTCAAGGTTCCGTGCCGGCAACTCCTTCAGCAGGTTCTCCAGCGCACCGCTGTGGTCCCTCTTGTCCGTCATCTGGCTCGAGACGACCATGTACATGGCCTCCAAACCGGTCAGAGGCGGATTGTCAGCCTTCCGCGTCTCGTAGACCTGTTTCACCAGGCGGCGGTTGGTGTTCATGATCTCGATGCCCCGATCCAGGTCCTCGTCGGTGAGGGTCTTGCCCGTCCAGTCCTCGACGGACTTGGTGAACTTTTCCAGTTCCCCGGTCAGGTAGTTATACACTGCGCGGTTCTGGGCGCCGTGGGGGAAAGGCAAGTAGTAGGAGTAATCCACCGGGATGTGGATCTGCCAACTGGTGAAGGCCTGGCGAATGTGCAGACACGACTGGGCAATCATGATCCCGTCCAGGTAGTCGTACCTGCCCTCCAATCCCTGGGCCAGGCAGTCGCGACAGAAAGGACAGAACATTTTAAAGATGTGGGGCTCGGTGACGTCCTCTGCCTCGTGGCTGCCCAGGATGCGGACGGGAAGAATGTCCGCAGCGTAGAGGATCTCTTCGGGCACGTAGGTGCAGAAATAGCCCATCACCTTGCCACCTGTCCTGGCCTTCCAGTCTTTGGCATATTCATGCCGATTCTCATACCACTCTTGGAACGTTTCAAACATTATGCCCTACTCCTTTCGATCTGTTTGGTATCCTCCTGAAGAATATGTCACTTTTTTATCTGCCGTCTCAAATGCGGCATATAATATGATAACATATAATTTGAGGGTTGTCAAGTCCTGTCAGCGATTTTTCCAGGCTGGGCTTCGCTCCTCCAGGAAAGCCGCCAGCCCTTCGTGGGCGTCCTCGGTTACCATCAGGTCACCCAGGTAGAGCGATTCGACCTTGTCCAGGGCGTCGGCGAAGCTGAGGCCAAAGCTCTGGTAGATGGCCCGCTTGTTCAAGCGCAGGATGGCAGCGGAGAGACCGGTCAGCTTGCCGATGAACTCTTCGGTTGCCGCCTCCAGTTCTTCGGGGGGCACGGCCTTGTTGATCAGGCCGATGCGTTCCGCTTCCGGGGCCCTGATGTCATCGCCAGTCAGGAGCAACTCCAGGGCTTTCGTCCGGCCGATGATGCGGGGGAGGAGAACAGCGGCCACCGGGGCCAGGACTCCCACCTTGATCTCCGGCTGGCCGATTTTAGCCCGTTCCGAGGCGATGATCATGTCGCAGGCCATGGACAGTTCGCAGCCGCCGCCCAGCGCCGCTCCGTTGAGCACGGCCAGGGTGGGGATGTCTAGCTTCTGCAGAAGGCGGAACATGCCGTGGAAGACTTGAATCATCTCTTCCACCTTATCGGCCGTATGGTCGGCCACGTCCACCCCCACCGAGAAGGCTTTGCCGCTGCCGGTGAAGACCAACACTTTAGCCTCCTGGTCATCCAGCAGGCTCTCCAGTGCGGAGTTTATCTCGCGCATCATGGCAATGGTCATCCAGTTGAACGGCGGCTGATTGAGGGTGATCCTGGCCACCCCGTCGCTTCGCTCGAAAACGATGTATTCGAAATTACTACTCATACTATTTCTCCTTCCCTGGAAAGATAGGACTTGATCAGAGTGCTTTCTAACTGCCCAAGGTAACCATACGCTGCCCCTCGCTCTTCAAGGTATTTCAAGCTGCCTTAACTGTCCCCCATTTTGCGGGGGCGATTGCTTCCCGTTTCATCTATCCAGCCCCAAATGGCGGGAGAACCTGACCGCCGTTTTGTATGATCTGCTAGCCCTTTCCAGCAGGTCTTCGGCCATTTCCTTAGTGCAGACGTCCACTGCTGAAAGCCAGACTCCATCCTTGCTCCTTGCTCCATAGGTTGAGCGCGCATGCCAGGGGGCAGCCACTCCTGCATCCTCGGCAAGGGTGTAGAGACTTTCCACCTCATTGCCGAGCATCTCTGCTATCTCTTCACCACGCTCCTCCAGAATCTTCAACAGTTCTTCACTCGGATCGTGCGTCCAGGCAGGCTCTTCATAATAAGCGATCACTGCCTTAGCCGAAAGCTCTATGCACAACTGAGTATTTTGTACCACTGCCCTGTGATCTTTGGCGGGGAAGGACCTTTGAGCAGTCGAAAGGCTTGCTTGAGCATCTCTAAGTCTAATTTCTACCTCGGAGAGGTTTCTCATTCCACCTTCAGCTCCAGAACTTCCCCCAACTTCAGGTCAGGGGCGCTCCAAACCCAGTGCTTGCCCCTCTTCACCTGCCTCAGACCGGCTTTCCTCGCCGCCTCCAGAATCTTATCGAAGAGCTCCCTTATCCCCCCCTGGTCGAAGACCAGAATCCCATCGCTGGCCAAACGCAAGACGTACCAATTGGAGATTCTCCGCAACCCTTCGGTCGAGTACACCAGAACCGTGACATCTCTTTGGAACTTTCTAAGGACATCCCTTATCCTGCGCCACCACAGATCATCCACCTCGAGGCATCCCCCTTCATTCCTATCTTCCTTCACCACTACGAATATATCTATGTCGCTGGTAGGGGAGAAATCGCCTCTGACCAGGGAGCCGAATATGCCCACGGCCTCAGCTTCTTGAAGTTCATCGCCCAGGGCCAGCAGGGCCTCTTTCACTTCCTCTATGGTGGGCGCTATCGGCATCTTCATCTACCCTTTCACTATCCGCCATTCGCTAGATATACTGCCCCCCATCCACCGTGATCACTTCGCCGGTGATGTGGCGGGCTTTCTCGGTGCAGAGGAAGGTGACCACGTAGGCCACTTCCTCCGGCTTGCCCAATCGCCCCAGGACGATCTCGGCCAAAGCCATCTCTTTGACCTTCTGCGGGGCCTCTTTCACCATGTCGGTCTCGATGAGGCCGGGAGCCACGGCGTTGACGTTTACGCTGTAGCGACCCAGTTCGCGGGCCAGGGCTTTGGTCAGACCGATGACCCCGGCTTTGGCAGCCGAGTAGTTGGTCTGGCCGAACTTGCCCCGCAGGCCGTTGATGGAGGTGATGTTAACGATTTTGCCCGCGTTCTGCGCCCTGAAGATAGGAACTGCGGCACGGATGTAGTTGAAACAGCCTTTGAGGTCGGTGGTAATGACCTCATCCCACTGTTCCTCGCTCATCTTCCAGATGACCCCGTCGCGGTTGACGCCAGCGTTGTTGACCAGGATGTCCAGTCGGCCAAACTCGTCCATCACCCGCGTGACCACCGACTGGGCAGCCTCGAAGTCCCCCACGTCGGTCCGGACGGCCAATCCCCGCCGGCGCAGCTCCTCGACGCGGGTGGCCACCTCCTCGGCGGCGGCCATGTTGCTGCGGTAGGTGAAAACAACATCCGCGCCATTGGCAGCCAGGTCCAGGACAATGGCCCGTCCGATGCCCCGTCCCCCGCCAGTGACAATCGCGACTCTACTTTCTAGTTCCATAAAGATAACCCCCCATCTGCCGGGTAGTGGAGACTTGATCTACACTTTCTCGAACTCGTAGGCGACCTTCTCGCCTTGCAGCTTGACCGGTACCACTTCCAGATCCATGCCAATCTTCATGTCCTCCTCTTTCAGGTCCTTGCTCATCCGACCGAAAACCTTCACGTCGCCGAACTGGGCCAGGGCAATGGTATAGGGGAGGTCCTCTTCAAAGCCGGTGGGCGCATACATCAGAGTCGAAAAGGAAATCAGTTTGCCCGGTTCTGAGATCTCAAACCACTCCATATCGCTGGAAAGGCAGTTGGAACAATCAGCCCTCGGAGGAAAGTACGTCTTCCCGCAATTTTTGCACTTGGTGCCGGCCACCTTCCCCTCGTCCAGAAGGTCTACGAATTTGTCCACCTTTGTCTGAACTGTGAAACTGACCGTGCCAAACCTCTCGAATCCCATGTCATCACCTCCCCAAGATGGTAACGTTGCCGTATATGCCTACGCCGCCGATATTGTGCACCAGGCCGATCTCTGGATCCTTCACCTGCATGTCTCCTGCTTCTCCCTTGAGTTGCAGGACGATGGTTCGGATCTGGGAGCCGCCCGTAGCGCCGATGGGGTGGCCTTTAGACAATAACCCCCCGTCTACGTTGACGGGTATCTCGCCGTCAACGTAGGTCTCCCTGTCCCTGATCAGTTTCGCCCCCTCCCCTGGCCTGGCAAACCCCAGGTCCTCGTAGGCCATCAGTTCAGCGATAGTGAAGCAGTCATGGACTTCGGCCACGTCAATGTCCTGTGGGCCGACTCCGGCCATCTCGTAAGCCTGTCTGGCCGCTTCACGGGCACAGTGCAACCCCGTCAATGCCTCCCGGCCAGACATGGTTAGCGGGGCCGATGCCGCGCCCAGCCCAAGTACCCAGACGGGCTTTTCAGATAGCTCCTTGGCCACCTCTGCGGCGGCGACAATGAGGCAGGCCGATCCGTCGGCATTGGCACAACAATCGAACTTTTTGAGGGGGCTGGATATGACGTCGGAGGTCAATACCTTCTCCAGGTCCACCGGCTTCCGGTAGACCGCCTTGGGGTTGAGCATCCCATAGGTGGCGGCTTTCACCCTTATGTGTGCCAGGTCTTCCTCGCTGGTCCCGTATCTCTCGAAATGAGCCCGGGCGTGCATGGCGTAGTAGCCTGGCATCATCGTCCCAAAGGGGGACTCCCACATGACATCCGCCCCCCTTCCCATCCTCTCCTGGGAATCAGCCGAGCTGATGTCCGACATCTTCTGAAAACCCAACACCAGGACAATCTTGTGAAGCCCGGATTTTATCATGGAATAAGCAACCCTCAACCCCATGCTACTGGACGAACATACGCTCTCCACGTAGAAGGTGGGTTGAGGGTTCAAACCCAGATACTCGGCCATGAGGCCGGCCGGCGTCCTCTGCTTGTCATATTCGGGTGCTGAACAGATGATAGAAGCATCAACGTCCTTCGGTGTGATGTGAGCATCTTCCAGGGCTTCTTTGAAGGCTTCAAAGGCCAGTTCCCTGATAGAGCCTTCGTACCCACGGATGAAAGGGCTTTGTCCAACCCCTATGATGGCGACATCTTTCTCCACGTCTTTACCTCCCCTTGATTTTCAATGTGAACGCATAGATTGGCCGGATAACTACTCCTTTGGCGACGGTGCTCTGGCGAAAACGTCGTCCACGAAGGCATTGGCCCCAGCCGTCAGTAGTTCATGGTACTCTTGGAACAGTTGGATTGCTTTGTCACTCAGCCAGTTGTCGGGTAGCAACTCGGCTGGCAGGTTGGGGTCCACATAGGGGAAAGAGCGGTACTCGTGAACCAGCATGAAGCGCTGCACGAAACATTCGCCCGGCTCAAGGTCGTTCTCGTCCGCCAGCCTGGTCTTGTGCTCGTTGAGGAGAGGCTCGTATTTGGCGATAAAGTCAGCATAAGTCCGGTTGAGCCCCTCCAGATTCCAGCAACGGGTTACTACCTCCTGGTCGGAGGAGAATCCCAGGTGTTCAGCACAGAAAATCTCCACATAATCCCGTATCTTCAACGAATCAAGCAAATCCTCTAGCTCGCGCTGCAAAATACGAGGGGCGATCCAGGTGGCATGGTTTAGCGGGGCGTAGCCCAGCCAGGTCAGCCTCTCGCGCAATCTGTTTCTCAGGTGTCGTTTCTCCTCAGGAATAGAATAGGTCAGCAGGCACCACGTTCCATCCCAGTCATCGGCGCGAGGCTGGAAGATCCGCTGTGCTCCCTCTTGCAAAAGTTTGATGCTCTTGGGCGTCAGCGAGTAGAAACTCTTGTTGCCCACCCGCCGGCCTTTCAGCCACCCCCGACGGGACATCCGAGACAAGGCGGAACGGACGGCCTGCTCTGACATGCCGAGAAGTCCCAACAACTCAATGAGGCTTCCCGTCCAGGCCTCGCCGCCCCGGTGACGGATATAATCGCCATAGAGAGTGAAAACCAAATCCTTAGAGCGAAGCATAGTTCTCCCACCAAACGTATGTCACATCAAGCATGGAGCGTCACAAATGCGCCACATAATGATTATATCACAGCCAGTACCGAAATGTCAATACTCTCCAAGCTTAAAAATAACCGCGCGGGGCTAGCCGCCGATTTTTTCCAGACGGGCAAAGCTGGCCAGAAGGCGCTTGAGACCCTGGTCTTCAAAGGCCACCGTCACCTCTTCGTCATCGCCGACGACGACGCTCTCGATGACCATCCCCTGGCCAAAGCTGGGATGGCGCACCCGGTCGCCGGTCTTGAACTGGGCCTCCAGGACGGGCCGGCGCTCCAGAGGTGCTTCCGCGACCTCGGGCACCTGGCGGCCCTTGATCAAATGCGCGGGTATGTCCCTGATGAAACGGGAGGGTTGGCCCAACTCGCTCTGGCCGAAAAGGGTGCGCCGGAAGGCATGAATCAGATAGAGACGCTCTTTGGCCCGGGTGATGCCCACGTAACAGAGGCGGCGCTCCTCTTCCATCTGGTCGGGGTCATCCATGGAGCGGTTGTGGGGAAAGATACCCTCCTCCATACCCCCCATAAAGACCACTGGAAACTCCAAGCCCTTGGCCATGTGCAGGGTCAGCAAGGTGGGCGCGTCCACCTGCTCGTCCAGGTTGTCCACGTCCGAGACCAGGGCCACCTCCTCCAGGAAAGTGGTCAAAGCCGTCTCGGGGGGCAAATCGAGGTATTCTCTGGCCACCGTGCGCAACTCCATGATGTTGCCCCAACGGTCCCTGCCCTCCTCAGTGCCATCCTGCACATAGTCGGCGTAGCCTGTCCTGGCCAGGACGAGATCCAAGAGCTCTAGCAGGTCCAACTTCCCTCGGGCGGCAATGAGCCCCTCCAGCAAAGTGATAAATCCCAGCAAAGCTTTCCGAGCCCGTGACGAGAGAGGTACTTCAGCCCCTTCCTCCCCCTCCTTTTTCTTCACCATCTGCAAGGCATCATAGATTGCCACGCCCATCTCCCCGGCCCACTTCTCCAGTTGAGCTATCGTCTTGCTGCCGATGCCTCGCGGGGGCAAATTGATGACCCGGGCCAGGCTGACGTTGTCGTAGGGGTTATGGATCAGGCGCAGGTAGGCCAAGACATCTTTGATCTCCCGGCGCTCGTAGAAGCGAGTGGCCCCCACCAGTTTGTAGGGCATTCCTCGCCAGACGAAGGCATCCTCGATAGGCCGCGACTGAGCGTTGGTGCGGTACATGACGGCGCAGTCACTGGGGCGGCAGAGCCCCTGGGCCACCAGGCGCTGGATTTCGTCCACCACGTACTGGCCTTCTTCCTGCTCGTTGTAAGCCTCGAAGACAGCGATGGGCAAACCCTGCCCTTTATCGGTGTAAAGTTCCTTGGGGGTGCGGTGGACGTTGAGGGCGATGACACTCTTGGCTGCGTCCAGGATGGTCTGGGTGGAGCGGTAGTTCTTCTCCAAGAGGACGACTCTGGCTTCGGGGTAGTCGTCGCGGAGGCGCTGGAGATTGCGAAAGTCAGCCCCCCGAAAGCGATAGATGGATTGGTCCTCGTCGCCTACCACGAAAAGGTTGCGATGCTTTTCGCTCAGGAGCTTCAGCAATTCATACTGGGCCATGTTGGTGTCCTGGAACTCGTCCACCAGGATGTAACGGTAGCGCCGCTGGTACTTGCTCAGCACATCCTCGTGCTCCCTGAACAGGCGGGCAGACGCCATCAGGAGGTCATCAAAGTCCAGGGCCGAATTGGCAGCCAGGAGCTCCTGATAGCGCTGGTAGACCCGGCTGGCCACCTCCTGCCAATAGGTCTGGGGCCGGTACTCATCAGGGCCTATCAGTTCGCTCTTGGCTCTGGAGATGGCGGCCTGGATGGCCTGGGGCCGATAGGTTTTGTCGTCCAGGTCAAGGTCCTTGAGGGCCTGGCGGATGAGGCTCAGTTGGTCGGCGGCATCGTAGATGACAAAGTTGGAGGGGATGCCGAGGTGGCGGGCCTGGCGGCGCAGGATGCGGACACAGATGGCGTGGAAGGTACCGATGGTCAATTGTCTCAGACGCTCACCCAAAAGGTGATGCAGGCGCTCCTTCATCTCGCGGGCCGCCTTGTTAGTGAAGGTGACGGCCATGATACGGTAAGGTTCACAGCCACACTCCTTCACCAGATAGGCCACACGCTGAGTGAGGACGCGGGTCTTGCCACTGCCCGGGCCAGCCAAGACCAGCACTGGCCCCTCGACGAGTTGTACAGCTTCTCTCTGCGCTGAATTCAGACCTTCCAGGATGCCCATATTTCCAACTTCCAATCTCCAATCTCTAATCTCCAAACAGACACCGCGTCCTCTCGATGGAACGGGGCACCTCGCCCAGGCCCATGGCCTCCAGCACCTCGTCGGGGCGGCCGGTGGCTTGGCTATCGGACTGGAGGCGCATCCCCACGACGCAGGCGGCCCCCTCGCGGCCCTCTGTCCACAGGTCGTCAATGAGAGGTCGCAGGTCATACTCGGTCACTTTACCTTTCCGCTCCCGCTGACGGGGCAGGCTCTGAGCCGTGAGCACCTGCTCCACCCGCTTCTCCATCTCTGCCAGCGCCTCCTCAATTTCCACCGCCACCCGATACTCGGCGTAGCGCATCTGCGATGGCAGCGAGGGCAGACTGAGGTAGACCTCCTCGACGGACAGGATTTCCAGGCCCGGTGGCAGGTGAGACTTGAGGCGTTTGGCAAAGTTGTAGGGAGAGGTGCGGCGCGAGAGCACGACGTCCATCAGTTCGCCGCGCCCGGTAAAGCCCACCGGCAGCGGGGCAGCGATAGAGATCTTGGGCCGGGGGTTAAAGCCCTCTGAGTAGGCCAGGGGCACCTGCGCCCGACGCAGTGCTCTCTCCCACGTGCGCATCAGGTCCAGATGGGAAATATACTTGATGGGCTCACCTTTGGCGAAGGTGATGCGCAAACGCTGGCGCGTTTCAAGTGGCATGGTTCCCCCCAAGGGTTGAAAAGCAATGAACATCCCAACTGCTCCCGCTGGATTGTCAAATCCAGCGGCTATGGCCTGGATTTGGCAATCCAGGCCGAGCAAAGAGAGACACCTTTTCGCCTACGCTCTTAAAGCATGTCCTGCAAAGAAATCTGGCGGTTCTTGGCCCTTTCCACCCACCACTGCTTGCGGCTTTCCGGCAGAGGCGTCCTCTCTGCGGGTGGCTTCCTCTCCAGCCGCAGGGCCTGGCCGGGGCAGGTGGACACGCACAGGCCACACCCCACGCAACGCTGCCGGTCCACCTGACAGGCGTCGTCCACCAACGACGGTGCACCGAACTGGCAACGCTCCAGGCAGGTCTCACAGCCTGTGCACAGTTCCTGGTCAACTGTGGCGTAGAAATCGGACCTGGCTACGGCAGTGGGGATATCCAGTTCAGCAATGCCGCGCATGATGGCACAGCAGCAGGTGCAGCAGTTGCAGATGTAGTAGTGGCCCTGGCGGTAGTTGCCAGAGGAGTGGACCAGGCTCGCCTCCTCGGTTTCCCGCAGGATCTGGAACGCCTCTTCTTTGGTGATCTCCCTGGTGATGGGGTCGCTGGCAAAGACCCCCTCAGCCGAAGCAAAGACCAGACAGCTCTCCATAGGGTAGTGGCAGCGATTGCCCAGCAGGGCCTGCTGGGTGCGGCAGATGCAGTCTCTGACTCCGAAGGACCTGGCCCGACTCAGCAATTCCGAGGCCCGTTCGTAGGGGAAGATCTCTATGTCAACGGGGATGCTCTCCTCGACAGGGATGACTCGCAGAAGCGCTGGCTGGTCGAGCAGGGGTTTGCCCAGGGCCTCGTGGTAATAGTCCTCGAACATCTGGGCAAATTCTTGGTCCATGCGCCCCAGTTGCTCCTCGTAGATGCCGATGGCGAAGGGCAGCAGTCCGAATTTGAGCTTGCCCTCGGCTCGCTTGGCGTAGATGAGCCCCTTGCGGACCATCCCTTTCAGGGTGGCGTAGGCTGCCTGCGGGTCCTGGCCGGCCCGAGGGGCGATCTCGTCAGCGCTCTCGGCCCTCAAGCGCATCTCTGCAGCCAGGGCTGCCTCCTCGGGCGTGAACATCCACTCCAGAATCCTCAGTTCGACTCCGCTCTCGGTGGCCGGGAAGCCGTTGGGGATGGCATCCAGCCGCTGGGCCAGTTTCTTGTATACGGTTTGTTGCATTTTTTACCTCTCCTTTGAACCACTTTTTCTTTTACCCGCATAGTATATCAGAATTCAGCCTGGTTGGCAACGCTTCTCCTTTTGCCGGTTCGCACTCTTTGCCCGTTCGTCCCGGATTGCAAATCCAGGACAAGCAGGGGTACATTTGGACAAAAGAGAAGCCGCCCTGTAATTAGGACGGCTCCTTTGGGCCGTGTGAAGCGATGTTTTTGTGTAATGGCTCAGGCTGGTGACGCGCGGTGTCGCTGTGCTAGAACCCTGACTGAACTGTGGCCTTTGCTTTCAAAGAGCCTTCGACAACGAAGAAAGCCTGTTCGCCAGCC
>JBGVTF010000271.1:0-6404 GCA_041862415.1 Anaerolineae bacterium | reverse complement strand
CGTCGACGGACGCCAAGACGCCGGTGACGCCGCCGACGAATTCGACCACGAGCCGCAGCAACGTGGCGACGATGGCCTGATAGAGGTGTGAGCGACGGAGCCACTCCGGCAGCAGCACCTCTGTCGTTTCGTAGATCAGTCCGCCCCCGGCGGCCGCTACGGCGCGTACGGTCCGCTCAGGTAGGGAAATCAGGTAACGAATACTCATTGCGTGCTCCTGTCTCGTCATCGTGACGAACGACGAACCTAGCCCAATACGGTTTATTTAGCAGGCCGGGCTCCCATGCCCGGCGGCGTGGGAGCCGCCTCCGCTGTCTTAAGTAAACCGTATTGAACCTAGTCCTCCACCTTCTCAGACCGCCGCGACAGGTTGTCCGGCCCGGCGACGAGCGTCACGACCAGGGCAAAGATAAAGTACAATCCTGCCAGGATCGCCATCTGTACTTCCAGTGGCACAACGGAGAGCGTGAGAGCGACGTTAAAGGCCAGGTGCATCAGCATAGCCAGCAGCAGACTGCCTTGGGTATTGTTGTACAGCCAGGTCATCACCACGGTGAAGGACATCAGAGCGACCACGAACGACACGATGAACACAAGCAGCTTCCCGCCGGAAAGCCCCTGGATGAACCACGTGGGGATGTGCCACACTACCACCGCCAGGCCCAGGATGAGGTTGGATTTCAGTGCGCTGTAATGCGCTTGCAGCCGGGGCAGTGCAAAGCCACGCCAGCCCGCCTCCTCCCCCAGTGGCCCTCGAAACAGGTGATTCAACACCGTGCCGAGGAACGTAGTGACGGTAAAGCTGGCGAGCACGTCTGGTGGGCGACTGGCCAGGAGGTAGTAGACCCCCGCGACGGCAAAGCCAAGCGCGATAGGGACAGCGATCGCGACCAGGTACCAGACTGGCTTGACCCGCCATTCCAGAAAGCCGCTCAGCAGCTTGCGTACGCCTTCGTTGCCGCTGATGGCACCTGTTACAATGATGGCGGCCAAGTTGGGCGACCAGGATGAGAGGGCCTGGGTCAGGTACTGCAGCCAGCCAGGGGCCTTGAGCGTAAATGCGATCCCTGCTGCCACGAACAGAGGGAGAAAGAGCAAGATGCTCAGCACAAAAAAGGTGACCATGGGGCGTCTGGCAAAGATGCTCGCTTTGTGTTCAGCCATGCTGACCTCGCTGCAAGTTGGTTCCATAGACCGCAGCCACGGTCACCGCCAGCGCCACGAGGCCAACCGTCCCTGTGAGGTGCGTGGCCAAACCGACGGTACCACCCGTCACCATGAACAGAAGATTGTTCGTATAGTTCAAGGCCATGTGAAACAGGATCACCCCCCAGATGCTGCGCGCGGTGTTGACGTATAGCCACGTAAAAAGCACCGACATCGCCACCACCTCCACCGCAAACCCGGTGAACATCGGGACGGGGTTGCCCATCTGCTGCTGGGCCGTGCCGGGGATGAAGAAGAGCAGCAGATGCCAGCACGCCCACAACACGCCCAGTATCAGGCCGGCCCTCAGCGCGTTCTGCCGCGCCAGCAGCCGGTCCAGCGCGAAGCCGCGCCAGCCGAACTCCTCGGAGACCGGTCCGAAGAGAAACATCATGATCGTGAAGCCGATGAGGCTGACCGGCTGGGCCACGAATGGCGGCTCAACAAAACCGCCGCCCCGCAGTGCAAAGGCCACGGCCTGCAATCCCCGCACAAGCAGGGGCAGCCCCAGAATCGCCAGATACCACACTCCCCCCAACCTGAACTGGACAGAGCGCTTCCACAAGTCGCGCAGACCATCGCGCCCCTGTACGCGCCAGGCCATAATCGCGCCCGCAATCGTCGGCGAGAACCCACCCAGTAGGAACAGCACCATTCCGAAGGCGGACGGTGGAGCACCTGTGTCGGTAGCAGCCGCAGCGCGCATCTGGAAGACTGCCATGATACCCCACGTCAGGAGCATGAGCGCGTAGGTCAGGATGAAGAATGCCCACAGGCCATTTGCTTCTTTACGCTCATGTGAATTGAAGGTTCTTTTCATCTATGTCTCCTTTTCTGTTCGAGGCCATTCTGTATAAGGCCGGGCGAATCGCTTTCCATACACGCCGTTTTCCCTGAGCTGATTGTCCCAATAGGACGTGGCCAGCTGTCAAGATGCGCCGCCAGCCAGCCACGCTGCCATCGGAAGCACGGCCATTAGATTGGCTATGATATGCGCGGCAGCGCTCACGTAGACGTTCTTCTTCCACAAGACGACAAAGGCCACAGGGAGGAAGATGAGAGCGAACAAGATGATGTTCCAGGGTTCGAAAAAGTGGTTAATCGCCCAGAGGACGACGTTGACCACCGGGGCTAACCAGCCCAGCCGTGACATGCGGGGCAGTAGGAAGCCTCGATAGTAGAACTCTTCTGTTATGGGGATGGCGATGCCGGTGAAAGCGAGGGCAAAGACAAAGGTCACCACCAGGGCCGGTTGAGAATACAGGCCGGGGTCGAGGGCGGCGGGGTCGGCGGTGAACACAGAGGGCATCCAGGCGAAGGTGGTCTCGCGCAGAGTCGCGCTCAGAGGAGCCACCACAGCGCCGACGACAAATCCCCACGCCAGGAGAACGACGACAAAGACGACGTACTGCCACCAGGGTAACGGCTCGCGGTAGAGCACAACCCCCTTCAGCGAGAGCCTGCCGGTCAGCTTTCTGCCCTGGAACAGCATATACCCCAGTTCAAAGAGGGCTATAAACAGCGCGTTTCCCAAAAGTCTCGTGAACAGCGGGGGCATTCCCGACTGTGCCACAACTGGCGCGGCGAGCAGGTCAAAGAAAACGACCATCGCGCCTGGCAGTAAGGACAGCAAGATGAACTTTGGGGCAGAAAACTGTTCACCGCTTGCTGCCTGTGTATATGTTTCAGACATTGGATAATACCTCCTTTGTTTTGGGTGTGGCTAAACGACTTAGCAGAGGCGGCTCCCACGCCGCCGGACTCAGGCTTCTTGTGATATGTCATTCCGAGCGAGCGGAGCGAGTCGAGGAATCTCCGCTTGCAATGGCAAGGGTGCCTCAACAGAGAGATTCCTCGACTCCCTTCAGTCGCTGTGCCCTTCGACTTTGCTCAGGACAGGCTTCCTTTCGGTCCCTTCGGCTTCGCTCAGGGCAGGCTGCTCGGAATGACGGCGGCTGAGTAGTAACCTCCCTTGTTTTGGGTGTGGCTAAACAACTTAGCAGAGGCGGCTCCCACGCCTGTCCTGAGCTTGTCCTGAGCGAAGCCTGTCCTGAGCCCCGTCGAAGGGTCGAAGGGCGCAGCCGAAGGGCCGCCGGACACCGGGCGTGGGAGCCCGGCCTGCCAGAACCCAGATTTAGGGCCTTCACCCTTGCGGCAGGACTCCAGATCGACCTACTGCGCGACGAATACCAGGACTTGGGCGCCAGCCTCATCAAATATCTCGAGCCGGTCAGCGGTGATCTGGTACGTGGCAGCGGCTCTCAGGGCCGCAAGATATACCCCCTCCTGTTCCAGAATCCCTTCTGGCTCCAGGCAACCCATCTCGGTCGAAAAAACATCGCCAACGCTCAAGCTGTTTTCCCCGGCCTGATAACTTCCTCCATACTGGTTACAGCCCGCCGAACCGGAAACCTGGTCGTCTGAGAACTTGAGCGTGATCGTCGTGCCGGGAAGCACATCGTTCCCAGTCAGGGATTCCAGTTCCCACGCTGTATCTCTCAGCGCGGTCGCGCCCGAACCGCCGCAGGCCGCCAAAACAGCGATGGCAAAGAGGGCCATCAGTGAATGCTTGGTGATCATAAGCAAAGCCGAAATGCTCGCGTTTCTCATATTTGCGTCTCCTTACAGACCAGCGCCACCAGCCTCTACACTTTCCCAAGCACAAGTCCCAGCATGATGAACAGGAAGAACAAGCCGTCCACGCCATGCACTATCAGGCCGAACCAGGCACAGCGGAATCGTTTGCTAGGGTAGGTGTAGATGATGCCGGTTATGATCGATGATGGGATCCCCCATGGCTTACCCCAGTGGGCTGCACCGAAGAGCACCGCGTTGGCCAACCAGTCCCATTTGCCAAACACACCCTCCATTTTTGGTAGCAGCACACTACGCCACAGGAATTCCTCACCCAACAGGTAATTGCCAACAAACTGGAACGCCCATAAGACGAGCAGATACCACGCGCCCACCCATTGTTCCGGTGTATCCATCAACGCTTCCAAGCTGTAGCCAAGCGGCTCTGCAAAGAACGGGAAGATGGAGGTCCAAAATCTCCTCAGAGCAGGGCTCGCGGTAAACTCAAACACTCCTGCTAGAACAATAATGGGTATCAGCCACAGCCACAATTTACCGCGAGGTTGGCCGGTCTTTGGGTCACGGGGTTGCTGCCGCCAGGTACGATGCCGGATTGCCCCTAGATTCAATGTGCCCGTTTCGCGATAGAGAATTGCAAGCGACAAGACCACTTGCCACATCAGACCGGCAATCATCAGCACCCACAGGAAGATACCGGGATGCATGCTTACGCTATCCTTTAGCGCCGGGAAGACGACCCAGGCCAGCAAACCCATCGGCACGGCAGCCGCGGCCCAGATGCCCAGGATTTGGGCCAGAGAGTATTGAGAGTTAGATTCATTGGACATTTTCCTTCTCCTTTCTGTTCAGAATTGATGGTTAGCGAATTCAGGTTTGATCTCGTTGACGTCAACCAGTATGATCATCTCCTTAATTCGTGGGACGTAGTAGCGACTTCAGTCGCCAGGAACGGCTAAAGCCGTCACTACCCACAGATTTTAGCCACACCCAAATGAATTGAGTGTCAAAGTGAGCAGACAGCCTCGTTGCTGGCGGGGAGCTGTCAACGGATTCAAGGAGCAGATTGAACGGATTCAAGCCAAGATCAAATGGGAGAGATCTCGTCTGACAGGTGAGCATCCGTTCAATCCGTTACAGAAATCCGTTGACAGCGTTTCCCTGCAGACCACCAACTTGTTTTAGCCACACCCATTCCAATGTCGCTTCATTTTCTTCACTCCTTTACTCGCTTCCTGGCGCTCTATCCTTTCTCTCCTGGCTGTGGGCCATCCTCCGGCTCGTGGCTGATCAAATCAATGATGACGGCGCAAGCCAGGATCAGCACATCGTCCTCTCCCTCGTCAACCTGCACCCCGTAGCTGTCGCCGATAGAGATCCACTTCTTCGAGACGTGAGCCACCTCCCTGCCCCGGCGCCGCAAGCTGTACTCGTGGTCAAGTATGTTGCCCACGATCTCTAGGTCCCGTGAGCCGTCCTTCATATCCACCTTGAACCTGTCCCTGAACACCGTGAGCAGCTTCTTGCTCACGTCGGCTTGCAGCTCGCCGCCTCGGTAGATGCGGTAACTGGGAGTCAGAGTGATGATCTCCTGCCGGATCAGCGCTAGTTCCTCCCCGGCCATATCGCGGAAGCTCAGCTTGTCGCCAATGCTCAGGAGCTTCCCTTTGACCCGATAGACCTCATTCCCATCGCTGTCCCGGATGGTAAAGGCATCGGTCAGAGTCAAGATCTTTTCCTTCATGACGTAACGCATTTTCTTTCTCCTTCATTCATTTGTGAAAAAAGACTTTCTGCCGTCCAGTATAGTCAACTCTGAGCAGGTGCAAAGCACCTACAACCCACCGGGATTCCGCTCTTTCATGTCGTTATGGTGCATCTCCCGTGTTATCGGTTAGCGGATCGGGTGAGCTCGTCACCCGGCCCGCGTGACAATCAGGCAGCAGTCCCTTCCGGGCGTGGGACGGGCGTTGCTGGCCGCTTCTTCTTTGGCCTCATGCCAAAGAAGAAGCGTACCACGTTGAAGCGTCTAACGAGCAGGTCATACAGGGCCATGATCAGGGCAAAGGAGACCACGGCGATGATCAGATACTTCGGCACAATGCCTGTGTTCCAACGTATCACGAACCAGCCGACGCAAAGGATAATCGTTTGATGGAATATGTAGAAGGGTAGTACCGCCTCGTTGCCGTAGGCCAGTACCTTGTTATTGAAATTCAGGTACTTGGCTGCCAGGCTCAGGATGAACATGACCCAGCAAAAGTTGCCGACGCTCATCACCATGTTAAAGAGCACGTATGTCCACGAGAAGGACTCGGCACCCGGATAGGGGTAGTGCAATCCAAAGATGAGAGCACCTTCACCCGCAGCGGCAGTGATGCCCAGGCCCAGGCATACCCAGCCATGTCTCCTATAGCCTTCTGTAAAGCGTCTGTCGGCCGCCATGACATAGCCTATAAGAAAAAAGACCGCGTAGTACACGAGATCGGCCCAGGTATGCTCCCCCTGAAAGAAGCTTCTGAGACCGATCCGCACCAGGGCAAGCGGTATCAGAAACAGGAATATACCACCCCAGCGATCGCTCCACCCGGCCAGTCTTTCGATCA
>JBGVTF010000270.1:0-2566 GCA_041862415.1 Anaerolineae bacterium | reverse complement strand
CTGTTCCTGCAGGTGGCCGTGGATCTGGGGTTGCCGGGGCTGGTGGCCTACCTGGCCTTGTGGCTGAGCTGCTTGGTCGTGGCCTGGCGGGCTTATTTCGTCTCGCGCCGGAGGCCTGTCCTGAGCGGAGTTGAAGGAGAGCGAGGGCTGGCGGCGCTGGCGGCCGGGCTGGGGTGCAGCCTGGTGGTCATGGGCCTGCACGGCCTGGTGGACGCCGTGACCTGGGGGACCAAGCCAGCGGTGGTCGCCTGGGCGGTCATGGGGATGGCCATGGCTTTATATAGACATCTCTTCGGAGGCAGCTTGTGGACGAGGAAGTAAAGATCCTGGTCGTGGACGATGACGCAGTAACGCGATTGATAATGCGGAGGTTCTTGAATTGTCATGGCTATTACACCGACGAGGCAGCCGATGCCTCTGAGGCCCTGTCCTTGCTGGCCCAAGGAAATTACACCCTGCTGATTAGCGATTGGAGGATGCCCGGTATGGATGGATTGGGTTTATGTAGGCGGATTCGAAAGGACTTCCCCAAGGTTCCAGTGATCATCATGAGCGGAACGGCTCTGAAGGAAGAGGAGGCGTTGCAAGCCGGCGCTGTGGATTGTCTTCGGAAGCCGTTTGATGGTGAGACCCTCTGCCTGATGATAGCGCGGGCCCTATCGGAGAGGTCAACCACCGGAAGGGAGATACCTGGCGATTAGCTGTTGGCTATCAGCCATCAGCGGTCGGGAGGCAAGGTGATAGATTGGGCAGGTGTGGCCGTCAACGCGGCCTGGGTCCTGGGGCTGGCCGTGATCCTGGCCACTTTGAGCTACGCCAATTGGGCGAGACATTGCGAGGGGGCACGATGGCGTGATATGCTGGGCAGGATCACGTACCGTTCCTTGCTCAACGGCGGGATGGTCCTGGTCTGCCTGGGGCTGCTGGGAAGTGGGCGGGGGCTCCTGGAGAAGGTTCTGTGGGGGCTTATGGCGGCCTGGTTTGCGGCGGACGGGGCCCTGGCTTGGCGCAACTGACACTCCCCATGGGCTAAAGCCCTGACACTTACCTACATTTCTGGTATCTAGCCGGTGTATGTGCCAGCCCAAGGTGCGATGCACCTTTGAGCTATGCAAGAGCCAAGAACAGGCTACAGCCGCTGTAGAAGATTGTATATCTTCAAGGAGCAGTGCAAGTGCGATGCACCTTAACTGAACCGCATTGGTTTTAGTACAATACCCCACATTTGCCTTCAAAGGAGAAGAGACATGGACATGGAATTGAAGCAATACGCTGCCATCATCTGGAAATGGTCGTGGCTCATCGTCATGAGCACCTTCCTTTCCGCAGCCACAGCCCTGGCGGTCAGTTGGATCATGCCCCCAATCTACCAGGCCTCCACGACGTTGCTCGTGAGCCAGGCTTCCAATCCCGCCGTGCCAGTCTATCAAGACATCCTGACCAGCGAGCGACTGGCGAGAACGTACCAGGAACTCCTTCAGAAACGGCCCGTCTTGGATAAGGTGATCTCCGATTTGAACCTCGAGGTGATGCCTTCCGAGCTTGCAGAGCAGATGGATGTTCAGTTGGTGCGGGATACCCAGCTCATCGAGCTAAAGGTCGAGGACGCCGATCCCTATCTGGCGATGAGGCTGGCCAACAAGATCCCCGAGATTTTTGTCGAGCAGAACGAGCAAATGCAACTGGCGCGCTTTGCGGCCTCCAAAGACAGCCTGCAAGCACAGTTGACCACCCTGGAATCGGACATACAGACAACCCAGCAGGCTATTGACGCCCTGAGAAACTCGAAGGATGCCGATGCCATGGAACTGAGTCGTCTGGAAGCCAACCTGAGCCAGCTTCGCACCAGCTACTCTGGCCTTCTTCAGAGCTACGAAGAGATACGGCTGGCCGAAGCGCAGAGTCTCGATAACGTGGTCGTGGTGGAGCCAGCCGAGTGGCCGGAGAAGCCGGTCAGACCACGCAAGCTGATGAACACTCTATTGGCCGCGGCGCTGGGCTGCATGCTGGCCGTGGGTGGAGCCTTTCTGATCGATTATTTGGATGACACCATCAAATCACCTGACGACGTCGTCCAAGCCCTGGGGCTCTCTCCTCTGGGGGCGATCAGCCGTATTGATGGTAAAGGCTACGAGGACAGGCTCATCGCCGCGATCCAGCCCCGATCTCATGTCTCGGAGGCCTATCGCATCCTGCGCACCAACATCCAGTTTTCGGCTGTGGACAGGCCGCTGGAGACCCTTCTAGTCAGCAGCCCCAACCCCATCGAGGGCAAGAGCATCACCGTGGCCAATCTGGGGGTGGTCGTGGCCCAGGCGGGCCTCTCGGCCATCCTGGTGGACTCGGATCTGCGGCGGCCGGTGCTCCACAAGATCTTTGACCTGCCCAACAAGGAGGGGCTGACGACCGTCCTTCTCGAGGGGGAACCCAACCTCGACGGTCGTCTGCAAGCCACCCAGGTGGAGAACCTACGGGTCCTGACCAGTGGGCCGCTGCCTCCCAACCCTTCGGAGCTGTTAGGGTCGCAGAAAATGAAGAGCCTCATCGAGAGCCTGAAGGGGAAAGC
>JBGVTF010000269.1:0-5707 GCA_041862415.1 Anaerolineae bacterium | reverse complement strand
ACACTTGTCGCCTTCCTGCCCACTATGGTCTGGCGGGCAGGCCTGGAGGAACGGGCGCTGGCTCAGCACTTTGGCCAGGCCTGGAAGGACTATGCAGCCAGGGTGCCTTCCCTGCTGCTCTGGGACTTGAAGAAGAGAAAACAGGAGAGCTAACCGAAAGACAACAGAAATGGTTCTATAACATCGGAGATGAAAAGGTATGACAGGGGTTGCGAGAAAACTGTGGTGGGTGGCAGTCTACGCGGTGGCTATGGCCTATCTGGAAGCGGCCGTGGTCGTTTACCTGCGGGCGCTGTTGCACGTTGACCTGGCCCTCGTGAGCCTGGGGCATTACTTCAACATCGAGGTGGGCCGTGAGGCAGCCACAATAGCGATGCTGGTCGCCGTGGGCTGGACCGCCGGCCGGAAGCTTCAAGACCGTCTAGCCTATCTGGCCTTTGCTCTTGGCTTGTGGGACATCTGGTATTACGTCTGGCTGGCCGTGCTCGTCGGTTGGCCTGAGACGCTGTTCGATTGGGACGTCCTGTTTCTCATCCCACTGCCCTGGTGGGGGCCGGTGCTGTCGCCAGTACTCATCGCCCTTTTGCTATGCGTCGTCGGCATTTTCGTGGTAGTCAGAACCGAGCGGAGAGAGAAGGTAGAGTTCACTTACGCTGGCCTCGTCGCTTTGGCCCTCGGTGGGCTGCTCGCCCTCTACGTGTTCATGGCCGACGCCATCGGTGCACTGGTGCGAGGAAGTGCGGTTTGGGAAAGCCAGCCATCAGCCTTTAACTGGCCCCTTTTCCTGCTGGCCATGGTCCTGATGGCCGTGCCCAGCCTGCAGGCGACATGGCCCTGGCGCAGAAACGTTACGGCCTCAGAAGCGAACGCCCAGGCCACGGGAAGGGGACCCAGAGATTAGAAAGCTCTGGCTAAAGTTGAACCGCCCTCAGGCTCACGTCCCACCTGGGGGTCATTTGTCCCTATTTGTATTCGGCGGTCTTGGCTCCAGCCCCGTCGAAAGATGTCGGGGCTTCTGTTCGATATAAAGCAGCCTTGCAAAAACAAAGCCACCCCATTCTGCCAAAGGTGGCTCTTGTTGTTGCTTAGGTCTCGGATAATACATATTACCTGAGGAGATTCTGTCAAGAGTCTCAGGGGGTGTCAAAAGAAAAAGAGCAGACTATTGCTGCCACTTTCGCAAAACAGCAATTTGTGGTAAAATAGACTAGAACATCCTTTCTATGGAGAGCGGCCCACCGGGCTTGACCTTGCTCATAGCCCCCGTCCCGGGGGCGTCTGGGCGTGGGCCGTGTCAGTCGCCCCCAGGACGGGGCTCGAAGCAACAGAAAAGTCCGGGTTAGAACCCTGAGACAGCACCAGGGTGGTGAATGATACCATGGCCAAAGAGCCTGAAGTATCCGAATTGATTACCATGCGAGAAGCTGCCAGGTACTGTGGACGGTCACATTCGCGGATGAACAGGTATGCAAAGTCTGGTAGGCTTCGGGCCTGGAAAGTGGGTATGCAATGGTTGACCACCAAGAAAGAAGTAGACCGTCTGTTCAAGGCCAGACATGGTAGATGGTTGAATACCTCTCGCAGAATGACCAGGTTTGCCAAAATCCGTGCTGGGGATCGGTGTGAGTATTGCTGGCGACCGGAAAATATCAACGTGGGGTTGCATGCTCTGACGGTCTATCATTTGGATGGGGATGAAACCAATTGGGAACCTGAAAACTTGGCGGCGGTTTGTTGGCTCTGCTATTGGTATTTGGAGAAACATTGTGATCAACTGGCGTTGCCTGGAGTGGAGCACCCTCTTGATCGCTTGAAACGACTGAGAAGGTAGGTTTTAGGGTGCGACGCACTTGACAAGTGCGTCGCACCTGAACAAAGGCAGGTGATTCTTGTGTCTAGAAAATGTGAGCACATCTATGAAGATGGCAGACAGTGCGCTCAATGGGCCGTTCGTGGTAGCGACCCGCCGCGTTGTTGGCCCCATAATGGCCGGGCTTTGCTGCCTGAACCGGAACGGGTCATGTGCGGGGCTGCTTGTGCCGATGGCACCCCATGTCAACGATTCGCTATCCAGGGTAGTGACCCGCCGCGTTGTGTCTCCCACGGTGGATGCAAAAACGGTCGAAAGGTTGGGGCACCCACAGGACCCGAGAATGGCATGTGGAAGCACGGCGCCTATGAGGGACTCACCAAAGTATTCACGACCATCGACGACCTCATTGACGACCTGATGGCCAAGCAGGCCCGCTTGTCTGTGCTTTTGGACCGTGTGCTGGATGTGCGAGAAGCCATGATGTTGGTCTCCCTCCACAGCCAGAACGCAGCCCGCCTCGGAAAGCTGATGCTGAACAAAAAGGCCCTGGAAGGAGACGCCAAGGACCCCTTCCAGGAAGCACTTAATCAGGCTCTTGACGAGCTCAGCGAGGTGTTGGGGATTGAGCTGTAAATAGCCAATCAGCCCATGCTGGTTGGAGATTCGTTTGATCCTTTCTATTCGATGTTATATGGATGGATCATCGGGATCGCCGTCAATGACGCATGACGTATCATGACGCAAATTCTCACTCTTTTCTATATGAGGCTGTACAGGCTCAAAATGCTAGAACTTGTGTCACTATGCGTCATTGCGTCACTGTTGTCCACAAAACCATCTGGCACAGCCTCCCAGCCATCCCCCACCTTGGTGCCGATGTACAGGTTCTCCTCCTTGGCTCCAGAGGGCAGCTCCGCCGGGTCGTAGCTGAGGGTGATGAGCACCGGACCGGCCAACTCCCCTTCCGACCCAATCTCGTACGCCTCCCCCACGGAGGTAGAGCCCTCCGGCGCGGGCGGCAGCGGCTCGCTGACCGGCTGGACGGTGATCGGCGGCTGCTGGCCCTGCGTCTCCGGCGGGACGAATATCTCCACCGCACCGGCGGCAATGACCTCCCCGGTTTAGGCCTGGGGCTTTTCCTCTGGCAAAGCTTTCGCCTCCACCGTGGCGGCCACGGCGGTTTCCACGCTGGCCGCCACGCCCGTGGCTGTTGCCTCCGCCTCCCGGCTGGCCACCACAGCAGCCTGCACCGTGGCCTCGAGGTCGGGCTTCTCACCCCCTCCACAGGCAAGAGCAGGCAAGAGCAAGAGAATCCCAAGCATGACCATAACCACATACTGGCTTCTATGCTTCATTTTGTCACCTCCTCGGTCAATAGCTCTGCGGCGCACTCGGCAGCCGGATTGGAAATCTAAGGGAAAATAAGTTTAGCGCAAGTAGATGCAGATGTCAAACTGGTCAAGAAATCATTCAAGTCTGGTGGAAGACCAAACTGTAAGCACATCTATTACTTTTGTGATACAAGTCGGTGAACTAGAAACGCCACTTGCTACTATCGCCTGTGCTGCGATAGTGATAGGTGGCATCTTGTAGCTGGGTCTGTAACTTCGGACTTTTGAAAATGTGTGGTATAATGCACGGTAGAGAAATCTTGGGAGCGTTGCAGCACGCATTAGAGGAAAGCTATTTTGCCAGAGATTGCTCGTTTCTACGGTATCATAATCCGTATGTACACTGAACCTGGTGCGCCACACCATAGGCCGCACTTTCACGCATACTATCAAGATGCAGTGGCGATCTATGCCGTTGACACGATTGAGTTGATCGGAGGTTCACTGCCTCGGCGGCAGCAACGTCTCACTGAAGCGTGGGCTGAGTTACATCAGGATGAATTGCTTGCCAATTGGGAACGATTGCAGGAAGGTCATCCACCAGTGAAGGTCGCCCCGCTGAAGTGAGATGCAGGAGCATGTGATGAGTCATCCCATCTACCGAGTGGAGTCCTTCGAGATAGTGGGGCCGTACACCCTGGAAGTGGAATTCGATGACGGTACTTCGCAGGTGATAGACTTTACGCCAGTTCTCCATGGAGAGTTGTACGAGCCGCTGAATGATGAGACTCTATTCAACCAAGTGCAGATTGATCCAGAAGTGCATACACTTGTGTGGCCGAATGGAGCAGATTTCGACCCGGCGACGCTGCACGACTGGCCGGAATACGTTGAGGAGTTGAAGGCACTTGCCGGCCAGTGGTCATTGGTCGCCGCATAACAAGTCCCTCTGCGATCCGTTTGACCGAAACCACACCTTGTTCTTCTGCAGGTACTTACAGTTACCCCCTCAGGCGCAACGTTTCATCAGCTCCTGGGCCGTCTCGGCCGGCACCTGAGCGTAGTGGTCGAACTCCATGCTGAAGACACCCCGCCCCTGAGTCCGGGAACGCAGGCTGGTAGCGTAGCCGAACATGGCCGCCAACGGGACGTGGGCGGTGACATCGTGCAGACCGTTGGCCCGTGGCCCGATGCCGACGATGGTGCCGCCCCGGGCACTGAGGTCGCCGATCACGTCGCCGGTGCAGTCCTCCGGGGCGGTCACCTCAATCTGCATGATGGGCTCCAGGATGATGGGTCCGGCCCTGGACACGCCATCGCGCAGGGCCATGGCCGCTGCCGTGCGAAAGGCCCGATCCGACGAGTCCACCTCGTGGTAGGAGCCATCCACCAGGGTGGCCTTGATGCCCACCAACGGGTGCTTGGCCAGCACGCCTTCCTCCATCGCCTCGCGGATGCCAGCCTCCACTGCAGGCACATATTGCCTGGGGATCACCATCCCTCTCAGCTTGTCCTCGAAGACAAAGCCAGCCCCTTTCTCCCCTGTCCTGAGCATAGCCTGTGCTGAGCCCTGTCGAAGGGTCGAAGGGAGCGGTTCCAGTTCCAGCACCACGTGAGCGAACTGGCCGTGTCCGCCGGTCTGGCGCTTCAGTCGCGCCTCACAGGTGACGGGGCGAGTGATGGTCTCGTAGTAGGCCACCTGCGGCGCGCTCACGTCCGCCGCCACGTTGAACTCGCGCTTCATGCGGTCCACGATCACTTCCAGGTGCAGTTCCCCCATGCCAGAGATGACGGTCTCCTTGGTCCGGCCATCCTGCCTCACCTGAAAGGTGGGGTCCTCTTCGGTCAGCCGGTGCAAGGCCAGCGACATTTTGTCTTGATCGGCCTTGGATTGTGGCTTGACGGCTACCGACATCACCGGGGCCGGGAAAGCGATCCTCTCCAACACCACTGGCCGCTCGGCGGCGCAGAGGGTCTCGCCGGTGCGTGCATCCAGCCCCAACACGGCCCCGATGTCGCCCGCGCCGATTTCGTCCACCTCTTCGCGGCGGTCGGCGAACATGCGCACCAACCGCCCGATGCGTACTTTCTCGCCCCTGCTGGCATTGACCACACTCTGTCCACGGCGTAGCCTTCCAGAATAGACCCGCAAGTAGGCCAGCCGCCCCACAAAGGGATCGGTGTTGACCTTGAAGACCAGAGCCGCCAGCGGCTCAGATTCACCGGCCTGGCAGATGAGCTCAGCGCCAGACTCCGGGTCCTGGCCCCCCTTTTCAAAAAACGGGGCTGGCACATCCAGCGGCGAAGGCAGGTAGGCCACGATGGCATCCAGCAAAGGTGGCACCCCTTTGTTGCGCAGGGCTGTGCCGCACAGGAAGGGAACCAACTGCCCGGCCAACGTCGCCTGGCGCAACGCAGCGTGCAACAGCTCGGGTGCAAGCTCTTCACCTTCCAGGTAACGCTCCGCCACCTCGTCGTTCACGTCGGCCAGTTGCTCGATGAGCTGCTCGCGCCTGCGCTGGACTTCGGCCTGTAGCTCAGCAGGCACCTCGGTGATGGACGG
>JBGVTF010000268.1:0-2996 GCA_041862415.1 Anaerolineae bacterium | reverse complement strand
AAAGCCAAAAAAAGAAGTCACTCAGAGGTGGCACGTTCTGGCATCAAACACCGTCGCTATTTTAGCACAACAGCCTGCAATTGGCAAATACGTTGGCGCTCCTTCTCACCTGTACAGCGCACTATATGCAAAGTAGTGCTCGTAGAGACGCTTGACGTAAAGTTGGGACTCGGCAAAGGTGATCCCCTCGACGAAGAGGTCATCGTCTGACTCATTTTCTGCCGAGAGCCATCGGATGGCGTTGCCGGGCCCGGCGTTGTAGGCAGCCAGGGCAGCGAAGACGTTGCCAAAGTCCTGGATCTGATGGGCCAGATACCAGGCCCCGAACTTGACGTTCACGTAGGGCTTGTCGAGGTCGTCAGAGCGGTACTCTGGCCAGCCCAGGTGGGCAGCGATCCACTCTCCTGTGGAAGGGACGATCTGGGTCAGACCCCGGGCGTCGGCCCAGGAGGCAGCTTGGGGTTCGAAGAGGCTCTCCTGCCGGACCAGAGCGAAAAGCAATAGCGGGTCAAGGGCGTTGGCCTGGGCCTCGGCTATCACCAGTTCCTCGAAGTAGAGGGGATAAGCCAGTCGCTGCAAGAAGGACGGCCCCTCCAGCACAGACTCAACGGGGGATAGGTGGACAATCCGCTGGACGCAGCGTATGGAGCTTCGATAGAGATCCATTGAACGGCAGGCCAGAGCCAGTTGGTAGAGGGCCAGCGGATCGTCGGCCAACTCCTCTCTGAGGGCCTCAAACTCGTCGAGGGCCTTGCCTCGCAGTCCCACGGCCAACAGTTCCCGTCCCCTTCGAAAACGTGGATCACGGGTTATGTCAAAATCAGGGTCGCCAGGCTCACCGCCCTCACCCGGCACGTCAGCCCAACTCTTCAGCCAGGCTTCAGCTTCCTCTTGTTCCGCTGGCTGATCGCTAGCCAACAAGATGTTGGCCCCCACAAAAGGAGGAGAAGCATCGCCCTCTATGGTGCGGCTCAGTTCCCTGGCTCGCAAGGCGTAGTAGTCCTGTGCGCTTGTAGTCGTCGCCTCCGCCAGAGATTGCTTAGCTTCTTCGGTCCTCCCCAGACGCAGGTAGGCTTTCCCCAGCCAGAACAGGGCCTTGGAGCGCCATTCGGACTCAGCATAGGCTTCCAGGAGTTTTCGCCAGACCTCGGCGGCTTCCTCCTCTTCTGCCAGCCAGTAGTAGCACAGACCCGCCTGGAGCAGGGCTGCATCGGCTCGTTCCCACTGTGGATAGCGGCTTTGCAGATCGAGGTAGGCCCTGGCTGCTTCGTCATACCGATTGTACGACCGCGCCAGTTGAGCTCTACGCCAGAGGACTTCTCCAGCCAACATGTGCTGTGGGTAGCGCCTGGCAAAGTCTTGATAGACCTGTACCGCTCCATCGTAATCTCCGAGGTCAGCCAGAACAGCGGCCTTCTCCAGCCAGGCCTGGTCCCAGCGCTCGTCCTCCGGGTGAGTATCAATGAGAAGATCGAACTCGCGTCTGGCTGGTTCGTAGCTGTCTATGGCCTTGTAGGCCAGACCAGCATAGTAATGAGCAACGCCAGAGTGATCATGGGGATCGGCCTGGATGTAGCGGTGAAAAGCATCTATGGCTGGTCGGTAAGCACCACTGTGGTAATCCACCAGCCCCCTTTGAAAGTCGTCTACCTTCACCCCGGCGTTCACCAACTCTACCAGAGACAGATAGGCGTATGAGGCCTCGGGGTAGTTGTCCACCGCCTCCAGAAAGCGAGCATGGGCCTGATCTGTCTGACCCCAATTGAGGTAGGCCATGCCGGCCAGGTATTCGACCTTGGCCCGATAATTGCCGATGCGGGCTATTTCCAGGATGGCGTCGTATTGGGCGATGGCTGGCTCATAGTCCTGTTGCCTCAAGTGGGCATCGGCAATTTTCTCCCTGATGTAGACCTGGAAGCCCGCATCGGGGGCTTTCCGCAGGGCCTCCTCATAAGCATTGATGGCTTCGGAGTAACTGAACAGGCTAATATAGCAGTCACCGATGAGTTCGTGGACATAGCTGGCGATGACATCCCGCCGGGCCAGATAGGCCCGGTAATGGGCGATGGCTGCCGCCCAATCGCCCAGCCCCTGGTAGGCCCGGGCCAGCAGGAAGAAGGTTTGTGGATACCGTTTGTCGCTGCCAAGGTCTTCCCGGAGAAAGCCTTCCAGGGTCTCCACGGCCAGCTTGTAGCTACCGCTGGCCAGGTAGCTTTCCCCCAGATGGAGACGGGCTTCCTCCATTTGCTCCTGGCTGGCCCCGCCCTGAGCAGGACGAAGGGCCCCGCTGGCCAGGACGGCCTGGTATGCAGCGATGGCGCTCTGGTAGTCCCCGTTCCGCTGGTGGATACGCGCCGCTTCCAGGTGTTCGGCCGGCTGAACGGTTGGGGTGGGAGTGGGAGTGGGGGAAAACCCTTGCGAAAGTTCGCCAGCGGCTCTCAGGCCAAAAGCGTCTTCCCCCACCGTGAACTGTCCTGTAGTCAGGGCTATTCGCAACCTTCGCAAGGGTGTCGGCACAGCCGAGGCGAAAATGGGAACCCGCTCCTGTCCAACGGGCTCGAAGAGAGGGGGCGGCGAGGCTTTGGGGAACTGGAAGGCGAGGAGCAAGATGCTCAGTCCCAACAGCGAAGCCATTCCGCACCGTTTACCGAGGTCCGTTAGCAACAATTTCATATCCCCTCAAGCCCGAACGAAATAGGCCAGGGCCAGCCGCACCCTTTCCTCGATCTCCATCTCCTCTTTGGGCAGAGACTGCAGGGCTGCCTGGGCCTCGACCACGCTGTAGCCCAGGGCGGTGAGGGCCGCAATGACCTCGGCGTCGGCTTCGGTCAGGACTGGTACAGCCATCAGTGGGACGCCGACACCGATCTTGTCCTTGAGGTCAAAGATCAACTTTTTGGCCGTCTTGGGACCGATGCCGGGCACCCTGGCCAGGGCCTCGGCGTTCTCCTGGGCGACGACCGTGCGCAAGGAATCGGGCGGCTGTCCTCTCCGCC
>JBGVTF010000267.1:0-4209 GCA_041862415.1 Anaerolineae bacterium | reverse complement strand
TCGTAGACACCCTGGGAGATGCCATACTCGTCGAACTTTTTGGCCCCAGACGGCCCGACGTAGTCTTCCGCCACCTCGAACAAAGCCTTCTGGATGCCATCCGCCGTGTAGCCTCCCTTTTCGATGGCCTGGGCCACCAGCATCATGGTATCGTAGGCAAAGTCGGACCAGATGGTGGGCTCTTCTTCCCATTTCTCCACAAAAGCCTCGTGAAAGGCCTTGTACTCTGGCGTCTGGGTCGAGCCCGCCCGCAACCCCATGACCCCTTCAGCCGCCTCACCAGCCAGTTCTACCACCTCTTTGGCGACCATCGAGACATCGGTCACCCACTGAACGTCCAGGCCCAATTCTTTGGCTTGCTTGATGACAATGCTCCCCTCGGCTACGTGGTCCACAATGAACACCACCTTGGGATTCTCAGCCTTCACCTTGAGGACCTCGGTACGGAAATCCTTGGCCCCCAGCTCAAAGGGCTGGGCGATGAGGACCTTCCCACCAGCTTTCTCAAAGGCCTCAACAAAGGTGTCCTTGACTCCGATGCCATAGTCGTTGTTGATGTACATGACCGCGGCTTCTTTGGCTCCCAGATGCTCGGCCACCTTGACCCACTCCGGACCCTGGGCCGTGTCCGAGGCCATCGCTGAGAAGAAGTACGACCCACAGTCTTTCAGCGATGGCGCCGTAGAGATGCTGGAAATCTGCACCACCTTCAGTTCCTGCGCCTTGGGGCACAGACTCAAACTCACCGTGCTGGAACCCGAACCCATGATGACCGGCACCTTGTCCGTCTGGACGAGCTTCAAAAGCGCCGTCTGGGCGTCTGCCGCGCTCAGCCGGTCGTCCTCGTAGATCACTTCAACCGGCACATCGTTGACCCCGCCAGCACCGTTGATGACGTCCAAAGCCACCTCGGTGCCCTTCTTCATGCTCTGCCCATAAGCCGCTGCATCCCCCGTCAGGTGGTTGATTAGCCCGACCTTGTACACGTCGGCTTCCGGTTTTTCGACCGCAGGCGCTGGCGTAGCCGTCGGCGCCTCGGTCGGAGGCGGAGCCTCAGTCGGTGCGGGAGTTGGCCCGCAGGCGGAGAGCATCAGGCTGACAACAATTCCAGCCACAAATAGGACCTGAAAGACCTTCCGGTTCATCGTAAACTCCTCCTTTTTAGATGATGTTCTTTACTCCCGAGAGAATCCGAGAGCAGGATTCCAGGACGGAATCCAAGAGTCACCGATTTGGCTGGCAATCTCACCTCCTTTCCACCAGCGATGTGCCTGCAAAAGAAACACAGTGCCCCCACCTGCCGATGCCTGCCCGGATGTCTCGACATCGCAAGAGTGGGATACTTACTTCCTCTCCTCCAGTTGCTCGATGAAAGCCTCGATGTTGGTCCTGGTCTGTTCCTCCGAGTAGCAGCGCAAATCGTTCAGGTCACCGTTGATGACCAGGCACGGGACGCCAAGCCTTTCTTCCAGCCGCTGGGGCATGCCATATCTGCTGTTGGTGTTGTTGGGACAGGTCTTGGAATCGTGGAAGATGATCCCATCAACCTGGAACTCGTCCACCATCTCTTCGATGTACTTCTCCTTGGTGCTCTCGGCCCGGTTGATAAAGATCTCGGTGTAGGCTTGGGCCATGCTCTCGAAGGGCCTGTGCTCGTCAAAGGCGCTGAAGATCCAACTGTTACAATAGGTGGATACCACGACACAGGTCTGCAACTCGGAAAACTGCTCGGAGAGGGCCCGCAACTTGCCCCAGATGGGCATCCCCTCCCAGTAGAGCCGGAAACGCTCACCGTCCACAGCCGCCACACTATCCTCAATGCGTTGCTTTAGCTCAGCTTTGAGAAGTCGGTAGTAGTCAATGGCCCCCTGTGTGCCCCGCAGACAGACCGCCGGTCCCATGTGGATCATGCCGTCGAAGAAGGTCCAGGGGGAGGGCACATGTTTGGCCAATCCCAGGACCTCTCCCCAGAGGTCGCTGCACTCCCGGGACAGGCGAACGCTCTCTCGGAACTTGTCCAAGTCGAACTTTTGGCCAGACACTTCCTCCAGAGTAGGGATCATGGCTTTCAACTGGGCCACTACGTCGGCGATGTCTGCCTCACCTACCTCCACCAGGCAGCGGGGAGGGGTGACGCCTACCACCGGCACGCCAAACTCCCGCCCGTAAAACTCAAACCACTCCTGAACGTCTCGGCATTGGTTGGTGTTGTAGGCCAGGACATCGGGCCGGGGGACGCTTTCGATGCCTGGGTAGGCTTTGGAGAGCGGCGTCTCCCCTTTGAGATAGGCCCCCACGTCACTGGTCAGATAGGAGCAGATGTCAGGTGAGTAGCCGATGGCGTTGGCCACTGGAATGTAATCCATAGCCACCCTGGTGACTCCCAGCATACTGCCGTGGTTCTCGGGGTAGTGCACCTCCAAGTCGAAGGCCCTGAGCAACTCGGCCGGCCCCACGCTGGTGCACCAGGCTATCTTGCCCTCCTCTTTCCCTGTGGAGATCCTGTCCATCCGGTAGAAGTAATCGGCCATCACCTGCTTGAGATGATCAGCCGCCTTGATTCTCTTACGCCTGAGTTTTTGCTCCGCCATAGCCCTCTCTTTCATCCCAAAAGGTGCGATGTACTTAAGTGCGTCGCACCTGCAAAGCTAAACCGCCGCAGCCAGGACCTCGGTGATGTCCAGCACCTGTATCCTTTGTCTTCTCTCCTTCCCCACCTTGGCTGCGCCCAGCCTCAAGTTGCTCTTGCAGGAGGGACAGGCCGAGACGATGACTTCGGCTCCCAGATCCATGGCCTGAGCCACGCGGTTTTCGGCCAGCCTCAAGCTCAAGTCGTTGTCGTAGGCCTTCATGCCCCCGCCCCCGCCACAGCACTTGGCCAGCAGGCGATTTTGCGGGAACTCGACGAGTTCTAGGTCGGGGATGCTTTTCAGGACGTTGCGCGGCGGTTCGTAGATGCCCAGGTGCCGCCCGATGTCGCATGGATCGTGATACATCACCTTCTTGGCAAATCCACCTGTGAACTGGACCCTGCCTTCAGAGATCAACTGCTCCATGAGCTGCACGGCGTGGAGCACCGCCACGTCAAAGCTGGTCCTGAGCCCCGCGGTGTCCTGAGCTTGTCGAAGGGTCGAAGGGCCCGAGTGCTTGGGATAGAGCTCAGCAAAGGTCTTGTAGCATCCAGCACAAGTGGTGACGATTTGCTTGACGCTCATCTCGGAGAACATGGCGCTGTTCTTCTTCAGACAGCCCTCAAAGACGTCATCAGAGCCTATCAGATAGGCAACGTAGCCACAGCAGTGCTCTTTGTCCCCCAGGATGGCATAGTTCACTCCGGCCTTGTCCATCAACTCCATCATGCTGGGCACGACGTACAAGTCCTGGTAGGAGCCTATACAGCCCAGATAAAGCAAAACGTCCGCCTTCTCTGGAGAGGCAGTCTTCTCCTCGAAACCGGCCGGGTAGACCTCCGTTCGGCTGGCCGGAGACTCACCGAGGGGGTTGCCCTGCGCTTGCAGGCTCTCCAGCATGGGAGCGAAAACGTCCGGCAGGTAGCCTTCTTCGACCAACCTTCGGCGCGCACCCTCAACGATGTCAGAGACGATGACACCAGCCGGACAGGTGGCCTTGCAATTCAGGCAGGTGGTACACTGATAGAAGCTGGCCGCCAGTTCCTTGGAAGGCTCGATGGCCCCGGTCATCAGATTGTGGGCCAGGATGACGTGGCCTCGGGCGTTGCGCGACTCCAGAGCCGTCTCGGCAAAGATGGGACACCCCAGGCGGCAGAAACCGCACTGGATGCAGGCCATCACCTCGTTGTCAATGGGCGTGCCGTAGCTTTTGACCTCATCCGGTCTTTCAAGAAAGTCGGTGAAAGCGAAGTAGTCGTAGATGTCTTTGACCGTGTCATCCAGGCCCATCTTGCCCGGATTGAGGATGTTGTTGGGGTCCAGGGCCTTCTTAACGGCGCGCATGACTTCAATACCCACCTCTCCCATCTCTTGGCCGATAAAAGGCGCCTTGGCTATGCCGGTGCCGTGCTCGGCAGTGAGCGTACCTCCGAGCTCGATGGTGAGGTCTATGAGATCGCTGGCGATCTTGCGGGCTTTGTCCCAGTGCTCCTTTTTCCGCGGGTCCATGATAAGCACCGGATGGATGTTCCCGTCGCCCACGTGGCCGAAAGTACAAATAGGGAAATCGTACTGCTCC
>JBGVTF010000266.1:0-7230 GCA_041862415.1 Anaerolineae bacterium | reverse complement strand
GCGCACAACCTCAGCGACTACCTGCTATCAACCTTGAAACAGCCACCTGATAATCTGACGGTGAGCCTGGCTCAGGCGCTGCAAACTGAAGATGGGACCAGACTGAGTTTCTACAATACTGAACCGGCCGGACCGCCCATGCTTCTGGAGAAGGTAGCCATAGCCTGGCACAAGGTACGCTGGCTGACCATAAAATACCAGATAGCCTCGGGTGGTTATGGTCTCAGCCTGGTGCCTGAATGGGAGGACCAGGTGGCTGAGATCCAATCGGAGTTGAGCAAGGCCTACGAAGATTTGTACGCTCTCCACGGTGAGCAAGTCATCGCTCTGCCCGAAGCTGATACCATTGACCGGGCCTGGGTCGAGGTACTCAGACAAGAAATAGAAGTTGGGCGGCTTGGGCTCTACCCCAACTATCCGGAAGAGCAACTTACGGCCAAACTAAGAGAAGCTACGGAGAAGCTTATCGCTACTAGGCAGGATAAGTCGCTGCGTGTAGACGTTCTTTACCAAGACAGCGCCAGGGTCTTCATCCTCACCAACGATGAATCCTATGGGCAAAGCCAATAACAGGTGAAATCAGCGGTGGCCCGTACACTCAAGGAGGTAGGTAGATGCTAAACCAAGTAGACGACAGAGTACTGGAAATCACGACCATCCTCGTGGTAATGATGACCGTTTTCGTTTGCCTATGCTACGCGGCCATCTTCCGTAACCCTTATGTGGCCTTCAATCCTTTCAAGCCGCCGACGGCAACCCCGAGGGGAATGGCCGGGGGGCCTCCGCCCACCTTCCCACCTACCTGGACGCCCACGGCCACCGGCATGCCAACGGACACGCCCACGGTGACCAATACGCCCACAGTGACCAACACGCCCACACCCACAGCCACAGGTACGCCCTTTCCCACCCATACGCCCACTGTGACCCCAACCAGCCCGCCTACATCAACTCCCACTCGTACGCCATCGCCTACGCCGACGCTCGGTCCGCGTTACACTATCACCAAATACGAAGGCATCTCGTATTGCGGCTATACCGAATTTCGGTTCAACGTCAAGGATTCTCGCGGTGCAGGTAAGAAAAACGTTACAGTTCACCTCTGGACCGACTGGGGCTTCGATACTTATTTGACCACTGACCCGATAGGAGGTGCTACAAAGCGCATAGGGGACGATTTCTTCGATTCAGTATGGCACATCCAGTTGATAGAAAACGGGCAGGTGGTCGATCAGCTTGACGTGGTAACTACATCTGGCTGCGAGAAGCCTAAAGAATCCGACAAGGGCGATTACAGCGTGTGGACCGTCCACTGGAAAGAGAACCCCTACTAGCCCTCAGCGCAAGCTCTGTGAGCATTAAGGAGATTGAATTTGCCCAAAATAGCTATCAGCGGTAAGGGCGGAGTAGGCAAGACGACTTTGGCCGGGTTGCTGGCCCACATCTATGCCGGCCAGGGCCAAAAGGTGCTGACCATTGATGCCGACCCTGCTTCCAACCTGGCCTCGGCTCTGGGTTTCCCCGAAGACCTGGCGGCCCAGGTCACGCCCATTGCGGAGATGGACGACCTTATCGCTGAACGCACAGAGTCCAAGCCTGGCACCTTCGGGGGGTTCTTCAAGATGAACCCCAGGGTGGATGATATACCCGATCGTTTCGCTGTCGCTCACCGTGGGATCAAGCTTTTGGTCATGGGCACCATTGACCGCGGCGGCTCCGGCTGTGTCTGCCCTGAGAGCGTGCTTCTCAAGAACCTGGTCACCCATCTCTTGCTGGGCCGCGATGAGGTGCTCATTATGGATATGGAAGCTGGCATCGAGCATCTGGGACGCGCCACAGCGCAGGCTGTCGATGCTTTCATCATCGTCGTCGAGCCAGGTAAGCGGAGCCTGCAGACGGCCAAGGCAATCAAAAAGTTGGCAGGTGACATCGGTATCAAGCGGATATACGTCGTCGGTAACAAAGTGCGAGATCAGGCCGACCGTGACTTTGTTCTCGAGAACCTGCCCGATTCCCAGGTAGTCGGTTTTATCTCAAATAGTCCCCAAGCTATTGAAGCAGACCGCCGAGGCATCTCGGTTTTCGATCTGGATCCCGCTATGGTCGAAGAAGCCAAAGCTATCGCCAGCAAATTGCGTGAAGAGGGATAAAGGTATAGCGGCAGCCCCCGGTCCATAGCAACTGAGCGATGAAAGACTAACTCCCCCGGCGGAGTGGAGAAAAAGTTGCGAGGGTTGCACAGCCCAGTGGGCTGTGCAACCCTCGCCTTTTCCCTTGCTCTCTTACCCGTCGTGGCTAGAAGCTCACCTCTAACTCACTGGCTGTGAATGCGCATGTACTGCCAGGCCGCGCTCACGTACTCCCCAGGGGTGAGACGGAAGGGGAACATACGCCGCTTGATGGCGTAGCCCTTCCATATCTTGTAGACGAGCCAGAAAAGCTTGTTGCGGGGCAGCTTGATCAGCAGCTTGACCAGAGGCACCAGGAAGGGGAACTCTACAGCCAGGGCGAAGAGCTTCTGGAGATTCTCGATCTGACGCTTCTCTGACTCGCTGCCAAATCTGATGATCGTATCGTCGCTGACCGAGCCCGACAGGTCGTCAAAGGAGCCGATCATCCAGCCCTCTTGGCAGGCCCGCTCGCCTAACTCGGTCTTGGGGTAGGGTTGGAAGAGGAAAACGTTGGCGTAGCTGGGTCGACACTGCACGTTCAACTCCAGGGTCTCAAAGTCGGCCTCCAGGGAGCCGGTAGGCAAGCCCAGCATGTTATTGGTCATGAAGGCGATGCCGTGCCGGCGGAAGATGCGCGAGGCCTCCAGGATCTGCTCCTGGCTCATGTCGCGCTTGAGAATAGCGTTGCGCAATCGGTCGTTCCCCGCCTCCAGGCCAAAGCTGACGCTGACACAACCAGCGTCTTTGAACAAAGCCATCATCTCTTCGGTGACCAGATTGGCTCGTACCTGGCACCAGAAAGGCAGAGCCACCTCAGCTTTGTAGCACACGGTAAACTCTTGCAACCATTGGCGATTGAGAATGAAAGTGTCGTCCATGAAGGTGATGAATTCGAGGGGATATCGCTTGCGCACCGCTTTGATCTCCCGGATGACGTCCTCCACGCTACGGCGACGCATGGCCTTACCTAACCCTCGATAGAGATCCCGGTAGGCCTTGTTGAAACAATAGGTGCAACTATAGGGACAACCGCGACCGGTGATGAAGGGACGGATCTTGTTGCGGCGGCTGGCGGGGTGGACGTTGTAAAGCAGATCGCGGTCGGGGAAGGGCAGTTCGTCCAGTTGCTCGCTGGTCAGCAGAGGCCGCACCGGATTGCGTGTGATTTCCACCTTCGATCTGTCGGTAGAAGGTGTAATGGGGGAAAATGTAGGGGACACCCCCACACCCCCGCCCTGCCCGGCCAGCTTGAAATGCCAGTTGGGGATGCCAGCGATCTCAGCACCGGCTTGCAGGGCATTAAGCAGGTCCAGAGTGGCGTACTCACCTTCGCCTACACAAATCCCATCTACCCCCTCGTGTTCGATCATCTCCGGGAAGAAAGTGGAGTGGGGGCCACCGAAAATAGAGAAGACACCAGGCAATTGAGCTTTTATCTGACGGTTCAGGTCCAGGTAGTAGTTTTGGGTACCGGTGTAGACGGTGTAGCCCACCACGTCAGGTTTCAGCCGCAGGGCAGCCTCGACAGGGTCCTCTTCGGTAGCCACCGCCAGACTCGTCTGATGTCCTTCTTGCTTCAGAAAAGCGGAAATGTGCATGATGCCTTGGGGCTCGTTATCAATCTCTTTGATGATGAATAGCAGGTGCACTTGTGCAAATCTCCCTCAAGACTTTATTCTCATGAAGTGCCAGGCGATGTCGAAATACCCGCGTAAAGAAAGCTTGACCGGATGGACGCGCTTCTTGATGGCGTAGCCCTTCCATAACTTGTTAACCAGCCAGAAAAGAGGGTTGCCAGGCAACCGAATCAAGCGGCGCACCAGAGGCAGGAGCCAGGGCCACTCGACGGCCAGGGCGAAGAAGCGTTGCAGGTTCGTCAGTTGGCGCTTGTGCTCCGGGCTAAAGTTGAGGACCGAGGTGTCCCAGGCCACCTCGCCAATGTCGTCCAAGGTGCCCACCATCCAGCCGTGCTCGCGAGTGAACTCGCCCAATTCGGTCCTGGGGTAAGGCTGGAAGATGAAGGCGTGGGCATAAGCCGGACGACATTCGATGTTGAGCGCCAGCGTCTCAAAGTCGTCCTCCAGGCTGCTGGTGGGCAGGCCGATCATGTTGGTGGTGGTAAAGCGGATGCCGCCCTCCCGCAACAACCGCGCTGCCTGGAGGATCTGCTCCTTGCTCATCTTGCGCCTGAGAAGCTCGTTGCGGATGTGGTCGTTGGCGGCCTCGATGCCCATACTGACCGAGTAACACCCAGCCTCCTTGAGGAGCTGCACCTGCTCCGCCGTGACCAGATTGGCCCGCGTGTTGCAGAAGAAGGGCAGGCCGATCTCCCGGCGGTATTTCTCGGCAAACTCGACCAGCCAACTCTCAGACAGGACGAAAGCATCATCAACAAAGACGACGAACTCCAACGGATATTTGGCTTTTACCTGGCGCACTTCTTCGATGACGTTGTCCACACTACGCATGCGGAAGCGCTGGCCCTTTCCTCGATAGATTTCAGAGAGGGCATGGTTGAAGCAATAGGTGCAGTTATAGGGACAACCCCGGCCAGCAATGAAGTGCTTGATCTTGCTGCGCCGATAAGTGCGATCCTTGCTGTAAACCAAATCGCGGTCGGGGAGGGGAAGCGAGTCCAGATCGTTCACATAGGGGCGTACCGGGTTGCGTACAATCTCGCCATGGAGCTTGAAATACCAGTTAGGGATAGTGGAGTAGCGCAACTTGTTGCGCGCCAGGGGAGTCTGCAGCCCACCCGAACCGCCATCGTCAAGGGCATTAGCCAGGTCCACAATGGCCCCTTCGCCTTCGCCGATGCAGATGCCGTCCACGCCTTCCTCCTCGATCATCTCGGGGAAGAAGGTGGGGTGGGGGCCACCGAAGGCGGAAAAGACGTCTACCTCCTGCTTGATGCGCCGGTTCACCTGGAGGTAATACTGTTGGGAGCCGGTGATGACGCTGTAGCCCACAATGCCCGGCCCGAACTTAATGGCGACGGCCACCGGGTCCTCGTGGGCTTCCACGGCCAGGGCCACCTGGTGGCCAGCAGCCTTGAGGGCGCTGGAGAGGTGCATGATGCCCTGGGGCTCGTAATCTATTTGCTGGGTGACGAAAAGCACGCGCATCTGATATCCCCCACGTGACGACGTCGCCGCTGGGGCGACATCCGTAGTTTACCACATAATTTAGGGGATGACAACTTGATGGCCTCGGGCCTCTTCTTCACTTCCACTCCCTCCTGCATCGCGTACTTCTTTCGGTTGACGAAGGGAATGGGGTAAGGTATAATAGATTCAAACTTACCAGCGATTAAAGGGAGGCGTTACTCTCCCTGGGCCAGCGTTCAGGATGCCAGCTCAGGCTGTCAAGCGGGCAGCGGGCTGGCACTCCCCACGCCAAACATATCAAACGAGGAGGTCAATCATGGAACTCACCACCGAGCAGTTCAAGTATTGTGATCTGGTCAAAGCAGCAGGCCGCATTGATAGTCAAACAGCGCCACAACTGGCAGAGGCTCTTAACACGATCACTGAAGCAAAGCGATTCAAGATCGTGTTCGACATGAGCGACGTGGATTTTATCTCCAGCGCCGGTTTGCGGGTGCTGATTGACGTGCAGAAGACGTGCAAGCGATGGAACCGAGGCCAGTTGGTCCTGGCCGCCCTGCCCGAACGGATCTACGAGACCCTGGACCTGGTAGGCTTTGTGCCACTTTTCAAGATTTTCGACGACGTTCTCCACGCCGTCGCAAGTTTCTAGCGTCAGTTGCGCCTCCGAAGTTTGTCCCACAAGTTGTGTCGGTGCAGGCCGCCCACGCAAGCGTAGGCGGCCTGTAGAGTGGTCTTGTGCCGCTACATCGAGGCCGCCTCGTTTGCCTGGATAGGCTGCTGAGGCGGCCTCTCGGTACTGGCGGCCACCCGTCGTGTGAGCTGTACTGATTCTGCCTATGGATACCCCGAAAACTGCTACCTTTCCTGCTCGATTTGCCAGTCTGGCTGCTGTCGGTGAGTTCGTCACCCATGCCGCCGAAGCCGCCAGTCTCAATGGGCGCGCCGTCTACGCGGTACAATTAGCCGTGGATGAGGCCTGCGCCAATATCATCGAACATGCTTATGGAGGTGAGGGACGCGGCGACATCGAGTGCACCTGTATTGTCAACAAGAATGGGCTGACGGTGATACTCCGCGACTACGGCCGCCCGTTTGACCCCACGAGCGTGCCAGAACCGGATCTCTGCGCCAGCCTTGAGGACCGCAAAGTACGTGGGCTGGGGCTCTACTTTATTCGTCAGTTGATGGATCAAGTTCGTTTCGAGTTCACAACCGATTCAGGTAACGTCTTGAAGATGGTGAAGCGCAAGGAGGCGCCATAGAGAAGTCGTATCCGTCCAGGTGGTGGGAACCCTTGCGAAGGTTTGATGGCAACTTTCAGGCTGAAAGCGTCTTCGTCAGCCGGGATTGCCCCATTGCCAGCGCTATTCGCAACCTTCGCAAGGGTGGCTGAACGCTTACGAAAAGTCTACGCGGGGCCGTGCTAGTGATCGGGAGAAGAGTAAAGCATGGAAGAGCGACTGCTAGCGGAGGTTCACGAATTTGTGGGCGATGCGCCCCAGTTTGACGACATCGCCTTGATGGTTGTCGTTCGGGGCTCGTCAGAGGAGCCAACTGACCTTTGACCAGGATGCAGGAACGATCTGATTCATTAAAGGAGCGCAACAGACCATGATAGATCCTACCTTCCCACTGATTGACTTACATCGCCACCTGGATGGCAGTGTGCGCCTGGAAACCATCCTGGACCTGGGGCGTCAGCACAACCTTCCCCTGCCCGCCTGGGACCTGGAGGAACTACGTCCCCACATCCAGGTGACCGACCCCCAACCGGGGGTCATGGCCTTTATCGCCAAGTTCCAGTGGATGACCGGTGTAATGGTGGATTACGAGGCATGCCGCCGGATCGCGTACGAGAACGTTGAGGATGCGCACCTCGAGGGCATTGATTACATCGAACTGCGCTTCAGCCCCTGGTTCATGGCCGAGCCGCACGCCTTGAATCCGAC
>JBGVTF010000265.1:0-2145 GCA_041862415.1 Anaerolineae bacterium | reverse complement strand
CGCCTCAGCCCCGAGTTCCACGAAACCTTCTCCGGCCTTGTCTGGGTGGAGGAGGGCCGCGTGGTGGGTAATGTGACCGTCAACCGATCCAGTTGGCGATCACGAAAGTGGTTCATCAGCAACGTGGCCGTGGAGCGTACCTACCAGGGACGGGGCATCGCTCGTGAGTTGATGCAAGCAGCCATCGGCATGGCCCGCGACCGGGGTGGAGAATCAGTGACCCTCCAGGTCCGTGCTGACAATAGGGCGGCCTTGAAGCTCTATCGGGATTTGGGCTTTGAAGAACTCACGGGCACCACGGAATTGCAACTGAAGAGGGTAGGCCGGGTCACTTTCGTCCCCGCCGAGGGATTAACCTTGCGCCAGAGGAACTATAGCGAATGGCATAAAGAGTATGAACTGGCCCAGGCCGCCACCCCGGCCAGCGAGCAACGAGCCAGACCCATTCGTGAGGAGGATTTTCGAAAGGGCGTTGCCGAGAGGGTGGTTGATTGGCTTGGTGACATCTTCTCTGGCCAGCGAACCAACCAGCTGGCTGTGGATGAGGGCAACAAGTTCATCGCCACTCTCACCGTGCGCGCCTCCTGGTGGGGGGGGAGACACAGCCTGGAGATGATGGTCCATCCTGATTACCGTGGCCAGGTGGAGGAGATGTTAGTCACCAAGGCCCTAGCCCTTCTGGGAAATTACCCGGGGCAAAGCGTGGCAGTCAAAATGTCCGCCTCCCATGAGGAGGCTATCGAGACCCTTAAAAGATACGGCTTTGTGGAAGGGAAGACGCTGCTGCAGATGCGTCTGAACCTATGATTGGCAGACAACAAATCCCACCTGGGGATGGCTCCTCAGGTGGGACGGATTTCTGAAGCGATTGGTGAGTCAGTCAAACTTGATCAGGCTGAAGCGCATCAATTTCTCCCATTTATGGGTAGCCTCCACCAGGCGCACCGTGCCCGACTTGGAACGCATCACGATGGAGTAGGTTTTGGCTCCAGTGCCGAAATACTTGACCCCTTGCAGGAGTTGACCGTCGGTTACGCCGGTGGCAGCGAAGAAGACATTGTCGCCTTGAACCAGGTCGTCTGTAGTCAGCACCTGCTCCAGGTCCAGCCCCTCGTCCAGGGCTTTCTGCCGTTCTTTCTCGCTGCGGGGCCAAAGCTTGCATTGGATCTCCCCGCCTATACATTTGAGAGCGCAGGCGGTGACCACGGCCTCCGGCGAGCCACCGATGCCCATCAGTATATCAAGTCCTATGTCCTCAATGGCTGTCATCAGCCCGCCGGCGATGTCGCCGTCGGGGATCAGCTTGATGCGCGCTCCGGCAGCCCTTACCTCACTGACCAGCTTCTCATGCCGTGGCCGATCCAGGATGACGACTGTCAGGTCATCCACATCGCGCTTCTTGGCTCTGGCCACTTTTTGTAAGTTCTCCTCCACCGGAGCGTTGATGTCAATGGCCCCCTTGGCCTCGGCACCCACAGCGATTTTGTCCATGTAGACAATGCTGCCTGGAGCGTACATAGTATCCCGCTCCGAGAGAGCGACAACCGATATGGCTCCAGGCAGACCCAGGGAGGTCAAACGGGTGCCATCAATGGGGTCCACGGCAATGTCCACCGGAGGAGGATTACCGGTACCCAGAACCTCGCCGTTGTACAGCATAGGGGCCTTGTCCTTTTCCCCTTCACCGATAACCACCACCCCATCCATGACGATACTGTTCAGGGAGAGGCGCATGGCGTCCACGGCGGCCTGATCGGCCCCTACTTTGTCACCTCGGCCCATCCAGCGCCCAGCCGCCAGAGCAGCGGCCTCCGTTGCGCGCACCAGTTCCAAAGCCAAGTTACGATCAGGTTTCTGACTCATGGATTTGAACCTCCTCCAGTGTGGACCTACCGTGGGGCGCGACTAAATTACTGAAGAAATTATAGCATATTTTCCGCGTCTATGCCAATGAGAGCGCCACACCACGGATATTAGGTCGCAAATTTGGGGGAAAGGGAGGTCAAGAGGTTGCAAAGTGAGAGGTGGCAGGCCTACTTGCACCAAGATGATAGGAGGAAAGGAGCAAGCAGTGGCCCGCCAGATGTGCAGAGCAAAGAGGAGAGCAGCATTTCTTGCTGCGGCGAGTGAGATGTACGATTTGTG
>JBGVTF010000264.1:0-6044 GCA_041862415.1 Anaerolineae bacterium | reverse complement strand
AGGCCAAGGTCTATACCCGCATCCTGATGACGCCCATGAACGCCAAACTGCTACACAAAGCCCTGGGGGAGAACCTGGGCAAATTCGAGGAGCAGTACGGGGAGATCAAAACGCCGAAGCATGGCTTTCACGAAGAGAGGCCCATCGGGTTCAAGAAGTGATGAGGGGCTGACGCTTGCCATCGGGACTGAAAAAGGGTATAATTGACGTGAAGATCAGAACAGGTGAAGCAGGGATAGCTGAACAAGAGCAGAGAACACTACCTCTGCTCTTGTTACTGGGAGGAGCTCTTGGAGAATCTAGAAACTTTCGCCGAAAAGATCCGCACTAACTTTGAAGCCAAGAACAAAGTACGAGACGAGACGCTACGGCTCTCGCGGGAGTTGATCCGTCACTGCGCTAACGCCATCCGGGCCACCCACCGGGGCGAATTCGAGAACGCCACAGGGCTTCTGGCCACCGCCAAAGCACTGGCCTCCGAGATAGTGGACGGCGTGGCCGACTACGTCGACCTTTACCACGCTGGCTACACCCAGGACGCCCTCAAGGAGTTCGCTGAGGCCAGCATCACCTACGCCCTCATCACCGACCGCCCCCTGCCCGATCCCGACGAACTGGGCGTGGAATACGCCGCCTACCTCAACGGTTTGGGCGAGGCAGCGGGCGAGTTGCGCCGCCACGTGCTGGACCTCATCCGTCACGGAGAATTGGAACGAGGGGAAGAAATCCTCTCCATGATGGACGACATCTACGGCGTTCTGGTCACCATGGATTTCCCCAATGCGGTCACCGGTGGACTGCGCCGCACCACCGACATGGTACGGGGGGTGTTGGAACGAACGCGGGGGGACCTGACTATGAGCCTGCGGCAGGAGAAGCTGCAACAGGCTCTGCGCGATTTCGAGGGGAAGGTAAATGGCTAGGGCTGACGACCGCGTAATCCGCGCTAGCGAGATTGGCCAGTACGAGTACTGTGCCCGCGCCTGGTGGCTGGGACGGGTCCTGGGTTATCGCTCCCATAATGTAGGGGAAATGGCCGCCGGCGCAGAGGAACACGCCAGCCACGGGCGGCAGGTCGTCAGCTATCACCACTGGCGACGGCTGGCCTACCTTCTGCTGTCGCTGGCTATCATCGTCGGGCTACTGCTCTTTTGGTCGCTCGTGAGAGGGGGGTAATGTGTCGAGGAGAAGGTATGCCATCCTTATAGCGCTTTGCCTGTTGCTTGCACCCTGTCTGTTGGGGACCCTGTGCCTGCCAGCGGGTCTTTCAGCCTTGGCCAACGCTCTCTTCCCAGGCCTGCCGCGAATGATAGGTGACAACTCCACACTGACCGTTCCCGAAGACCCTCAGCCAACAGAAGAAGCGTCTATCAAGGAAACAGCTACACCCACAAGCACTTCTCTCCCTCTGGTCCCCACCTTGATCTGGACCCCCAAGCCCTATCCGACCAGCCCACCGTCGCCGACGGCTACCCCCTCTCCCACCAATACGCCAGTCCCCTCTCCCACACCAAGCCCTTCGCCTACTCTCCATCCCACACCGCCCTTCAGCGACGAGCGGGGCCGCTGCATCGTCATCAACCAGGACGAGCAGTTGATGTTCGTCTTCGAGAACAAGGTACAGACAAAAGTGATCCCGGTCAGTACGGGCAGGCCCGATCCCGACAACTGCACGCCAGCCTGGGAGGGCCGGGTAGGTCCCTACCAGGGGACCTTTTACAATCTGGATGCCTATGCTGACGACGCCTGGTACCTCTTCAAGGCCAGAGCCTCTATCCTCATCCACAGTGCCCCATATTTCTATCTAAATGGGCACAGGGTCTACCAGGATCTGGACGCCCTGGGCAACTATCCTTCCTCCCATGGCTGCATCCGCCTTCACCCGAACGATGCCCGCTGGTTCACTGTCTGGGAACCTAAAGGGGTGCCGGTGATCATCACTGCCTTGAACGAAGAGTGCACGCCGTGAGCACCGTACTGGCCGCCCTCTTTCTTCTCCTCGTCGCATCTGGCCTGGCAGCCTTGCGCTGGTCTCGCCGCAAACGAGAAAGGACGGGGCTCCCTCGGGGCCGAGTAGTCTACGCCGACACGGGGGCCTGGCAGCGCTGCGAGAAACCCCTTTTCTCAAAACGCCATCTGCTCACCGGCCGGCCAGATTACCTGATCGAAGAGAGAGGGCGCGTGATCCCCGTGGAAGTCAAGTCCACACTCTCTCCCCCCACCCCCTACCGCTCCCACGTGCTGCAACTAGCGGCTTACTGCCTACTGGTAGAAGAAGAATACAGTCAGCCCCCACCCTATGGCATCATCAAATACCGTGACCAGGCCCTGGCCATAGACTACTCTTCCCGTTTGCAGGCCGAACTCCTGAACACCCTGACCAAGATGCGGCATGATCTGGCTGCTGACGACATAGCTCCCAGCCACTCCAATCCCAACCGCTGCCGCCGCTGTGGCTACGAGGCGGATTGCTCATACCAGCAAAACGGCCCATCCATGGATGGGCCAGAATAGGCCATCGCCCGACTTGGCAGATCACGGTTTCGTAGTGACGACTTCAGTCGTCCTGGCACACCCGCGACTAAAGTCGCTACTACAAGCCTAACTCGTGTTCCACTGAAACTCAGCGACAAATCGTTGCTGCCAGTTCTGCCTGCTTCTGCCACTGGCCGATGTGAAGCCCGTCCTTACTCAGGCGCCCCAGGATTGACTCGATTTCAGGTGCCACCTGGCCCGGCGGGGCGTCGGCTAAAGGCGTCCCCGGCAAGGGCATAAACGTATGGCTGTGGATGGTTGCTCCCATCGCAGTCAGATCCTCAATGAGCCGCAGGCTCAATCGCTGATCCCTCTCCGTCTCGTCTGGCAATCCGAAAATAAAGTCAACGATGGGCTTCAGACCCGCTTGCAGGATTAACTCAGCAGCCTGGTAGACGTCCTCTACTGTGTGGCCGCGCCGCAACTCCCTGAGCAAGCGTGGTGAGCCCGTTTGGGCACCGAAGACAATGTTGTCGTTAGCCGCGTATCGGGTCACCAGGGCCAGGGCCTCAGCGCTCACGTTCTCTGGTCGCACCTCGGAGGGAAAAGAACCGAAGTAGATCAACTCTGGCCCCATAAGTTGGTTCATCTCGAAGAGCAACCGCTCGATGGCTCCCAGGTTGGGCGTGCGGCCATCGGGCGAGCCGTAGGCGAAGGCATCGGGGGTAACGAAGCGCAGGTAGCTGTAGCCAGCACCCATGGCCTCCCTCACCCAATGTACCACAGCCTCCACCGAGCGGTGGCGCATTCGACCGCCCATGAAGAAAGGCGTCTGGCAGAAAGCGCAGGCATAGGGGCAACCCCGGCTGATCTCCACCGGAGCGAAACGAGCATGGCGGATAGCGAAAGGAGGAAAGGCATCAATGTCCACCATGGGGACCCGGCCTGTGCGCACCACCTGCCCCCCATCCCAAAAGGCAAGACCGGGCAGGTCAACCAGCGAGTCCCCAGCGAAGAGACGAGCCAATAAATCGGGGAAGGTACATTCCCCTTCCCCCACTACCACCACATCGAAGCCTACCTCCAGGGTGCCCTCCGGATCACCCGAAGGATGAGGACCACCAGCCACGAGGGTCACGTTGGTCAAACCGTTATTATGTAAACATCTGCGTAAGCACTCCAAAACCTCTGCAACTTGAGGCACGTTGGCTGTGGCGAAGGAGAAAGCCACCACCAGCCGCTCGCCCCCCTCCGCCAGCTCCCCCACCTGCCGCACCAGATCAGCGTCATCCCACAGAAAATAGATGGCCAGGTCCGAGAAACGCTGATCCGCCTCCAAAGCCCCCGTGAGGGCCGCGACACTGTTGGCATTGTATGAAGTCCGAACGAAAACCAGAGCACTCATTTCACTGATTTGACGCCCAGAGGCGACAGAAGGCGCACAGCCCTGGCGCGGTAGTCGGTTGACCGCAGTTCTGACACTCGTTCAACGTCACTTCCTCCCTCTCTACTGCCATGAAGCGGCCTTCCTCTTTCGCTTTGAGGAACTGGAGGTAAAACTGCATCTTGGCCCCCGGTGAGCGATTCTCCAACTGGTTGAGTAGACTCTTGTAGAAGATGGTCTTGGCTCCCACGGCGTAGGGACATTCAGCGTAGATGTAGTCAATGCCCCGTATCAGAGCATAGGCGGCCGTCTCGCGCTCGTAGAGGCGACAGAAGGGCTTGACCTTGCGAGCCAGTTTGGGGTGAGTGGCGGGCAACACTGGAGCCTGGCGAGCCAGGTAGCCGGTCTCCCACTGCAAAGTGTTGGACATGAGGGTGGCGGCCTCATCGTCCAGGTTATGGCCGGTAGCAATTGTGGCGTAGTCCCCTTCATAAGCTATGCGATTCATCACGTGTCGCTTCACCAGGCCGCACAGGGAGCAAACACGCCGTCCCCGCTGCCTAGTCCTGGCCAGCTCCGGTACCGATTGGCCGTAGGTCCCTTTGATGTCCACCACCTGAAACCTGGCCCCCTCCCGCCTGGCAGCGAACCTTTCCACCTTCTGCAACGATGCCCTGGAATAGTCACCGTTGCTGATGCCAAGATTTATGTAAAGTCCATCGGCGCGATAGCCCAAATCTAGGAGCACATCCCACAGGGAGAGGCTGTCTTTGCCGCCAGAGACGGCCACCAGGATTTTGTCCCGCGGGCCGAACATCTTGTGCTTCCGGATGGCTCGCTGGACCTGCTGGGGGAACCACTCCAGGTAGCACTCCTGACAGAGGGCCAGCCTGTGATGACGCATGTTGATGACGGCCACCTGGCCACATTTTTTGCATTTCACGGGAATACCTCGGGCGATGAGTCAATCAGTCAATGAGGCAACGAGGCAGTCACTGACCCATCAACTCATGACCCGTTGCCTTGTCATCCCATCAACCGCTGACGTCTCTCACTCCTCCCGGCCCAGGTCAACGATCTGGCGGAGGACGCCGAGGATCGAGACGCCAAGCCGCACCACCTGGCCTACACCGATGGTTCGTGGTGCAACTACCCCCTCCCCTGCCTCTTCTACTGTCAACGCTTCCTCTTCGACACTACGTATGAAGAGCCAGGCCGCTGCCACTCCCACAGCAGCCCCGGCCACACCACCGATGATCAGAGCCTTCGTCCGTGACCCCATTTCTGCCTCCCTTTGCTCTATGATAACGCCCTGAAGGACGGGACCCACCCGCCGCCCTCATTCTACCATAACTTGCCCGAATTGGGAAGGGAGGCACGATACTCTCGCTATTGTCAGGGGCTTTGGAATGTGCTATAATGACAATGGTCCATCCACTTCACGCACCCTCACTCGCGGGCGGTTCGACTTGGAGTAATTCACAAATGATTCACCCCATCAAGTTTGACAAACCTTACCTCGTTATGGGATACGATTGGGAGAGATGTGGGAGAGAGGGCGATCCGCCCCACAGGATTCAGAGCGACCGACAACTAGCCCAAAAAGGACTCAAGATTATCTCCCAGGCGCACCAGGAATACGAGGCCCCCTTCACACTGTTCGTGCTGGGCAAGATGCTGGAGATAACAGACCTGTGTGCCTCTCTACTTGAGGAACTTGAATCTCAACACCTGCGATGCCTCATTGACTTTCAAGGACACGCTTACTCTCATCGCCCGTTCAAGAAGAGCCTTCATAGGAGCAATCCCCTGGGGAGCGATGAGATAAGGCACGAGCTAGTCACCACCAGATCGCTGATAAAGGAAAAGCTAGGTTACGAGATCATAGGCCTCAGGACTCCACTTGGATACTATCGAGGACTGCAAGGAGAAGAGGATACGCTGCGGATTCTGACAGAGTTGGGCTTTTCCTTCGTCAGCTCTGACTTGCGGAACGAGAATGGCCTGTTTCCCAGCCCATGGTATGACGAACATGGGGCATTTCGCCAGCCATATTTCTACGACCAAGACCAGTACCCCGATTTGCTGGAGATCCCCACTCAGGGTTGGACGGACAACGCTTTGAAGGGACAATCGAGGACCACCAAGGTAAAAGTGCACACGCTGCGCCAGGAGCTTGATATAC